>CALWGE010000001.1 GCA_944378225.1 uncultured Merdimonas sp.
GACGGACAGAAAGTCTATACGACAGATGTAGTGGCAGAGGATCTGGAGTTTGCAGAGAGTAAGGCTGCTGCGGGACAGAACGCAGGTTTCCAGCCTCAGCAGAATTCCAACCCGTTCCAGGCGGCACCGGCACCTTCCGCAGCAGCGGGAGACGGCTTTATGAATATTCCCGATGGAATTGATGAGGAGCTGCCGTTCAACTGACAATCAGGGAAAGTTTGGAGAATATAGAAGGAGGTAACAGCCATGGCTTACACAAAATCCGATAGAGGCGAAGCTCCGGCAAGACGGAGAAGCATGGGACGCAGAAGAAAGAAAGTCTGCGTATTCTGCGGCAAAGAGAATAACGAGATCAGCTACAAGGATGTAGCAAAGTTAAAGAGATACGTGTCTGAGAGAGGAAAAATCCTTCCCAGAAGAATTACAGGAAACTGTGCAAAGCACCAGAGAGCGCTGACTGTAGCTATCAAGAGAGCACGTCACGTAGCCCTGATGCCCTACGTAATGGACTAATTCAGAACGTAAGAAAAGCGAATTATATGCCCCGCGGCAGAATCAGGCCGCGGGGCATACTTTATTGAAGAGGAAGATTTCATGATTCAAAAGAAAAAACTGAATCAGTTTTATATAGAAGAATATGCCAGAGCCGGACAGAAGAAAACGAAAAATACGGTAAAGGATTCGGTTGCCCAGGCCAGAGTAAAAAATCTGATGCGGGCTTTCCGCCGCGCGCGTCCTTATCAGACGAACAGTCAGGTTCTGGAGGAGCTGCATCGCCAGCTGAAAAACGTGGCGGTCTATGCCTACCGGCGAAACCGTACTGAGCTCATTGAGCAGATTAACACGGAAATGATTCCCAAACTTGCGGCCCTTGATCTGGGGATGCTTCTGGCGGAACAGAGAGAAGGGATAAATGGAGAGTTTCTGGCCTGGCTGAGACGGACAATGCCGGGGGCAATCTGTTCAGAGACGCTGTTTACCCTTTATCCCAGATTTCGCCGTTATAAAGTAAAAAACAAAATTCTGGAACTCGTCCCGGCCCGGCCGGAAATGGAGTTTGCAGAGGTGAGGGAGTTTCCCAGACACTTTATTCTGCATGTAGGCCCCACAAACAGCGGAAAGACTTTTCAGGCACTGGAAAGACTGAAGAAGTCTTCCTGCGGCGTGTATCTGGGTCCCTTGCGTCTGCTGGCGCTTGAAGTCTATGAGCGCATGAATGAAATGGGTGTTCCCTGCACGATGCGGACCGGACAGGAGTGCATTGAGGAGGAGAACAGCAGAGTCACGGCATCTACCATTGAGATGGCTGATTTTGATGAAAACTATGACATTGCCGTAATTGATGAAGCACAGCTGGTCGCAGATACTGACAGGGGACACTCCTGGACCAAAGCAGTCCTTGGGCTTCGGGCAAAAGAAATTCACGTCTGTATGAGCCCGTCTGCGGAGCAGGTAATCTGCCATCTGATAGGACTGTGCGGAGACTCCTTTGAGATCAGGAGGTATGAACGTAAGACAGAACTGATCTGTGAGAGCAGACCTTTTGTATTTCCGGATGATGTACAGGCAGGAGATGCCCTCATAGCTTTTTCAAAAAAATCCGTCCTGGATGTGGCGGGACGTCTGGAGGAGGCCGGCATCAGTTCCAGTGTGATTTACGGCAGTCTGCCTCCGGAGATTCGAAGGCGGCAGACGCATCTGTTCAACCGCGGAAAGACAAAGGTAGCTGTAGCCACGGACGCCATAGGAATGGGCCTCAATCTTCCGGTACGGAGAATTGTATTTCTGCAGACAGACAAATTTGACGGGACCAGCCGAAGACCTCTGAAGACTTCGGAAATCCGCCAGATTGCAGGAAGAGCCGGCCGTTTCGGCATTTATGAACAGGGTTTTGTCAATGCCATGGGCGAGGAAGAACTGGAGTATATCCGGCAGAATTTCCAGGCTCCGGAAGAGTCGCTGACACAGGTGAATCTGGGCTTCCCGCAGGTGCTTCTGGAAATCGACGCGCCGCTTGACGAGCTGATGAAGGTCTGGTATTCCGTTACCCCGTCGGAACCTTTTGTGAAAGAGAATATTGACGAAGCTCTGTATCTTTATGAACAGGCAAAAAAATACAAAAACCAGATTGACGGTTTTGAAAACAAACATCTTCTTTACCGGATGATTACCTGCCCTATCGATATCAAGGATCGGAAAGTCGTTGCATTGTGGCTGGAATACTGCAGGACCTGGTCTGCAGATATTTCTCTGGATAAGCCCTGTCTCCGGCGTGAGAAAAAGGGTGGAATTCTTCAGTACGAAACCTATTATAAGCAGCTTGATTTGTACTATCAGTTTTCCCACCGCATGCAGAAAGAGATAGATGAAGAATGGCTGGGCGCTGAACGGGAAAAAACAGAGATGAAGATTATGAGTTATCTGGCAAAGGGTAAGCAGAATTATATAGCCAGATGCCGTTACTGCGGCAGGCTTCTTCCGCTCGGCTCTCCATTTCAGGTCTGTGACAGGTGCTATGGGAAAAAATGATGCCGCAGAATTAAAAAGTTGCAAATGCGACAAACATTTTTCCTTCCTCTGGTTATAATAAATAAAATTCAAGAGGTGTGTTCGGGAACCTGACGGGTCCTGACGCGTGATTCAGGTCAGCCGGAGATATAGCGTCTGCCGGCAGAGAACAGGAGGAAAGAGATTATGCAGGCGAAAGCATTAAAGCTTCGTGAGAATTTTTACTGGGCAGGAATTCTGGATGACACTCTTCGTGTATTTGACATTATTATGTACACAGAATTCGGCACTACCTATAACTCCTATGTTTATAAGGCTGGAGATAAGGTAATTCTTTTCGAGACGGTTAAAGAGAAATTTTTTGATGAGTACCTGAAAGAGTTAAAAGAAGTGGCAGATATTACCAGAATTGATTATCTGGTAGTCAATCATACAGAGCCGGATCATGCGGGCAGTGTGCAGAAGCTCCTTGAACTGAATCCCCAGCTCAAGATTATTGCGACGCCTACGGCTGTTTCTTTTCTGCAGAACATTGTGAACAGAGATTTCTGCAGTATTGCAGTTAAAGATGAGCAGGAAATGAAGATTGGAAATGTGACTCTGCGGTTTCTGCATGTACCGAATCTGCACTGGCCGGATACCATGTATACGTATATTGAGGAAGAGCAGATTCTGGTGACCTGCGATTCCTTCGGATCACATTACGCTTTTGAAGATATTCTGGTGAGCCGTGTAAAGAATGAGGACGACTACTGGAAGGCAACCAAGTATTATTTTGACTGTATTATCGGACCTTTCAAACCTTTTATGCTGCAGGCTCTGGAAAGAGTGCGCGGTCTCGACGTGTCTATGATCTGTACCGGACACGGTCCTGTGCTTGACGCCAATATTGACAGAATGTACAACACTTATGAGGAGTGGTGTACAGTTATTAATCCGAATAAAAAGAAGACAGTGGTCATTCCGTATGTAAGCGCCTATGGCTATACAGGCATGCTTGCAGATGAGATTGCAAAAGGTATCAGTGAAAGCGGAGATATTGAGGTACGCAAGTATGACATGGTCACTGCAGATCAGGCGAAGGTTCTGGAAGAACTGGGATTTGCGGACGGTATTCTGTTCGGTACTCCGACTATCGTGGGAGAAGCTCTTAAGCCTATCTGGGATCTGACTACTTCCATTTTTGCGGGCACGCACGGCGGAAAGCTGGCCAGTGCATTCGGAAGCTACGGATGGTCAGGCGAAGGTGTGCCGCATATTATTGAACGACTGAAGCAGCTGCGTATGCGCGTGCCGGATGAGGGATTCCGCGTGCGCTTTAAACCGGGCGAAGTGGATCTTCTGAATGCTTATGATTATGGATATAATTTTGGCTGTCTTCTGCAGGATAAGGAAAATCCCAAGAAGAAGTCAGCAAAAGCTACTCTGGTAAAATGTCTTGTCTGCGGCGCTGTGTTTGACTCATCGATGGAAATCTGTCCGGTCTGCGGTGTGGGTAAAGAGAATTTTGTTCCGGTTGAGGCAGAGGATACAGGATATCACAGAGATACGGAGAATCTGTATGCTATTATCGGAAACGGAGCTGCGGGTATCAGTGCTGCCCAGGCCATCCGGGAACGTGACAAAACGGGTTCCATTTACATGATTTCAAACGAGGAGTATCCGTCATACAACCGTCCTATGCTGACCAAGTCTCTGGTTGCCGGTCTGGATGCAGAGCAGATAGCGGTTCAGGAGCCTTCCTGGTATGAGGAGAATAACATCTGCCAGCTTCTTGGCAAGGATGTGACTTCTATTGATACAGAGAAGAAAGAAATTCATACTGCTGACGGAGCGAAATTCAAATATACCAAGCTTATTTATGCACTTGGTTCAGAGTGCTTTATACCGCCCATTGCAGGTGCGGATCAGCCGGAAGTCATCGCTATACGCCGCTTGTCTGATACGCAGAAGATTGCAGAGCTCCTGCCCCAGACAAAGGAAGTTGTGGTAATCGGCGGAGGCGTTCTAGGACTGGAAGCAGCCTGGGAACTTAAAAAGGCCGGATGCAGGGTGACGGTTCTGGAGCTGGCGCCGAGACTGATGGGACGTCAGCTGGATGAGGGAGCCGGAGAGATGATCAAGGCTGTCAGTGAAGCACAGGGAATTGCCATTCACACTGGCGTGCAGATTGAGGCTATCGAAGGCGACGGTCATGTAACAGGCGTTCGTCTGGGAGACGGACAGGTATTCCCGGCACAGATGGTTATTATGTCCTGCGGCGTACGCGCCAATACAGCGATTGCAAAAGCAGCCGGCATTGAGACAGACCGGGCAGTAGTAGTGAACAACCGGATGGAGACTAATGCAGAGGATGTATATGCCTGCGGTGACTGTGCGCAGTTTGAAGGCATTAATTACGCTATCTGGCCTCAGGCAGTAGAAGAGGGTAAGGTGGCCGGCGCCAATGCTGCAGGAGAAGCACTGGAATATACAACAGTTCCGGCAGCTCTTTCCTTCCATGGCATGAATACGGCACTGTACGCTATCGGTGATAATGGTTCCAATCCGTCTCTTGTTTACCGGACAGTAGAGTTCAAGGATACAGCCAGAAAGCAGTATGAGAAATTCTACTTCCGCAATAATCGCCTGTGCGGTGTGATTCTTATCGGCGATGTGAGCCGTATGGCGGAACTGACAGAAGCAGTTGGAAAGAAAGCTTCATTTGGAGAACTGTTTGGAAAGTAAACAGCAGAAACGACAGAATAGCAGAAGTGAAAATTAATTAAATAGAACGATACTAATCTGTAGTATGATATTCTGCAGAGAGCACCCCGGGCATCAGAAAGGCATGGTATTTCCGTGCAGAGCCTGAGGGTGCTTTCTTTACCCTGGAATTTTGGTTGTTTTGCCGGAACTGACGGTTCTCCTTTCTTTCGGAATACGCACCCCTGCCTTGTAAACTACCGGGGAACTGTGGTATAATAAGAACAATTGACCAACAGGCGGCGCATATGTGGCCGGGAACAGAATCCGGAGGAGAACGGAATAAAAGACATATGCGCGGAATATAGGAGTTTTGAGGGTAATGAAAAGAAAGGTTCAACTGAAAGGTCAGCTGAGACGTTATGTCCAGTGGCCGCTCATATTGAGTGCACTGCTTCTGGTGATGAATCTTATCATGTATGCGGTGTCTGTAAAAGCAGGCTGTCTCATGAGCGGGTTTCTTGTCATTTATATTGCAGTGGTACTCCTGCTGTATGTAAAGAACCGTCCGCAGATTTACGGGGAATTGGTAACATTTGCGACTCAGTACGGACAGGTGCAGCGTAAGCTTCTGAAAGAGCTGGCGATTCCATATGCGCTTCTGGATGAGGACGGAAAGGTTCTGTGGGGAAACGCAGCTTTTTTTGCAGCCAGCGGTAAGGGAAAAAAGAATCTTCGGAAGTCTGTCAGCTGGTTTTTCCCGGAATTTACACTGGATATGCTGCCGCAGAATGATTTTGAAGACACCCGGATTGTGCATTTTTCTGACGGAGACAAGGATTATCGGGCGGACCTGCGTCGTGTCTACATGGATCATGTGATGGACAGCAGCACATTTGTGGATGTGGAGGAAGATGATGGCTTCCTGATTGCTGTGTATCTGTTTGACGAGACGGAGATGAACCGCTATATCCGGATGATCCGGGAGCAGAGACTGGTAGCAGGTCTGCTCTACCTGGATAATTATGAAGAGGCTCTGGATACGGTGGAAGAGGTTAGGCGTTCTCTTCTGGTGGCACTGGTAGACCGAAAGATTAATAAATATATCGGCGCTTTGGGCGGAATCGTGAAGAAAATGGAAAAGGACAAGTATTTCATCGCGATTCAGGAGAAGGATCTGCCGGTTATGCGGGAGAATAAATTTGAAATCCTGCAGGATGTGAAGACTGTTAATATTGGAAACGAGATGGCAGTGACGCTGAGTATCGGCCTTGGATACAGCGGAAAAAGCTTTGCGGACAATTATGACTACGCCCGGATTGCCATCGATCTGGCTCTGGCCAGAGGCGGTGATCAGGTGGTCATCAAGGAAGGAGAGAATATCTCCTATTTCGGCGGAAAGACTCAGCAGGTAGAAAAGGCTACCAGGGTAAAGGCAAGAGTAAAGGCGCACGCTCTGCGTGAGTTTATCGAAAGCCGTGACAAGGTCATGGTTATGGGACACAGGCAGTCTGATACGGACTCTTTCGGAGCGGCTATCGGTATTTATCGGGCGTCCAAGGTTCTGGGAAAGAGAGCTTATATTGTGATCAATGAGGTTACCAGCTCTGTCCGTCCCATGAAGGACTGTTTTGAGGATAATCCTGCTTATGAGACGGATATGTTCCTGAACAGTGAGCAGGCGATAGAGATGATTGATCAGAATACGGTTCTGGTAGTTGTAGATACGAACAGGCCCAGTTATACGGAATGTCCGGAGCTGCTGAACCGGACCTCTACAATTGTTGTACTGGACCATCACAGACAGACGAATGAACAGATTCAGAATGCGATTCTGTCCTATATTGAGCCATATGCATCATCAGCCTGTGAGATGGTTGCAGAGATTCTGCAGTATTTTGATGAAGGGCTGAAGATTAAAGCAGTGGAAGCGGATTGTCTGTACGGTGGAATTATCATCGATACAAATAATTTTACCAGCAAGACAGGTGTAAGAACCTTTGAAGCCGCCGCTTTTCTGCGCCGCTGCGGCGCGGATGTAACCCGTGTGCGGAAAATGTTCCGCAGCGACATGTCGGAATACAAGGCTAAGGCAGAAGCAGTACGCCATGCTCAGCTCTATCATGGATTTGCCATCTCTGTCTGCCCGGATCAGAATATACAGAGCCCCACGATTGTGGGGGCACAGGCGGCCAACGAACTGCTGAATATCAATGGTGTAAGGGCGTCGGTGGTTCTGACAGATTACCAGCACAGAACCTATGTAAGCGCCCGATCAATCGACGAGGTGAACGTGCAGGTGCTGATGGAGCGTCTGGGCGGCGGCGGTCATATGAATATGGCCGGAGCACAGCTGGACTGTGGTGTCGAGGAAGCTATTGAGATCGTTAAGCATACGATTGACAAACTGCATGAGGAAGGAGAATTTTAAATGAAAGTAATTTTGATAGAGGATGTAAAGTCCCTGGGGAAAAAGGGGCAGATCGTAGATGTGAATGACGGATATGCCCGCAATTTTATTCTGGCAAAGAAACTGGGACTGGAGGCCACGCCCAAGAATCTGAATGATTTAAAGCTGAAGAAGGCCAATGAAGAGAAAATCGCGAAGGAAATCTATGAAGAGGCCAAGGCTTTTGGAGAGCGTCTTGCGGAGATGGAAGTCAACGTAACGATCAAGACAGGGGAAGGCGGAAAGATTTTCGGTTCCGTTTCTTCAAAGGAGATTGCGCAGGCAGCGCAGGAACAGCTTGGTATTGAACTGGACAAGAAAAAGATGCAGCTGCCCAGTCCGATTAAAACTCTTGGAACTACGATGGTGCCGATTCGTCTGCATCCGAAGGTAACTGCAGAACTGAAAGTAAATGTAAGAGAAGCATAATAAGATGGAAGAAGCGATCATCAAGCGTGTTATGCCTCACAGCTTAGAGGCAGAGCAGTCGGTTATCGGTTCGATGATTATGGACCGGGAAGCGGTTCTTGTGGCATCGGAGATTCTGACGGGAGAAGATTTTTATCAGCGACAGTACGGAATTGTATTTGAGGCCATGGTAGAGCTGTTTAATAAAGAGGAGCCTGTGGATCTGATAACGCTGCAGAACCAGCTTCGAGCCAAAGATGTGCCTGAGGAAGTCAGCAGCATGGAGTTTGTACGGGATATCCTGAATCAGGTTCCCACTTCTGCAAATGTAAAATATTATGCGAATATTGTGGCAGAAAAATCTACGCTCCGGAAGCTGATTCGCCTTAATGATGAAATTAATAATCTCTGCTATGCCGGTACACAGCCTATGGAGGAAATTCTGGAACAGACTGAAAAAAGGGTGTTTGATCTGGTACAGCGGCGGAATGCGGGTGACTTTGTGCCGATCAGACAGGTGGTTCTGAATGCGATTCAAAAGATAGAGGCGGCTTCCAGGACCAAGGGAAATGTAACCGGTATTGCTACCGGTTTTAAGGATCTGGATTATCAGACTTCGGGACTTCAGCCATCCGATCTGATTCTGATTGCGGCCCGTCCTTCCATGGGAAAGACAGCCTTTGTTCTGAATATAGCTCAGTATATGGCTTTTCGCAGCAATGTGACAGTAGCTGTGTTCAGTCTTGAGATGTCAAAGGAGCAGCTGGTAAACCGTCTTTTATCTATGGAATCCGGCGTGGACGCTCAGAAACTGCGGAATGGAAATCTGACAGATTCGGATTGGGAGCGCCTGGTGGAAGGTGCTGAAGGAGTGGCCTCCTCTCATTTGATTATTGATGATACACCTGGTATTACTCTGGCCGAGCTCCGATCAAAATGCCGGAAATATAAACTGGAAAATCATCTCGGCATTGTCATGATAGACTACCTGCAGCTGATGTCCGGAGGCGGAAGAAGCTCAGATTCCAGACAGCAGGAAATTTCAGATATTTCCCGCGGACTGAAAAGTCTGGCCAGAGAGCTGAATGTACCCGTGGTGGCGCTTTCTCAGCTCAGCCGTGCCGTAGAGCAGAGACCGGAGCACAGACCCATGCTTTCAGACTTGCGTGAGTCAGGAGCTATCGAGCAGGACGCAGACGTGGTAATGTTCCTGTACAGGGATTCCTATTATAATAAAGATACAGAACTTAAGAATCTGGCAGAAGTTATTGTGGCGAAGCAGAGAAACGGTCCTATCGGAACCATTAATCTGCTCTGGATGCCGGAATATACTACATTCAAAAATTTTAAACCGGGACCTCCGGTTACATAAAAGTACAGAAGAAGACGCCGTCCTTCACAGAAAGTGTGAGGGGCGGCGTAAAAATTTGCAGAAAATGTGCATTGGAATACTTGTAAATAAATGGAAATCTGTTATAATAGCGATATGGAAATAATATACATAATCTGGAGGGAATTTGTATGGGCGACACACGGTATATGATTTCTGATGCATCAAAACTGGTGGATGTGGAGGCTCATGTGCTTCGATACTGGGAAGAGGAACTGGAACTTCCCATTGGACGCAATGAGATGGGACACCGTTATTATACAGAAGAAGATATCCGGTTATTCCGGCATATTAAAGAACTGAAGGACAGAGGCGTTCAGCTGAAAGCGGTAAAAATGCTGCTTCCGGATTTGGAAAAGGGAGATACGGAAATTTCTCATCTTCTTGCCCGCGCGGACGGGCTCTCTCTGACGACAGACAGCCAGGCGGCGGCCAGAGAGGAAAAGATGCAGCAGTTTCAGTGCATTATGAGCCGCCTGATTTCAGAAGCTCTTGAGGATCATACGGAACGTATGGGAGTAGAGATTGGGAGTCAGGTCAGTGACCAGGTAATTAAGGAGATGGATTATCTGCTGCGTATGAAGGAGGAGAGGGAGGACGAGCGCTTCCGCCGCTTGGATGAGACGATCCGGAGTTCCCAGAAAGCGCGTAAAGAGAGGGCGATTTTTGGGGAAGAGGAGAAAAAGAAGAGAAGATTTTTCAGACAGAAAAAGGGACAGACCGCATAGGCCTGTCCCTTTCTGAGTTTTACATGGATTCTGCTGATTACTCTGCGCTGATTGCCTCGTTCGGGCACTCTGCCTCACAGGTTCCGCAGTCAAGGCATGCGTCTGCATCGATTACATACTTGCCATCGCCTTCGCTGATAGCTTCTGCCGGACATACCTCTGCGCATGCGCCGCAGCTTACGCAGTCATCACTAATTACATATGCCATAACGTAAAATCCTCCTTTTTATTCTCCCCGCAGGAAAAATCTCTGTTTACAGTCGTATTTTATAATAAATGCAGAGATTATACAAGTGGAAAATATGTAAACAGAGAATTGTACGTGAAGATGTGCAAAAGGGATGGAAAAAACACAAATTAATTCCTTGCAAATTACTCGGAATTAGATTATAATAAAATTCGTGAATATGCAGAATATATCCCCTGAAGGGAAAAGAGCATAGATAAAGGAGGAAGTTTCAGATGGCAAAGGTAACAAAGGATATGTTGATTGCGGACGTGCTTCAGGTAGATGAGAATATGGCAAATATTCTGATGAGAGAAGGTATGCACTGCATCGGATGCCCTGCACACCAGTTTGAAAGTCTTGGAGAAGCAGCCATGGTTCATGGAATTGATCCGGATACTCTGGTTGCAAGACTGAATGCATTTCTGGAGGCATTATAAACGATTTTCAGAAAAGGAGAAGGAGTGTAGTAGCGCTCTTTCTCCAATTTTGTGGTGCATTTGCTTATAAGGAAATGTAAAAAACAATTGACAAAAATTATAGTATATGATAGTGTGTTTATGTTGAAATATGGATTGTAACTGCGTTGGCAGGCAAGACCTGAGAAAAAGAACAGCCCACAGGTTGTTTATGCTCTTTGGTCTTTTTTTATTGCTGCGGACAGAGCATGTGACGATATTTACAGGGTGTGATGGGGCGGATGGTAATAAAAAAAATATATAATAATAATGTGCTCCTGGTAGAAGATGAAAAGCAGATGGAGATGATTCTGCTGGGAAAAGGACTTGCATTTGGGAAGAAAACGGGAGATACCGTAGATGTACAGAAGGCGGAAAAAAGATTTGTCATAGATTCTCCGGAGCTGACAGCGGAATTTTCCGAACTGATGAATCAGATCCCGGCCAATCATCTGGAATTGTCCTGGAACATTATCGAGGAAGCTCAGAAGGAACTGAATGTCACGTTCTCCGACGCTATCTATGTGGGGCTTACGGATCATATACATTATGCGCTGTATCGCTATAAGCAGAATACGCCCCTTAAAAACTACCTTCTCTGGGAGATCAAAAGATTTTATCCAAAGGAATTTGAGGCGGCAAAGAAGGCTCTTAAGACTATTGCCTATTACGAAAATATCTGGCTTCCTGAGGATGAGGCGGGATACATTGCCCTGCATTTTGTAAATGGAGTTCAGAATGGGGAAAAGATGGAGACTACCATCCTGATTACCCAGACAGTACAGGAACTGATCCGTATCATTCAGATTCATTTTAATATGCAGCTGGATGAGAAAAGCCTGGATTATCAGAGACTGGTGACACACATCCGGTATTTTGCTCATCGCCTGATGGCTTCCGAATTGATTGAGGGAGATGACGATACACTATATGAGCAGGTGAAAGCGGTTTATCCCGACTGTTACGCCTGTGTCTGTCGTATAGAAGAGTACTTTCTGAAAAAGTTCCAGGTTCAGATCACGAGAGAAGAGCAGATGTATCTAATGCTTCATATTGGGCGGGTCGTCAGACGGGATAAAAATAAAAAGGCATGAGCGCATATAAACGCCGCGCCGTAGCAACATGAACAGTGAAATGGATTGTAACTGCATCCTAAGCAGGCAAAACCAGAAGACAGCTGTGACAGGGGGGACTCTGTGCTGTTTTCTGGTTTTTTGATTTTGGGAATGCAGTTCAGAATATAAGGAAAGAGAGGAAGTTTCCATGAGTTACAAAGAAATGGCGGAAGGCATTTTAAGCCACATGGGAGGAATTGAGAATATTTCCTACATGACAAATTGTGCCACCAGACTTCGCCTTAATCTGAAGGATGAGTCAAAAGGCGATCTGGAAGGAGTCAAGACGGTGTCTGGCGTAGTGGGAGCCGTGAAGAAAGGCGGAGTCTATCAGATTATCATCGGAACGGATGTGGTGAATGTCCTGAATGAAATTAAAAAGATGGGACCGGTAGGAAACGCAGAGGAAAAAGAGGAGCACAAGGGAAATCTGATAAACCGTGCTATGAGCATGATTTCCGGTATTTTTACGCCGATTATTCCCGCGCTGATCGCAGGAGGTATGCTGAAGGCTCTGCTGACGCTGCTGACCTTTTTTAAGCTGGTGGACGGTGCGTCCCAGACATATTACATGATTAACTTTATTGCAGATGCAGCGTTTACATTTCTGCCTGTGCTGGTAGCAGTGTCCACGGCCAAAAAGCTGAAATGTAATCCTTACATAGCGGCTGTAATCGGAGCTGCGCTTTTGCATCCAAACTTTACCGCCCTGGTATCCGCAGGAGAGCCGGTGAAGTTCTTCGGACTTCCGGTGACACTGATTAGTTACGGATCCAGTGTTATCCCCAGCATTCTGGCTATCTGGCTCATGTCCTATGTAGAGCCTCTGGCGGATAAGATTTCACCCAAGCCTATAAAATTCCTGTCCAAGCCCCTGATCACTATTCTGATTGTATCTCCGGTGACCTTTATTGTGCTCGGACCTCTGGGATATACCATTGGTACCGGACTGGCAGCGGGAGCCAACTATCTGAATCAGAACGTGAGCTGGCTTGTGCCTACTCTGATGGGAGCTTTCATGCCGCTGCTGGTTATGACCGGCATGCACTGGAGCTTTACTCCGGTCATTGTGCAGTCCTACGCCACCTATGGTTGCGAGGCAATCATGGGACCGGGAAGTTTTGTGTCAAATATATGCCAGGGAGCGGCATCTCTTGCTGTGGCAGTGAGAACGAAGAATAAGGAAATGCGTCAGATTGCTACCTCTGCGGGAATAACAGCTCTTCTGGGTGTGACAGAACCGGCTATGTTCGGTGTGACCCTGAAACTGAGAAAACCTCTGTACGCCGTTATGATTGGAGGAGCCTGCGGCGGCCTGTATGCAGGTCTGAACGGGGTGGTACGCTATACTTCCGGAACTCCGGGTCTTGCATCCTTTGCAGTGTTTATCGGAGAAAACCCCATGAATATTGTACATGCATTTATTTCTGTGGGAATTGGCTTTGTAATTACCTTTATCCTCACATGGGTATTCGGGTTTGAAGACGAGGCGGAGACAGCAGGACCGGTGCAGGAAAAGACAACTGCTCTGGAACATAAAATTGAAATCGGAAGCCCTGCGGACGGTCAGGCTGTAAGTCTTCAGGATGTGAAAGACGAAACCCTTGCCAGTGAAGTGCTGGGAAAGGGAGGGGCAGTGATTCCTCAGAACGGAAAGGTCTGCGCTCCTGCAAACGGAAAGATTCTCAGCGTATTTCCCACCATGCATGCGGTTTCCATGGTAGATGAAAACGGCGCGGAGCTGCTGGTGCATATTGGAATCGACACAGTAAAACTGGACGGAAAACATTTTACGGCTCATGTAAAAGAAAATGATATGGTAAAGAAGGGCGATCTGCTTGTGGAATTCGACAAGGATGCGGTGGAAGCGGAAGGTTATGACACTACCATTGCTGTCATCGTCACTAATACCAGGGAGTTTCTGGATGTGATTCCGGCGGGTCAGGGCGAAACCCATGTGAAAAAGACACTGTTTACTATAGTATAGGAGAAAGCATATGATTCCTGAATCGTTTATGTGGGGGGCCGCCATGGCGGCCAACCAGTGCGAAGGGGCTTATCTGGAGGATGGAAAAGGACTTTCCGTAGTGGATCTTCTGCCGGATGCGGCTCATGGCCGCTGGGATATGCTGTATCATCCGGAAAAGTATCTGAAAGAGAAGCTTGCGTTTTATCCCAGCCATGAGGCTATTGATTTTTATCACAGATATGAAGAGGATCTGAAGCTTCTGGCAGGAATGGGCATCCGCGCTTTTCGAACATCCATCAGCTGGCCCAGAATCTTTCCGAAGGGCGATGACAGAGAGCCAAATGAAAAGGGGCTGGAATTTTACGACAGGCTGTTTGACGCCTGCCACCGCTATGGCATGGAGCCGGTAGTTACCCTGTGCCATTTTGACACACCCTATGCCCTGACTGAAAAGTACGGGGCATGGAAATCTCCGAAGGCTATCGATGCATACTGCCATTACTGTGAGACGGTAATGAAACGGTATAAAGGGAAGGTGCGCTGGTGGATTACCTTCAATGAAATTAACATGATTACACATATTCCCTTTCTGGGAGGCGGTCTTCTGATGGAAGGGGAGGAGAATCCCCGCCAGATTATGTATCAGGCGGCGCATCATCAGCTGGTGGCCGGAGCCCGGGCCACAAAGCTTGCCCATGAGATTGATCCGGAAAACAGAGTGGGGTGTATGCTGGCTGCAGGTAGTTTTTACCCCTACAGCTGCCGGCCGGAGGATGTGATGGCCAGCGTTCAGAAGAACCACGAAAATTACTTCTTTATTGATGTGCAGTCCAGAGGGGCTTATCCTTCCTATACACACAGAATGTTTGAGGAAAATCAGGTAACACTGAAAGTGACTGAGGAGGAAAAAGAACTGCTGCGGGAAAATACGGCAGATTTTGTGGCGTTCAGTTACTATTCTTCCCGCCTGATTGGAACGGGGGAGGAAGTTTCCAAAAACGTGGTGGACGGCAACGCGGTAGCCACACTGCGCAATCCCTATCTTCCGATCACGGAATGGGGGCGTCAGATTGACCCCATAGGACTGCGGATTACCATGAATGAACTGTATGACAGATATCAGAAGCCTTTGTTTATTGTAGAAAATGGTCTTGGGTGTGAGGATATTCCGGGTGAAGACGGAAGCATCTGTGATGATTATCGGATTGATTACACAAAGCAGCATATCATCCAGATGAAAGAGGCCATGAAGGACGGAGTGGAGTGTCTGGGCTACCTGCCCTGGGGAACCATCGATCTGGTCAGCGCCGGTGGTGGAGAAATGAAAAAACGCTATGGTTTTATCTATGTGGATCGTGATAATGAAGGAAAAGGAACCATGGAGAGAAGTCCTAAAAAATCCTATTATTGGTATCGGAAAGTCGTTGCTTCCAACGCAGAAGAATTGGATTAATGTATGGAAAGCGCCGCGCAGCAGGAAACCAGCCGAAGGCCGGGAAAGCTGTCTGCGGCGCTTCCTGTGCGTGGGAAAGGAAGAAAAATGGATCAGAAGGAAGACAAGAGTCAGGGTATGGAACTGGCTATGGAGGCCGGAAGGCTGCTTCTGGAAAACGGAGCGGAGATCTTCAGGGTCAGTGATACTATCCGCAGAATTTCCAGGGCATATGGAGCAGAGACAGAGCAGGACTTTGTACTGAGTAACGGCATTTTCATGACCGGGGGAATGCCGGGGATGAATTATGCGAAAGTGCTCCAGGTTCCTGTGGGCAGGACCTGTCTGGAAAAAATCGCTGCGGTCAATGAGCTTTCCAGAAAAATAGAGGCCGGACAGTGCACCGTACAGGAAGCTGCAAAGATACTGGAAGGCATCCGGCACATGCCGGAAAAAAGAAGGATATGGAAAATCCTTTCTTCGGGCCTGGGGAGCGGTTCGTTCTGCTGTCTTTTTGGCGGAAACGCTGTGGACGGACTGACGGCTTTTATGGCGGGAATGCTGCTTTATCTGTTGATATTCAGTGTGCCTGGTTTTCACCTTTCCAAAATCACCGGAAATATTGCAGGAGGGCTGCTGGTGACCTGCTTCTGTGGAATGTCCTATCATCTGGGAATAGGTGAGCATATGAATTACATGATAGTGGGGTCTGTCATGCCTATGATTCCGGGAGTGGCTTTCGTCAACTCCATACGGGAGATGGCGGACGGAGATTATATATCCGGAGCAGTCCGGATGCTGGATACTCTTCTGGTATTCTTCTGTATTGCCTTGGGAGTGGGAACCGGAATCTTCTTCCTGAATCTGTGGATGGGAGGTGTGCCGCTGTGATGAGAGAACTGGTGATGGCCTTTATGGGAACCCTGGCTTTTTCTGTGCTGTATGGAGCTCCCCGAAATTGTTATCTGCTCTGTGGCCTGACGGGAGCCGCAGGCTGGCTGGTGTATGGGGAGTGTAAGATGTCCTGGGGAGTTACGGCGGCATCTTTTCTCGCAAGCCTTGTGGTGGCATTGCTTTCACGTATTCTTGCGGTGCGCCGTTCCTGTCCTGCCCTTGTATTTCTGCTTCCGGGGATTTTTGCCCTTGTACCGGGAGCGGGAATATACTGGACCAGTTATTTTCTTGTTATGGATGAGATGGAGAGAGCGCTCAGCACAGGATACGCGGCCGTAAAATGCGCTGTATCCATTGTTCTTGGAATTGTATTTGCTTTTGAACTGCCTCAGGTGATATTTCGAAAGAGGAAGAAAACCTCTTTATTGTAAAATACTGATATTCTGACGGAAGGTCTAAAAATACAGACATAAAAACAGAGCTGCTGATTTAACAGATGATATATGTAAATCAGCAGCTCTGTTTTCTTTTGTATACGCTGTATTTTTGCTGGAAATTACAGAAGCGCAAGTTTCTGCAGAGCTTCTTTTCGGATCATAGCCTCTTCATGCTCATCCAGATATGCCTCGCTTGCAGAAGAATATTTACCGCTGGTACCGTATTCGGAAAGAATATTGGCAACCTTGTTAAACTCCTCCGGGCTGTGTCCGCTTTTATGAATCACCAGACAATAGCTTTTATCCCTGGACAGACGATACAGGGAGTTCCATCCCTGATAGTAATCCTTCAGAACATGGGCTGCGGAAATTACCGTATCCAGATTCGGGAAGAAATACAGTCGTGTCAGATCCAGTTCTGACGCCAGAGTCACAGCTTTCTGTTCCTGCTCTTCCTTGCTGCTGTCTTTCAGATGGCGATCAATCAGCCGGCGGAACATATCCAGAACATTATCGGCGCCTTCCGGAAGAAGACCATTCAGTTCGCCTGTTTCTTCTCCAACGGCATCTCCGCCTGGCGCGAACTTGGAAAATCTGGTATCCAGTTCCTCCGGATCTTCTACCTTGGTAATAATCAGAACAATACATTCGTTGGGAAGCGGAATTGCTTCTATCATCAGCGGAATATTGTCAGCTTCGAACCCAAATTCGATGGCTGCCTGCTGCATCATATCCCGAAACAGCTCTCTTGTCTTTTCTGTACCATAAGCCAGCTCACTCAGCTTGATCTGGCGATTGGCCAGGTCATCCCTGGTCAGAGTACAGCGTATCTGATTGTCATTCAGTTTTTCTATTCTCATAATCCTCACATCCAAATCTGCAAATCAACTGGTTCTCTGTTATTATATACATTTTTGAAAGTATATACAATATTTAATCAGAAGTCAATACGCTGAAAATGCCATTTTTTATAAAGATTTTCTAAACAAAAAGTAAAATTTTAGGAGAGCTTGCATTTGCCAGTCCGTCTGTTTTATAATAAGAATGAAAAAGCCGCCGAAGGAAGGGAGGCGGACAAAGATTTACCTGCCGGCTGTGCCGGAGTGTTTCTGCCTGTGTAAGCCAGGCTGTTTCATAAATTTCATTCACCAGATCGGTGTATATTCCACACAGATATTATGATTGTCAGAAAATATTTTTAGTGAGAATAAGGTGGCTTTTTCAGATAATATATCACGGCTCCTTTTGGAGAAAAGAAGATCCGCTGCGGTTTTTGCTGATATGATACAGGTGAGGCCCCTCCGAACCAGATATAATGCAGAAACTGCAGCAGATCTTTTTTCTTCTCGCTTCAGGGGCGTCCGCCCTATGGAAGCCCCGTGAGAAAACAGCCTGCGTGAGCAAGCTCTCTCCGGCGTGTTTCTCCCGGTTCTTCCGCATGGCAGGTGGAGAGGGAGGCAGTCAGCCATGGAAGCTCGAATCCGCCGCGAGGGACAGAAATAGGAAGGAAGTCAGAGAGGCTCCTTCTCGCTTCAGGGGCGTCCGCCCTATGGAAGCCCCGGAAGAAAACAGCCTGCGCGAGCAAGCTCTCTCCGGCGTGTTTCTCCCGGTTCTTCCGCATGGCTGACTGGGATAGAAAAATGTCGAAAACGGGGGTGACGTACTGCGGAAATTCTGTTATGATAAGGAATACAGGAGGATTCTGCAATGACGGCAAAAAAGAGAAGAAGAAAGAGAAGAACGCAGGTAAACAGACGGGTTGCGCCTGTCCTGGCAGCGATGATGCTGATCGTTGTCGTGCTGATTGGTGTATTTATCAGTTTTCTTATAGAGAAATACAGCCCTTCCAAAGAGCGTATGGCATGGACAGAGTATTATTCTACACAGGGCGGCGATGAAGTGTCAGTAATTCTGAATAATGAACTGACAGACATTAAGGGGCGAATGATAGACGGCGAGGTCTATGTAACGACAGATACAGTGTATGATTATCTGAATCCCCGTTTTTATTGGGATCAGGCGGAAAATCTGTTTCTGTATACGACGCCTACTGAAGTAATCACAGCTGCTGTGGGAAGTTCTACTTATACTGTAGGAAGCCAGAGTTATACTGAGAGCTATGTCCCGGTGAAGGTAGATGGAGACACGGCCTATGTTGCTCTTGCATATGTTCAGAAGTATACAGGTCTTCAATATGAGGTTATGACAGATGAAGTGAACCGTGTCAACATAATCACTGAGTTTGGTACAGTGGATACGGCTGTTGCTAAAAAGGATGCACAGGTTCGGTATCGTGCAGGAATTAAAAGCCCGATTCTGACGGATGTGGAAAAGGGAGACGTGCTTTATGTACTTCCGGAAGAAGAGGATATAGGAGACTGGACCAAGGTTCAGACAAAAGATGGTTTTATCGGTTATATCCGCAGCCGCAGTCTGGGAGAAAAAGGGCAGGAGACACTGACCTCCAACTATGAAGAGCCCGTTTATACGAATATTACAAAAGACTACACGATTAATATGGCCTGGCATCAGGTGACCAATTCGGATGCGAACAGCAAGGTGCTGGAGATGATTGCCGATACGAAAGGGCTTACAACGATTTCGCCCACATGGTTTTTCCTGAGTGATAATGAAGGAAATATTGAATCGTTAGCCAGCCAGAGTTATGTAAACTATTGCCATCAGAATGGAATAGAGGTCTGGGGGCTGGTGGAAGATATCAAGTACAAGGATAGTATTGTAGATTATGAAATTCTGTCCCGTACATCTTCGCGTCAGCGTCTGGTGAATAATCTGATTGCAAAAGCCATCGAATATGATCTGGATGGCCTGAATATTGACTTTGAATATATTAATTCGGATTCTTCCAAAGCCTTTCTGCAGTTCCTGAGAGAATTGTCTATCCGGTGCCGGCAGAACGGAATTGTGCTTTCTGTAGATAATTATCGTCCTGCAGATCATAATGAATTTTATAATCTGGAAGAACAGGGCAAAGTGGTGGATTATGTGATTCTCATGGGGTATGATGAGCATTACGCAGGTTCGGAAGTTGCGGGCAGCGTCGCCAGCATTAACTGGGTGCGCGAGGGAATTGAGCGTGCATTGGAACAGGTACCGGCTGAAAAGCTGATCAACGCAGTTCCTTTCTTTACCCGTCTCTGGGAAGAACGGCCGCTGACAGAGGAAGAACTGGCAGAATTGCCTTCCACTGATACAAGCACGCAGGTGAAAGTATCCAGCAAAGCATATGGTATGGATGCTATTGATCAGGTGCTGGAAACAAACGGAGCGGAAAAAACCTGGGATGAGAATGCAGGACAGTATTATGCGGAATATACGGCGGATGGAAATACCTATAAGGTATGGCTGGAAGAAGAAGACTCCATTGCACTGAAAGCATCTCTCATTAAGGAGTATAATCTGGCCGGGATCTCTGCCTGGAAGCTGGGATTTGAGCGTCAGAATATCTGGGATATTATCCTGAGATATGTAAATTAGAAAGAAACCGTTATAGCCGGGAGACAGCATGCTGTCTCCCGCTTTTGCGCAAGAATGAAAATAAGCAATCTGCCATATATTTCTGTAAGAAATGTATGGTGGATTTTTTATGGAATTTTTGTGTGGAATAAAGGAAAAGCTGAAAAAGAAAAGCAGAAAAATCGGGGTTGGAATGGGACTTGTGGTTTTGATTGCTGCCCTGTATTTTTCCAGGGAACGTTTCTGGGAGGAGGCCTCTTCGCAGGGTGAGAGAAAGGGAAATCTGGTTCTGATTGATGCCGGGCATGGCGGAAATGATCCTGGAAAAGTCGGGGTGGACGGAGTACTGGAAAAAGATCTGAATCTGGAGCTGGCAAAAAAACTGCAGGTACTTCTGGAACAGCAGGATATGGAGGTTATGCTTGTCCGTGAGGAGGACAGAGGGCTTTATGACGAAGGGGCTTCCAATAAGAAAGCTCAGGATATGAAGCGGCGCTGTGAACTGATTAACCAGGAACAGCCGCTCTGCGTTGTCAGTATCCATCAGAACAGCTATCATGAGGAAAGTATTCAGGGAGCTCAGGTTTTTTATTACAGCTCTTCCAAAGAAAGCGAACGCCTGGCATCGCTTCTTCAGACAGAACTGGTGCGGGGACTGAATCCCGAAAACACAAGGCAGGCAAAAGCAAATGATACATATTATCTTCTGAAAAAAACGCAGGTACCGATAGTTATTGTAGAATGCGGTTTCCTGAGCAACTGGGAAGACTGTGCAAAGCTTCAGGATGAAAATTATCAGGATAAGCTGGTCTGGGCGATTCATATGGGGATTCTCAGATATATGAATTCGTGATTTCGTTGCCAAGTGTCTGAAAAAATGCTATAATTTCAAACAGAAATGAGTGCGATTCGGCAGGGTCTCCTGCCGGATTGCGGCGAAAAATATTTTACAGGAGGACAGACAAATGATAGCATTGGGATGCGATCATGGCGGTTATGATCTGATGCAGGAAGTCATTGCTTATCTGGACAAGCAGGGAGTTGCTTACAAAAATCTGGGATGCGGCAACAATCACGATTCCGTGGACTATCCTGATTATGGAAGAAAAGTGGTAGAGGCTATAAAGAGCGGAGAATGTGAAAAGGGAATTGTAATCTGCGGAACGGGAATCGGAATTTCCATCACCTGTAACCGTTATCCCGGTATCCGTGCGGCGCTCTGCAGCGACTGCTTCAGTGCCCAGGCAACGAGAGAACATAATGATGCCAATATTCTGGCTATGGGAGGACGAGTAGTAGGACCGGGCCTGGCTGTTAAAATTGTAGATACATTCCTGAATACAGAATTTTCAGAAGATGAGAGACACAAGAGAAGAATCCGCAAAATTGAGGAATACCAGAGAGAGGATTAAGAAGAATGTCAAAAGCAGTAGTAATGGATCATCCGCTGATTCAGCATAAGATTGGTGTTATCCGGCGTAAAGAGACGGGTTCCAGAGATTTTCGTGCGATGATAGGAGAGATTGCCAGCCTGATTACGTATGAGGCTACAAAGGAACTGAAGCTTCAGGATGTGGAAATTGAAACGCCTATCTGCAGAACGACGGTAAAAGAGCTGGCCGGAAAGAAGATGGCGATTGTACCGATTCTGCGTGCGGGACTTGGTATGGTAGACGGGATGCTGGCCATGATTCCGTCAGCAAAGGTGGGACACATCGGTCTGTACCGCAATGAGGAGACTCTTGAGCCGGTAGAGTATTATTGCAAGCTTCCGGCTGACTGCAGCGAAAGAGATGTGTTTGTAGTAGATCCTATGCTGGCCACAGGAGGATCTGCCGTGGCAGCGATTGAGATGCTGAAAGCACGCGGAGTAAAAAATATCCGTTTTCTCTGCATTATCGCAGCACCGGAAGGAGTAAAGAAGATGCAGGAAGCTCACCCGGACGTAGATCTCTATATCGGAGCTCTGGATGATCATCTGAACGAACATGGTTATATCGTCCCGGGATTGGGAGACGCGGGAGATCGTATATTCGGTACAAAATAGGACAGATGTCTGGCAACGGTAGGATCCGAACGATGTCGGATGCTTTTGCCTGAAGCCGGCATCAGAGGGAATAAGGAGGATTCATGGGAGAAAAACGACAGGACTACATCAGCTGGGATGAATATTTCATGGGAGTAGCCATGCTTTCCGGAATGCGTTCCAAGGATCCGAATACGCAGGTAGGAGCCTGCATTGTGAGTCAGGATAATAAAATTCTGTCTATGGGATATAACGGATTCCCCAAGGGCTGTAATGATGATGAGTTTCCCTGGGCCAGAATCGGGGAGAGTAATGAGACAAAATACCCGTTTGTGACTCATGCGGAGCTGAACGCGATTCTGAATTACCGGGGAGGCAGTCTGGAAGGAGCCAAGATTTACGTGGCTCTCTTCCCCTGCAATGAGTGTGCCAAGGCTATCATTCAGGCAGGGCTGAAAACGGTGGTCTATGCTTCGGATAAATATGCAGATACAGCTGCGACGCTGGCATCCAAGCGGATGTTCCGTGCGGCAGGAGTGGAGCTCGTGCCTTATCTGCATACAGGGCGTAAAATTGAACTGGAAGTATGATGGCAGATTGATAATATGATATCTGTCCGGTTCCGGACGAAGCCGGAAATTCAAAAACACAGGGAGGAACAGAAATATGTCTTTTGTTACATCGGAAAAGATGCTTCTGGACGCACAGAAGGGCGGTTATGCTGTGGGTGCGTTCAATGTGGAGAATATGGAGATGGTGATGGCGGTTATCGCGGCTGCTGAAGAGCTGAGAGCTCCTCTGATGATGCAGACAACTCCGTCTACGATTAAATATGCGGGGCTGGATATGTATCTGGCTAATGTAAAGGCTGCAGCTGAGCGTGCCAGTGTTCCGGTGTGTCTGCACCTGGATCACGGAGACAGTTTTGACCTGGCGATGCGGGCGCTGCGCGTAGGATATACCTCTATTATGATTGACGGTTCCCATAATGTATTTGAAGAGAATATCGCAGTAACCAAGGCAGTGGCAGATGCCTGCCGTCCGTCCGGCATCCCGGTAGAAGCTGAGCTTGGAAAAGTTGGCGGCAAAGAGGATGATCTGGATGGCGGAAACGGCGGTTATACGGATCCTCAGGAAGCGGCAGAATTTGTGGAGCGCACGGGGGTAAGTTCTCTGGCAGTGGCTATTGGAACAGCCCATGGAGTATATAAGGGAGTTCCGAAGCTTGACCTGGATCGTCTGGCGGAGATTCGCAAGGTAGTGTCGATCCCGCTGGTTCTGCATGGAGCGAGCGGCCTGTCAGAAGAGGCGGTTGTAGAAAGTATTAAGCGTGGAATCTGTAAGGTGAATTTCGCTACAGAGCTTCGTATTGCTTATACGGAAGGTGTGCGGGAGTTCCTGGCGGCCAATCCGGATGCTTTTGATCCGAAGAAGTACGGAAAGCCGGCCATGGAGAAAGTAAAGGAGATTGTAAAGCTGCGTATGACGATGTGCGGCTGTGTGGGTAAGGCTTAAAGCAGAGTTATGGATATTTACGGACATCCTGTCGCTGAGAACAGAAGGCAGGGTGTCCGTACCGTAAAGGAGCCGGAAGGCAGAAGGGGGAAGGCATGAAGGTTTCGCAGTTGGAGAGGTTTTACAGGGATGGAATGGAGCATCTGAAGGAACAGAAAAAGAGACAGGAACAGGAACGCCTGGAGCGGTCCGTGAAGCGGGCGATGCAGGAGCAGAAGATGCTCTGCTATAAAAGTTTTCAGGAAGAGAGAGAATCCTGGAAGCGGGAACTCCGCCTGGTGGAGGAGGAACTGGAAAGAATTACAGATCAGGCAGTTTCTCTGAGAAAGCATGTAATGGAATTGCAGGAGCGAAAAAACGGGTAAAGAGAGCGGCATTAATTTATGGAAGAAAGACAGACGGACATGCAGAAAAGTACATGGAACATAAGAAACACGACAGAGACAGGACGATGGATGACGGGGCGCCGAAGGCAGCATCTGATTTTTATCGGCCTGTTTCTGGTTCTCCAACTTATTTTTATATGGAGAAGTTTTTATGGCTTTAATACGGCAGATGAAATGTATTTCATTGGGACTTCGGAACGTATTTTCCGGGGAGAAAAAATTCTGATTGATGAGTGGAATCCGACACAGCAGCTTTGCACTTTTCTTCTTCATCCACTTTACTGTATGATGCGTCTGTTTCTGGGATCTACAGAAGGAATTGTGATGGCCAGCCGGTTTCTGTATCTGGCGTATGCAGCGGTGCTGACGCTGTTTTTCTATCTGCGGTTTCAGAAAAGAGGGTATGTTTCTTTTGGCCCTGTGTTTCTTTTTATGATCTTTGCGCCGTTCAGCATCTGCGCCATGTCCTATAACTCTATTGAGTTCGGAATTCTGCCGGTGCTGCTGGCAGTGCTTTCAGCAAAGATGGAACATTCGATTCCGGAATATATTCTGTGCGGAATTCTGATGGCGGTTATTGTACTGGCAAATCCCTTTGCGATACTGATGTATGCCGCTTATGGACTGATCTGTCTTTTCTGCACGCTTCGAGGCAGACGGAAGGGAACTGAGACGGAGGGAGCTCTTCGCTTCAGCAGTTTTCTCTGGATGACGCTTGGGGCAGGAATGATACTGGTTCTGTTTCTGATCTTTGTGTTTCAGAGAGGTACGCTTGCTGAAGTGATGGCAAATGTACCGCATATTGTGGGGGATTCGGAGCATCAGCAGGATTACTGGTATAAGACCTGGAGATATTTTGAACTCTGCTTCAAAAATTATAAGTATATGTTCCTGATCCTTTTTGCGGTCTATGGGGCTACGTTCCTTGACAGAAACAGGTGCCGGCATGGACTGATTTATATGGTTCTGGCTTCAGCAGCAGTTCTGCCGTATCTGATTTACTATGGTTTTATTTTTGAACATATTGCTGTAAACTATCAGATGCTGCCGCTGGCCTTCTGGTGTCTGGAAGCTTATCTGGTGACAGAGAAAAAGGATAAGCGGCTCTTTTACTGGTGGTTTCTGCCGGCGATGGTGTTTACTGTGATTGTGCAGTATGCGACGAATACAGGAATTGTAACTCTTAGTGTGGCATATGGTATGTGTTCCTGGGCAGGATTGATTTTTGTGGCAGACTGGTTCAGGGAACAGAGGTCTGCGCGATCAGCCTTTCGAAAGCAGGCTGCATCAGTCTGTGTAGCGGTTGTAGTGCTGGTTCAGTTTGCAGGAACTTTCTTTCTCCGTATGACTTATGCCTGGGGCGATGAGCGGGTATGGAGTCTGACGCAGCAGATGGATCGGGGACCGCTGAAAGGCGTCTGGACCACGTCTGACACGGCGGAGTGGTATGAGAAGGTTCTGGATGAGCTGGATATGCTGAAGCTTACGCCGGAAGATGAAATTATGGTTGTGGGCGTGGCGCCCTGGATTTATCTGGAAGTGGACGCCGGCTGCGGAAATTACTCTACCTGGCAGGTACATGAGAACAGTACCCAGCTGTATGATTACTACGCACTTCATCCGGATAAGTTCCCGGATGTGATCTATATGGCGCACTGGGCTGATGTATTTTTGGCGTGCGAACTTTCCAATCAGTTTCTGGACAAAGGATATACAGTTGTGTATCAGGGAACGGGGACAGTGATGATGTCTCCGGAGCGGGCAGCCATATGGCAGACGGAGCAGGAACTATAATTGTAACTGTGGTTTCAGTTTTGTGTCAGAAGTTCTTTTGCTGCACAAATTGTGATTGTTTTAGAAAAAATTTAGAATTTTTGTCATCTTTTCCTCACAGAAGCCTGGATTCCTATGGTATAATATTAAAAGATACTACAGGATAGGAGCTGATCTGCTCATGAAACTTCGTTCAAAATTGATCATTACCTTTCTGATTTTGATTCTGGTACCGGTCTTATTTACCACAGCTGCATTTTTCGGATTCAGTCATTATCAGATTAATTCCATAAAAAAGCTGTATGGGGTGGAAAATGTCACCTATGAGACGATTTCCAATACGACTGCCATGCTCAGCCGTATAACCAGAGAGGCTTATGATAATATGCGGGAAAAGGCGGAAGAAGATCCCGATGCTTTTGAAGACCCGTCATACCTGAATACGGTGAATCTTGATCTGGAGACCCGATATTCTTTTCTGGCGGTGCGCAAGGATGACAGCTATATCTATGTGGGGCATAAGGAGGATCAGACAGAACTTCTGGACAGTCTGCCGGAATATGGTTCCCACGATACAGATCAGGATCAGGATGTGGGAATTTATATTGGAGGCAGTCTTCAGGCGCTGGTGCGTCAGCTGGATTTTCGCTTTACGGACGGTTCGGAAGGAAGCGCTTTTATTGTCACCTCCATCAGTGGAATGATTCCGGAAGTGGAATCTCTGATTATGGATGTGGTAATGGTTCTGGCTATGATATTGATTTTCACCAGCATGATTCTTACGGCCTGGATTTACAAGAGTATCGTAACTCCCATACATCATCTTCAGGTGGCCACAAAGAAGATTACGGACGGCAATCTGGATTTTGAGATGCCGGCCGGGGGCGAGGATGAGATTGGTGAGCTCTGTACAGATTTTGAGGAAATGCGGCGCAGGCTGAAGGAATCCGCAGAAGAAAAGCTGGAAGCGGAGAAACAGAACCGGGAGCTGATCAGCAATATTTCACACGATCTGAAGACTCCGATTACTGCGGTCAAAGGGTACGTGGAAGGACTGATGGATGGCGTGGCAGATACGCCGGAAAAACAGGAGAAATACATCCGGACCATTTATAATAAAGCGAACGACATGGAACGGCTGATTAATGAGCTGACCTTTTATTCCAAGATAGATACGAACCGCATTCCCTACCATTTTGATCGAATTAATGTGAATGACTATTTCTCTGACTGTGTGGAAGAATTGTCCATAGAGCTGGAGGAGCAGAATATCGAGCTGGCTTATTTCAACTATGTGGATGAAGATGTGCAGGTCATCGCAGATGCGGAACAGATCAAACGTGTTATCAATAATATTGTGAGCAATTCCATAAAATATATAGACAAGCCCAAGGGATATATTAATATCCGCGTGAAGGACGTGGGTGATTTTGTTCAGGTAGAGATTGAAGATAATGGCAAGGGGATTGCAACAAAGGATTTGCCGTTGATTTTTAATCGTTTTTACAGAACAGATGCTTCCCGGAATTCTTCCAAGGGCGGAAGCGGAATCGGTCTTTCCATTGTGAAAAAGGTGATTGAAGATCACGGAGGAAAGGTATGGGCTACAAGTAAGGAAAATACAGGAACAGTCATGTATTTTGTTCTTAGAAAATATCAGGAGGTACCAGTCACATGAGTAAGATACTGATTGTGGAAGATGAAGAGGCTATTGCGGATCTGGAAAAGGATTATCTGGAACTTTCCGGATTCGAGGTTGAGATTGCCTCTGATGGAGAGACGGGACTGAAACGGGCGCTGGAGGAAGAGTTTCAGCTGGTGATACTGGATCTGATGCTGCCGGGTGTAGACGGATTTGAGATTTGCCGGGAAGTCAGAGAAAAGAAAAATATTCCGATTATCATGGTTTCTGCAAAGAAAGACGATATAGACAAGATTCGTGGACTGGGACTTGGCGCAGATGATTACATGACGAAACCTTTCAGCCCCAGCGAACTGGTAGCCCGCGTGAAGGCTCATCTGAATCGTTACGAGCGTCTGGTAAACAGTAACGTGAAGGAGAATGCGGTGATTGAGATCCGGGGACTGAAAATTGACAAAACAGCCCGGCGCGTCTGGGTTAACGGAGTGGAGAAGAATTTTACATCCCGTGAATTTGATCTGCTGACCTTTCTTGCAGAGAATCCCAATCATGTATTTACCAAGGAAGAACTGTTCCGAAAGATCTGGGATATGGATTCGGTAGGTGATATTGCCACGGTTACCGTGCATATTAAAAAGATTCGGGAGAAGATAGAGCAGAATTCTGCGAAACCCCAGTATATTGAAACGATCTGGGGAGTCGGATACCGCTTTAAGGTATAATACAGGGAAGTGAAGTCCTTGTATAAAAAATGTGAAAAAAAAGGATATGTCAGAAACCGTTTTGGTTCCGACATATCCTTTTTTGAAAATATCTGAAAATCAATAATAACGGAAAGTGATTCCTACAGTTCTCCGTTCCGGTATCTGGTAACCAGAGCCTGGATTCTGTCATAGGGATCCAGAAGATCGCTGATGGATACATCATGATTCAGTGTATCGATCAGGAGAGCGATATATTTGCTCATATTGCAGCTTACGTAGTAGGGACGGCTTAACAGCTCCGGGGTCTGATAAATCAGGTTCGTGGTCAAAAGCTTGGTGAAAAGTCCCTCTTCGTAGGCTTTGTCAAATTTGTCGAGACCGTTGGTGAACAGACCAAAGGTGCAGAAAATATAAATATTGCGTGCTTTCCGTTTTTTCAGTTCGCGGATAACCTCCAGCATACTGTCTCCGGAAGAAATCATATCGTCTACGACAATCATATCTTTGCCTTCGATATCTGTTCCGAGGAATTCATGAGCCAGAATAGGATTCCGGCCGTTGATAATACGGGTATAATCGCGCCGTTTGTAGAACATTCCCATATCAAGTCCAAGCACGTTTGCCAGATAAACAGCGCGGGACATTCCGCCTTCATCAGGGCTGATGACCAGCATATGATCGCTGTCTA
Source organism: uncultured Merdimonas sp. (assembly GCA_944378225.1). Classification (GTDB taxonomy): domain Bacteria; phylum Bacillota; class Clostridia; order Lachnospirales; family Lachnospiraceae; genus Laedolimicola. The sequence goes on from CALWGE010000001.1 coordinate 28,911, forward strand.
TCTGCAGATCCGGAGTGTTTTCCAGAAGTCCTTTAATCAGCTGGTAAGCGGGAGTAACAGTCTCGAAACCGCGCAGAGGGATAGCGTTCTGAACACGGGGGTCATGGGCCTCGAAAGTAATGATGTTTTCCACACCCATATTGACCAGTTCCTGAAGCGCCATAGCGCAGTCAAGGGATTCACGGGCGCTCCGCTTGTGCTGACGGCTCTCATAAAGGAAGGGCATGATGACGGTCAGACGGCGGGCTTTACCGCCGATTGCTGCAATGACACGCTTCAGATCCTGAAAATGGTCATCGGGCGACATGCGGTTTGTATACTGATAAATCTTATAAGTCAGGCTGTAATTGCAGACATCCACCATCAGATACAAATCATTTCCACGGACAGAATCATCAATGGTACCCTTGGCTTCTCCGGAACCGAATCGGGGAGTGTGAGCCGGGATTAAATAGGAATCACGCTCGTATCCAGTGAAAGCAATGTTGGATTTATGTTCCAGGTCACTGCTGTGGCGCCATTTTACAAGATAATCATTGACTTCACGGCCCAGTTCCTCACAGCTTTTCAGTGGAATCAGTCCAAGAGAACCGACAGGAATAGTTTCCAGTACACGCTGGCTTCGTTGCAGTAACATATTAGTATCCTCCGTAGTTTATAAATTGGCGTTTAATTTTTTCCTGATTCGTATATCATTTCCGGGCAGCTGCCGTATCTTGTAGCAGCTGATAATCCGGGAAAGAGTACGTTCGGAATAGATATTCCGCAAGGCTTCCATATCCAGATTGGAAGAAATCAAAGTGGATTTTTTCCGCAGAATACGTTCATTGATGCATAAAAAGAACTGAGATACAGTAAAGGTATTCGGCAGTTCGGTTCCCAGATCATCTATGATCAGGAGATCGCAGTCAAAAATGTACGGATAAGCGGACTGACCGGCAGAAGTCGTTTTCTCTTTGCCAAAAGCGGCCTGTGAAAGAAGTTCAAAGAGCTGAAAGGCCGTGAGGTAAACCACGGAGTGACAGCTGTCAATCAATTCCTTGGCAATGCAGTTGGAGAGAAATGTTTTGCCGGTACCGACGGCTCCGAGAAGAAGCAGATTCTCAAAACTGTCATCAAAACGTTCAATAAACATGCGCGCTTCTGCTACATTACGACGCATGATTTCACGGTCTTCCCCTTCGTACCACTGATAGGAGAATGTCTGAAAATTTTCCTGCTCCAGAACATCCTTCAGACGGGATTGATGATAAAGAAGATCAATCTCTGCCTGCAGAAAACAATGACACTTTTTTTCTCCGATATATCCGGTGTCCCGGCAGTCGGGACAGGTATAGACGGGTTCCAGATCTGCAGGACCAAGCCGGTGTTCAGAAAGGAGAACTGCCCGTTTGTTCTGTAAATCACGAAGCTGTGCATCCAGTTCTTTTAATTTTCCGCTGTCCTGTGAGACGGCGGCCCGGACTTTGCCCGCCTGACAGGCAGTGATTGCTTCTTCCAGAGGAAGAAGCTCCGGGATTTCCTGATGTATGCGTACCAGCCGTTCCTCCAGTTCCTGACGGGAGCGGGTCTGACGCCGGGCATATTCACGCATAATGGAATCATATTGAGTATTTATAAGAGGCATAGACGGCTCCTTTGCTTACTGATTAATAAGCTGCTTCTGCAGTGATTCAAAGTCATAGTCCCGTTCCTGAAAATTGTGAAAGCGGTTCTGGGGAGCCGTTCTGCGGGAAGAAGCATTTTCCTTCTCCCGGGTTTCTCTGGCGGTCTGGGCAGCAGCCTGACGATTTCTATCCATAGTCTTCAGATCAGACAGAGAGACCACATTCTGTTTTTTCCATTCAGAGAGGATTTTATCCGCATATTCAAAACTGGGCTGATGGATGGCAGCCATAGTCCGGCTGCAGGCCTCTGTAATCAGTTCGAGAGAAAATCCGCAGCTCTTCATCCATTTGTCCATAAAGACGATTTCCACATCTACCGGGTTCCGGTTGGAAATGCCAAAAGCTTTGAGAATTTTGAAGTAGGCCCGATTATATGTAGCAGTCTGCTGACGCGCCTGCGATACGGTACGGATACCGTTTTCATGCCAGCCCCGAGCAGTTCCTTCGATGTAATGAATACTCTTGTGACCGCCGGATACGCAGTATTCGATCAGATATTCAATCAATTCAGGACTGAATCCCAGTGAATCATGGAAATCAAGAATCTGAGCCACTTCCCTGGAGCTCAGGGTTTTTCCAAGATACTGTTCGCAGATGAACAACAGCTGCTGGGCTTCCTGGGGAGAAAGCAGATCAGCAGGAATCCGTTCGGAAGAAGGTTTCTTTTCCGGAACCTTCGCCTGCGGGGCAGAAAGGGGTGTCCCGTCCAGCATATATACACCGGTCAGGTTTTCAGAACTGTCATATTCCAGCTTCAGAAGCTTCATTTTCTCCCAGTATCTGAGTGCACGGCAGATATAATTCTCCGTGTGGTCAAACTTGTCGGCGATCAGAGAAACAGACAGCTCCTGTGTCTCCGACTTCAGACAGCGAAGAAGATACAGATAGATCTTCACATATTCTCCGTCTGCGTCAGGCATGTAATTATCCAGAAAAAAATCAGGGACCAGCGTGTGACCGCAGTCCTTATCTTTACACAGAATAAATCCGCTCATCTTTAACACCTCTTTAAGTATCTGTATTGTAGCATACTTCCTGACAAAAAAAAACATCCTTTTTTCAACAGAATTCATAAACACTGTATGGACAATAAAATGTGGATAATGTGGATAACTTTGTGGAGAAGTATTATCCGCAACCTGAATATAGCGGAAAGCATGCCTGAAAACAGGCGGAAAAAAGGGAAACAGGGGAATTTATGAAGACAAACAGAAACTTAGTTATGTTAACAGGTTGTCCACAATGAAATCCACATGCTGTTTGCATCAAAGAGGTGCATAAGCATGTGGATAATGTGGATAACTGTTATTTCAGCAGGTCTTCCCCTATATTTATCACGTCTCCGGCCCCCATAGTTATACACAGATCCCCGTGTATACATTTTTCTGTCAGAAATGCCTCGATTTCTGCAAAAGTAGGGAAATATGATACGTCCGCACCCAGGGATTTCAGTTCTCTTTCCAGATCCCGGGAGCTGATTCCCAGAGTATCTGTTTCACGGGCCGCATAAATGTCTGCCAGTACAACGTGATCCGCCAGTGATAAAGCTTCCGCAAACTCTTTTAGAAAAGCTTTGGTACGGGAATAGGTGTGAGGCTGAAAAACACACCAGATTTCCCGGTGAGGGTAGTGGGAGGCGGCACGAAGAGTCACCCGGATCTCTGTAGGATGGTGAGCATAGTCGTCAATGATCGTGACACCGTTCACCTGTCCTTTATACTGGAAGCGCCGGTCGGTTCCGGTAAAGGAAAGGAGTCCCTTTCCGGCAATCTCATCGGAAATGCCAAGAGCGTCAGCCAGCGCAAGTGAGGCCAATGCGTTGAATACATTATGTTCGCCGGGAACTTTCAGACAAAATCTGGGTGCATCCTGCCCTTTTCCGTTTTTTCGGATTAACCGGAAGGACGGATGTCCGAATGTATCATAGTGAATATCTTCTGCACGGTAATCTGCTTCCGGAGAGGAGCCAAAGGTTACTACGCGGCAGGCGAGACCGGCAGTGATTTCTTCATAATCCGGAATGTTGTCATTTATAATAAGCAGCCCCTGCGTGGGGAGCAGTTCTGCAAAGCGGCGGAAAGAATGCCGGATATCAGCCAGATCCTGAAAGAAATCCATATGGTCTTCTTCTATATTTAGTATAATTCCGACAGTGGGGAAGAAGTGCAGAAAACTGTTTGTATATTCACAGGCTTCTGTCAGAAAAACATCGGAACCGCCTACACGGATATTGCCGCCGATGGAGGGCAGAATTCCCCCGACAGAAATCGTAGGATCTGCATCTTCCTCAAGAAGAACAGAAGCAATCATGGAGGTAGTTGTAGTTTTTCCGTGTGTACCGGCTACAGCAATGGAAGTCTTATAGTTTCTCATCAGCTGTCCGAGCAGTTCGGCGCGGGAAAGCATAGGGATGCCGCGTTTCTTTGCTTCTTTATATTCGGGATTATCCGGATGGATTGCTGCCGTGTAAACTACCAGCTGGCAGTTATCAGGAATATTGGAAGCTGACTGACCAATACAGATTTGTGCTCCCATTTTTTGCAGATGCTCTGTCAGAGCAGAGGCATGGTTGTCAGAGCCTGATATGGTAAAATTTTCTTTGAGAAGAATCTCAGCCAGTCCGCTCATACTGATTCCGCCGATACCAATAAAATGGATGGGAATAGGGCTATGAAAATGAAGGTGATACATGCTATACACTTCCTGTTCGTCATTTTTTATATGCCGTATATCATATAATGGAAAAGCTCCTTTATATATGAAGGATGTCCTGTATACGGCCGTTACATTCAGTATAGCATTAGTATATGAAGAGAGACAAGTCCCAGTTTTGGGTATGAAGAAGTTCATTTCAGGTATGAATAATTAACAATAAAAAAAACAAAATTTGATGAAAAATAGATATTATGCTTATAATCATGCAAAAAATATCTCACAAAATGTTTAAAATAAATTTACAGTAAAGCAAAAAAATGTTCACTATTTACAAAAGGTGTGATATAATGTCTGCAAAGACAAGGCAATTGTCATGACGGAACAATGAGACAGAAGGAAATACAAGCGCAAGAGGTGATTAGGTGATTAAGAAAGAGATGATAGCCATGCTTCTGGCCGGCGGGCAGGGGAGCCGCCTGGGGGTGCTGACCGCGAAGGTCGCGAAGCCGGCAGTGTCTTTTGGAGGGAAATACCGTATTATAGATTTCCCTTTGAGTAACTGCATTAATTCGGGTGTAGATACCGTGGGAGTCCTGACCCAGTATCAGCCTCTGAGGCTGAATACACACATCGGTATTGGAATGCCGTGGGATCTCGATCGCAATGTAGGCGGTGTCACAATCCTTCCACCTTACGAAAGAAGCACGAACAGTGAATGGTATACGGGAACAGCAAATGCTGTATATCAGAATCTGGATTATATTGATACATATAATCCGGACTATGTCCTTATCCTTTCCGGAGACCATATCTACAAGATGGATTACGAGGTAATGCTCGGTTTCCATAAAGAGAACAATGCTGATGTGACTATCGCGGTTATGCCTGTGCCTATGGAGGAGGCGAGCCGCTTCGGCATCATGATCACCGATGAAGATAACCGTATTACAGAATTTGAGGAGAAGCCGGAGCATCCCCGAAGCAATCTGGCTTCTATGGGAATCTATATTTTCAGCTGGCCTATTCTGCGGAATGCACTGATTCAGCTTTCCAGTCAGCCGGGCTGTGATTTTGGAAAGCATATCATCCCCTACTGCCAGGGGAACGGTAACAGGTTGTTTGCATTTGAATTCAACGGTTACTGGAAAGATGTAGGTACCCTCGGCTCCTATTGGGAAGCCAATATGGAGTTGATTGATATTATTCCGGAATTTAATCTTTATGAAGAGTTCTGGAAAATCTATACCAAAAGCGATGCCGTTCCGCCGCAGTATATTTCGGCAGAGTCCAGAATCGAGCGGAGCATCATCAGCGGAGGTTCAGAAATTTATGGAGATGTGTATAATTCCATTATTGGATCCGGTGTCACTATAGGAAAAGGCAGTGTGGTACGCGACTCCATTATTATGAAAAATACCAGAATCGGTGAAAACTGTACGATAGATAAGGCTATTATAGCGGAGGAGACGGAGATTTCCGACGGAGTAGTTCTTGGTGTCGGTGCAGATGTTCCGAACAAGGTACAGCCGAAGATATATTCCTTTGGTCTGGTAACAATTGGTGAAAACTCTTATATACCGCCTAATGTGACGATAGGAAAGAATACAGCTGTTTCCGGAGCCACTACACCGGATGATTATCCGGATGGAGTGCTGGACAGCGGCGAGACATTGATAAAGGCAGGTGAGAGATAATGAGAGCAATTGGAATTGTACTGGCAGGCGGAAATAATCACAGGATGAGAGAGCTGTCTGATAAGCGGGCCGTAGCGGCTATGCCGGTGGCGGGAAGCTACCGGGCTATCGACTTTGCATTGAGCAACATGTCCAATTCTCATATTCAGAGAGTGGCGGTGCTGACGCAGTATAATGCCCGTTCTCTCAATGAGCACCTGAGTTCCTCGAAGTGGTGGGATTTTGGAAGAAAGCAGGGAGGTCTGTATATTTTTACTCCCATGATTACGGCGGCAAACAGTTCCTGGTACCGGGGTACCGCAGATGCTATTTTCCAGAATCTGGACTGGCTGAAGAAGAGCCATGAACCCTATGTGGTGATTGTCTCCGGAGACGCAGTCTATAAAATGGACTATAATAAAGTTCTGGAATACCATATCGATAAAAAAGCAGATATTACGGTAGTTTGCAAGGAGATGCCGGAGGGAACGGATGTATCCCGTTTTGGAGTGATTAAGACGGATGAAGACAGCCGGATTCAGGATTTTGAAGAAAAGCCTGTGGAGTCTGATAACAGACTGGTGTCCTGCGGTATCTATGTGATACGAAGAAGACAGCTCATTGAACTGATTGAGAAATGCGCTCAGGAAGACCGGTATGATTTTGTGCGAGACATTTTGATCCGTTATAAAAACCTGAAAAGAATATTTGCCTACCGGATTACGGATTACTGGAACAGCGTTTCTTCTGTGGAAGCCTATTATGAAACGAATATGGACTTCCTCAAGGCAGATGTCCGTAAATATTTCTTCAAGACGTATCCCGATGTATATTCCAAGGTGTTGGATCTTCCACCGGCCAAATACAATCCGGGAGCAGACGTCAGGAATTCTCTGGTATCCAGCGGATGCATTATCAACGGCACCGTAGAGAATTCCGTCTTATTCAAGAAAGTGTTCGTGGGGAATAACTGTGTGATCAAAAACTCCATTATTCTCAACGAAGTGTATATCGGCGATAATACTTACATTGAGAACTGCATCGTTGAAAGCCGCGATACAATTCGTGCCAACTCCCGTTATGTGGGCGAGCATGGGGTTAAGATAGTCGTCGAGAAAAACGAGCGTTACGTACTGTAGCGAAGCCCACGCGAAGCACTATTACGATAAACTGACCTGAAAAGGCAGAAAAAAGGGGGCAAGAAGTATGCATATTACAGATGTACGCGTACGGAAGGTATCGAAGGAAGGTAAGATGAAAGCCGTCGTATCCATCACCATTGACGATGAATTTGTAGTTCATGACATCAAAGTGATTGAAGGCGAGAAAGGGCTGTTTATCGCAATGCCAAGCAGAAAAGCTTCTGATGGTGAATACCGGGATATCGCACATCCGATTAATTCCGATACTCGTGATCGCATCCAGACCATTATTCTGGATAAGTATGAAGCAACTCTGCTGGAATCGGAAGAAGAGGCTTAAGCTTTTGGGGAGAGAATAGATGTATTGGGGGTGGGCGCCGTCCGGGGGGACGGCGTCCTTTTTGTAAAAAGCTGTTTACAAAAAGAATAATACAGGTTATACTTACTGACGGGAATGAAGTTCTCCCGTGGGAAACCTGAACCGCTTTTTAAGCTGATGACTTCTGTGACTATAGTATCGCAGAAAAGCATCAGCTTTTTTGCGTCCAAAGGAGGAATTTTTATGTTAACATCAATGGCTTTTATTTTCCTGGCAGGGCTGGCAATGGCGGCGATCTGTCAGAAACTGAAGCTGCCGCGCATTATCGGTATGCTTATAACCGGAATTATCCTGGGTCCCTATGTTCTGAATTTGCTGGATCCCTCTATTCTCTCCATTTCCGCCGATCTGCGGCAAATGGCCCTGATTATTATTCTGCTTAAGGCAGGACTTTCCCTGGATCTGACCGATCTGAAAAAAGTCGGACGTCCGGCGATAATGATGTCCTGTGTTCCGGCCTCTTTTGAAATTCTGGCTTTTTTTCTGTTTGCGCCTGCATTTCTGGGGGTTACAAGAATAGAGGCTGCTGTTATGGGTGCGGTTCTTGGCGCCGTGTCTCCGGCGGTCGTTGTACCGCGTATGGTTCAGCTGATGGATGCAGGATACGGAACGGATAAAAGTATACCGCAGCTCATTCTTGCAGGTGCATCCTGTGATGATATTTTTGTAGTTGTGCTGTTTTCCACCTTTACCGGTATGGCCCAGGGAGGAAGCGCAAATCTTATGGATTTTGTGAATATACCTGTTTCCATTATACTGGGCATAGCATTGGGCGCAGCTGCTGGTTTTCTGCTCAGTCTGTTTTTTGAGACAGCATATGCTCACAGACATTGTGTCAGAAACAGTATGAAAGTGATAGTGGTTCTGGGAGTATCCTTCCTGCTGATGGCGATTGAGACCTGGCTGAAAGGAATTGTATCTGTATCCGGGTTGCTGGCTGTGGTGAGCATGGCATGTGTGATTAAGATTAAAAGTGTGGCGTTTGTTTCCAAGCGTCTGTCTGAAAAATTCGGAAAACTGTGGCTGGCAGCTGAGGTTATGCTGTTTGTGCTGGTAGGCGCAGCGGTCGATATCCGTTATACAATGGCCGCCGGAGCAGCAGCGGTATTGATGATTCTGACTGCTCTGATATTTCGTTCCATTGGTGTTGCTCTGTGCCTGCTGGGAACATCTCTGATGTGGAAGGAGCGGCTGTTCTGCATGATTGCCTATCTTCCCAAGGCTACAGTGCAGGCGGCAATCGGATCTGTGCCTTTGGCAATGGGGCTGCCCTGCGGTCAGATTGTCCTGTCAGTAGCGGTGCTTGCCATCCTTATTACAGCTCCGATGGGAGCCATTGGAATGGATTTGACCTGCAGACGGTTCCTGAAAAAAGCGGGTAAGGTCTGAGCGCTGTGTTCTGGTGCAGTGATACGGAAAATATGGAAATCCGCCCTTGAAAATAGGAGCAGACTCTTGTAGTATAAAAACTGTATTGAGACTGAAAACGGACAGGCTGCCTTCAGCCGCCGGAAGATACTGGTATTCCGGACGGTTGAAGGTTAAAATTATGCGTAAAGGAGCACTTGTATGTACCTGATAGCAGGACTTGGAAATCCTACAAAACAGTATGAACACACCCGCCACAATATCGGTTTTGATGCTGTCACATATCTGGCAGAACGGTATCATATAAGTATGAATACAAAGAAGTTTCGCGGTATCTGCGGAAGCGGCGTTATCGAAGGCCAGAAGGTCCTTCTTCTTCAGCCCCAGACTTATATGAATCTGAGTGGGGAGAGTATAGGCGAGGCAGCTGCATTTTACAAACTGGATCCTTCTTCAGAAGTGATTGTGATTTATGATGATATTGCCCTGGAACCCGGAAATATCCGGGTGCGCAAAAAGGGGAGCGCCGGAGGACATAACGGAATCAAGAATATCATCGCGCATCTGGGAACACAGGAATTTCAGCGGATTCGAATTGGCGTCGGAGAGAAACCGAAAGAATACGATCTGGCTGATTATGTATTGGGACATTTTTCAGCAGAAGATCGCAGGAAGGTAGAGGAAGCCTTCGGATATGCGGCAGATGCGGTGACGCTGATGGTACAGGATGAGACAGACGAAGCCATGAACAGATATAACCGGAAGCAGAAGCAGGAAGCGGAACAGAAACAGGAAACAAAGCGGAAGCAGGAGTCAGAATGAAAGCATTTCTGGAACCATTTAAACAACTGGGAATTTATGAAGAACTCGAAACACGCCTGAAAAAAAACAGGGGTGTTCTTCTGCTGTCCGGCTGCGTGGATTCTCAGAAAATTCATGCGGCCAGCAGTTTGTGGAACGGCTATCCATATCGGATGATCCTCACCTACAGTGAACAGAAGGCCAGAGAAATCTATGAAGACTGCCGGTATTTTGACCGGGAAGCTGTTCTGTATCAGGCTAAGGATTTTCTGTTTTTCCATGCAGATATTCAGGGGAATCTGCTGGTACAGCAGAGAGTACGGGCTTTACAGGCGCTTTTAACACAGAAGGAACTTACAGTTATTACGACTTTTGACGGTCTGATGGATCGTCTGCGTCCTCTGGCGCAGACAAAGAAAGAGATTCTTACCATCGGACAGGGCAGCATAGTAGAAATGGAGGCCTTTTCGAAAAAGCTTGTAAGGCTGGGATATGAGCGGACAGGGCAGGTAGAGGTGCCGGGGCAGTTTGCCGTACGCGGCGGAATTGTAGATATTTATGCCCTGACAGAGGATGCGCCGTGGCGGATCGAGCTTTGGGATGATGAGGTGGATTCTATCCGAAGCTTCGATCCGGAAAGTCAGCGCTCCATGGAAAATGTCAGTGAGATTGTAATTTATCCGGCTGCAGAACCGGTTCCGGGAGAAAATGAAGAGGCAGTAAGTTTTCTGGATTATTTTGATCCGGATAAAACACTGTTTTTTCTGGATGAGCCCGCCCGTCTTCTGGAAAAGGGACGGACGGTGGAAAAGGAATTTGAAGAGAGCATGGCCAACCGGGCAGAAAAGGGGGAGGCTTTGTCGGAAGAGGCAGGGCTGCTCTATGGGTGGCAGGAGATTGTGGCCCGTCTGAACCGTAAGAACTGCGTGGCGCTCTGTCTGATGGAACAGAAAGCTCCGGAATGGGAGGTGACAGGGCGGTTTCAGGTGGAGACACGTTCTGTCAATCCGTACAACAACAGTTTTGAGATGCTGGTAAAAGATCTGAAGCGCTGGAAACGGGAGAAGTATTCGGTAATCCTGATGTGTGCCTCCGGAACCCGCGCAAAGAGGCTGGCGGCAGATTTGCAGGAACAGGAACTGAACAGCTTTTACAGCGAGGATCCGGACAGGACTGTACAGCCTTCGGAAATCATGGTAGTGCATGGAAGCCTGCACAGAGGATATGAGTATCCCCTGATTCGTTTTGCAGTTCTGTCTGAGACAGATATTTTTGGACGCGAAAAAAGAAAACGGAAGAAGCAGAAGGTTTATGAAGGGCAGAAGATACAGAGTTTTTCAGAGCTGAAGCCCGGAGACTATGTGGTGCATGAAAATCATGGGCTTGGCATCTACCGCGGTATCGAGAAGGTGGAAGTCGACAAGGTCATGAAAGATTACATCAAGATCGAGTATGCGAAGGGCGGAAATCTTTATATTCTGGCGACTCAGCTGGAAATGATTCAGAAATACGCCGGTTCAGATGCAAAAAAGCCCAAACTGAACCGTCTGGGCGGAAGTGAATGGACGAGGACAAAGAGCCGTGTCCGCGGAGCAGTTCAGGTGATAGCAAAAGATCTGGTACAGCTTTATGCGGCCCGTCAGCAGAAAGATGGCTACGTTTATGGCCCTGACACAGTCTGGCAGACGGAATTTGAAGAACTCTTTCCTTTTGAGGAGACGGCGGATCAGCAGCTTGCCATTGAGGCTACCAAAAAAGATATGGAAAGCACGAAGATCATGGATCGTCTGATCTGCGGTGATGTGGGATACGGTAAGACGGAAATTGCTATCCGGGCTGCCTTTAAGGCTGTCCAGGAGAATAAGCAGGTAGTTTACCTGGTACCTACAACTATCCTGGCTCAGCAGCATTACAATACCTTCGTGCAGCGTATGAAAGATTTTCCGGTCCGTGTAGATCTGCTGTGCCGTTTCCGGACGCCTGCAGAACAGAAGAAGACAATCGCAGATCTGAAAAAGGGTATGGTGGATATTCTGATCGGAACGCATCGCGTATTATCTCAGGATGTAGTATTTAAGGATCTGGGACTGCTGATTATTGATGAGGAGCAGCGCTTCGGGGTGGCTCATAAGGAGAAAATCAAGAAACTGAAAGAGAATATAGATGTACTGACTCTGACAGCGACGCCGATTCCGCGGACCCTTCATATGAGTCTGATCGGTATTCGGGATATGAGTGTGCTGGAGGAAGCGCCTCAGGATCGACTTCCGATTCAGACCTATGTGATGGAGTATGACACGGAAATGGTTCGTGCCGCGATCAGCCGCGAGCTTGGCAGAGGGGGTCAGGTTTATTATGTGTATAACCGGGTCAATAACATTGCCGAAGTGACAGATCAGATACAGGCTCTCGTCCCTGAGGCAAATGTGGCCTTTGCCCATGGACAGATGAAGGAGCATGAGCTGGAGAAAATCATGTATGATTTCATCGCGGGAGAAATAGATGTGCTGGTGTCCACTACTATCATTGAAACGGGCCTGGATATTTCCAATGTGAACACAATGATCATCCATGATGCGGATAATATGGGACTATCCCAGCTCTATCAGCTCCGGGGGCGTGTGGGCCGTTCCAGCCGGACTGCCTATGCTTTTCTGATGTACAGGAAAAACAAGATGCTGAAAGAGGTGGCAGAAAAACGTCTCGGGGCCATCCGGGAATTTACGGAGCTGGGCAGCGGCTTTAAAATCGCCATGCGCGATCTGGAGATCCGCGGCGCAGGCAATCTTCTGGGGGAACAGCAGCATGGCCATATGCAGGCGGTAGGCTATGATCTGTACTGCAAAATGCTCAATGAAGCGGTGAAGGAAGAAAAAGGAACCGCGCTGCCGGAGACGTCGTTTGAAACCATGGTGGATATGGAGCTGGATGCCTATATTCCGGACAGTTATATCCGAAATGAAAGCCAGAAGCTGGACATTTACAAACGGATTGCGGGAATCGAATCTGCGGAGGAGTGCGAGGATATGCAGGATGAGCTTCTGGATCGGTTCGGGGATTTGCCGAAGTCAGTACAGAATCTTCTGGCGGTTGCGGACTTGAAGGTGAAGGCGCACAGGGTTTACGTGAAAGAACTGGTAGAGCGCCCCGATGAAATCCGTCTGCTGCTCTATGAAAAAGCCCGATTGAATCCGGCAGCATTTCCGGCTTTCATTGAGAAATTCGGCGGCAGAATGAGGTTTGTAACGGGAGAAAAACCCGCGTTCTATTACCGGCGGCAGAAGAACAGCCGCGGGGAGGAAGCAGATGCCATGAAGCTTATTGGCGGGATTCTGGAAAAGATGTGTACATTGCTGGAGGAGAAGGAACATGTATAGAGGAAAAGGAAAGCGAGCGGCAGTTTTCAGTGCAGCGGTGCTGTTTGGAATGCTTCCTTTCCTGTCCGGCTGCGCTGCGTCGCAGAATGGGAAAGAAACTGAAAATGTAAAACAGAGTGTGTCTGGGTGGACAGAGGAAGAGGGGACGCCTGTGGCCTGTCTGGGCGAGAAACCAATCTATCTGGAAGAGGCATTGTTTTATACCAGAATGCTTCAGGAACAGTGGGAGCAGGCTTACTATGAAAACTTTGGAAGCGATATGTGGGAGCAGGAAGCATCTGAAGACGGAAGAACACTGGAAGAGATGCTGAAGGCGGACGTCATGTCTCTTCTGACGGAGCTGCATCTGCTTGAAAACCATGCAGAGGAATATGGAGTGCAGCTGACAGAGGAGGAGCAGGCTGTGATTGCAGATCGCGCGCAGAATTTTATGGAAAGCAATACACAGGCAGTGCTGGAGGCAGCAGGAGCTACCAGAGAAAGCGTAGAATGCTATCTGAGCCGCAATGAACTGGCAGGAAAAACGGCAGAGCAGATTCAGAACGCGTATGAACCTCAGTTGAAAGAAGAGGATGCACGGGTGGGAAAACTGACTTACTGCCTGTTTTCTACCCGGGGCACCTATGATCTGGAAGGAAATCATACGCCTTTCACGGATGAGGAGATTCTGCAAATAGAGCAGGAGGCACAACAGTTTGCCGCCAGGGCACAGGAGCTGGGAGATATTTCGGCAGCCGGAGAGGAAGCGTCGCATACAGCTATTGACGCTTATTTTAATGACAGCACAGATGGAGGCGTTCACCCGGATGTAGCCGACGCTGTCCGTGCCATGGAAACAGGAAAGGTGTCAGACGCCATCAGGACAGATGACGGGTGGTATGTGGTGCAGAGAGTGTCTGATTTTGACGAGAGCGCTACAGAGGATAATCTGGAAGCCATGATTCAGCAGGCAAAGGAAGAATATCTGCTGGAACTGGAGGCGGAGTGGGAGAAAGAAACCCCGCTGGTCATTGAAGAGGAAGTCTGGAATGGAGTCCGTGTAGACGAAATTCTGACAGAGATGTGAAAAATCTGTATCCGGGGAAGAAAACCTTGCCCGAAAAGGAAAAAACGTCTATAATAGACAAAAATGCTTTGCAGAATAGGAAGGATTTACAAAGATGATGAAAAAAGGAATTGCTGTACTGGCTTCTGTGATGATGCTGGCATCAGCATTAAGCGGTTGCGGAAAACAGGCTGTACTGGATGGAACGGAGACCGCAGCGACACTGGATGACACTACGAATATGACGCTGGGAGAGTTTAATCTGATGCTCCGTTATCAGGAAGCACAGATGGAGACTTATTATGCTGCCATGTTTGGAACATCTAATATTTATGCTCAGGATATGACTGGATCCGGAGTGATTTACGGAGAAACGGCAAAAGATGCTCTCCTGACTCAGTTTGAGGAAATGTATGTACTGGAGGCAGAAGCCCCCAATTACGGGGCGGAGCTGACGGAAGAAGAGAAAGCAGCTGTTGCAGAGGCTGCAGCTCAGTTTATTTCCGACAATTCAGATAAAGTGAAAGAAGCCCTGGGCGTGGATCAGACGACAGTGGAGCGTGTTCTGACGCTGGCAAAAATTCAGGACAAGATGTATGATGCTCTGACAGCAGATGTGGATACACAGGTATCAGATGAAGAAGCGGCTCAGAAGAAGATTGCTTATGTATATGTTTCTTCTTCCGGAACAGAGACAGACGAGGAGGGTAATCTGATTGATCTTACGGATGAAGAAAAGGCTGATTTGAAAGCGGAACTTCAGGCAATTCTTGACGAGGCAGCCGCAGGCGGTGATTTGAAAGCAGCCGTAGATGCAGCCAACGAAAATCGTGATGAAGATTCTCAGCTCACAGTCAGTGAAGTGTCTTACGGTGCAGACAGTACAACTCCTGCCGAAGAAGTACGGAATGCAGCAGATGCGCTTACAGATGGACAGGTGTCTTCTGTTGTTGAGACAGATACCGGATTCTACGGAATTCAGATGATCAGTACTTTTGATGAAGAGGCTACGGAAGCAGAGAAGGAGGCTATCGTTCAGGAACGTCGGGATGCGATGTATCAGGAACAGTACAGTGCTTTGAAAGAACAGCATACATTTACAGCTGTGGACAGTGTCCTGGACAAGCTGACTTTTGACAGAGTGTATACGCTGGAGACGAGTGAACAGTAGTATGGAATCTCATAAGTGAAACCATAGTATGATAGTGGTAAAATGAAACAGAAACGGTATACAAAACTGAAGTGAAAAGATGGGACCGCAGGAGAATCCGCGGTCCTGTTTTGTTCTTCAGGGAGCCTGTAAAATCAGGGGGTTCAAAGGGAGAATTGCTGGAAACATTTACACGTCTTTATGTCAACTTTTTTCCCCGAAACGGTTGAAAACGAAAAAAAAGGATGCTATACTACTTGGGAAAACGACTGTGATACAGTCACAGAATACGGATATATGAAGAATTGCCGGAAGGGCAGGATGAGGAGTGAGAGAATGAAAGGAAAACGAGTGGGAGCATTTTTGCTCTCTGTGGTTCTGACAATGTCCGTGCTTGGCGGATGCGGTTCGGGAAATGAGATTACGGAAGCTATGATCCCGAGTGTGACAGATCTGCGTTCAGATGAGACGGCACAGGCAAATGCAATAAGCCTTGCGATGAATAAGTCTTATGTGGCAGAGCTGACCCGTCTGGATGGAGACAATACCCAGATGGCTGTGGTAGACGAAAAGGAGGTACCTGTCGTTCTGAAGGCGACTTCTGTCGATAAGGATCTCAAGGTGAAAATTGTCAACGAAAAAAATGACAAGGTTATCACAGGAACAGCCTTTGAGGTATCTGTAACAGACTCGGC
The DNA here is from genome assembly GCA_944378225.1 of uncultured Merdimonas sp. Classification (GTDB taxonomy): domain Bacteria; phylum Bacillota; class Clostridia; order Lachnospirales; family Lachnospiraceae; genus Laedolimicola. The sequence goes on from CALWGE010000001.1 coordinate 44,863, forward strand.
GAATAAAACAAAGAGCTATACAGACAGTGATAAGGATGGAATTATTTATATTAAATCCATGGAACCGGGAAAATGCAAGATTTCCATGAAGGCTTCCGGCGGATACGCGGCACCGAAAGATATTACTGCTGAAGTAAAAGCCAATATCGAATATAAGGTTGTGGATATTACAGACGAGATCAAGAGTGAGAGCGAGATCAATGTGGCGGCCGAGGATTCCAGCCATAATGGAAACTCCGGTGCAGGTACAGCTCAGGTGATGACAGATACAGTTGAGTACGTGGAGTCCTCAAAGACAGAGATTACTGAAGAAGTCAAGGTTCAGAAGGTAGACAAGTGGGGACAGCCGGTGTATTCCAAGCTGATGAAGGATCAGTACGGCACCGATATGTATGAAAAAATCATTTCAGAGCCGACTCATGAGGATAAAGACGGAGACGGAAAATGTGATCGCTGCGGTGCGGAAGTAAAGCCTGCGCATACGCACAGCTATACAAAGCAGGAGATTACGAAGCCTGCTACCTGTACAGAAGCAGGTACATACAACATGGTATGCCCGGACGACGGAGCAGTAGATCCGAACAATCAGAATCTTACGATTGCCCCTCTGGGACATGAGGATAAAACAGGACCCAACGGAACACCGGATGGAATCTGTGATCGGGAAGGCTGCGGAGCGACTGTATCTTCAGCAGCAGATAATGGAACTGCCGGAGAGAATAACGGCGTGCAGACTACTTCCGAGTCACCGGCTTCGACAGCTGCAGAGGGAGAAAAGTCTGCTGAACCCGCGGCAGCTCCCACGGCAAATGTGTATACAGCAGGTCTTCTTCTTCTGAGAGCAGGAACAACGGACAAGATTGTTTATGATACAAGCAGCCGGCCGATTTATGATACGAGCAGTGAGCCGGTTTATGACATCCAGCAGAAGGTGACAGGATATAAGTATACCGGATGGCAGACGATAGATGGTGCTACTTATTATTTTGATAAAAATGGAAACAAGGTAACAGGTTCTCAGGTTATCCAGGGAATTCAGTATACTTTCAGCGATGAGGGCGTACGCTCCGGTACCATCGGAATTGATGTTTCCAAGTATCAGAGCAGCATTAACTGGCAGAAAGTAAAGAATGCCGGCATTAATTTTGTTATTATCCGCTGCGGTTACCGCGGATACGGTTCCGGCGTGCTGGTACAGGATCCGATGTTTGCTTCTCATATTACCGGAGCCAAGGCGGCAGGACTGCGTGTGGGAATTTACTTCTTCAGCCAGGCTATTACAGAGGCAGAAGCTGTGGAAGAGGCAAGTATGGCAGTCAAGCTGGCCAGACAGTATGGCATTAACATGCCGATCGCCATTGACAGTGAGTATGCGAATGGCGGCGCCGGCCGTGCAGACGGACTTTCCAAGTCGGCAAGAACAGATATTACAATTGCATTCTGCAACACAGTAGCGAATGCAGGCTATAAGCCGATGGTATATGCAAGCAAGAGCTGGTTCTCCTCTCATCTGGATGTATCCCGCTTCCCGAGCAGCTACCGCATCTGGGTTGCTCATTATGCAGCAACCTGTGGATATACCGGACGCTATGATATCTGGCAGAATACTTCCAAGGGTTCTGTAGACGGCGTTAAGGGAAATGTGGATATGAATATCAGTTCCATTTAAGGTACACAGCATTTTAAGCTGAATCAACTGAAGGATATAAGAAAACAGAAAGAGGATATCCTGGAAACAGGATATCCTCTTTCTGACTTTTAAAGCAGGTTGAAAAGAAACCTGGCAGATTTTCATGAAAACAGAAATGAAAGAAAAACAGTCGGACAGAATATCAGTTACGCTGATAAGACCAGGTTTTTCTTGCCACGCCCAGCTCTTCATTTGCAGGGATAACATGTATTTTTACAGGAGAAGAATCCTGGGAAATTACCGTATTCCCGGCCGGACAATTTCTGTTTTTATCCGGATCAAGCAGAATTCCCATATGAGTGAGCTGGCTGCAGACCTTTTCGCGGATGACAGCACCATGTTCACCGATTCCTGCAGTGAAGACAAGGTGATCAAGACCGCCCAGTTCCGCATAATAGGATCCAATGTAGCGTATGATTCCGTTGCAGAATACGTCGATGGCAAGCTGTGCCCGTTCATTGCCGGCAAGGGCAGACTCTTCCACATCTCTCAGATCGTTGCTGACACCTGAGATTCCCAGAAGTCCCCCACGTTTTGTCAGTCCTTCCAGTACTTCATCGAGGCTCATACCTTCTTTTTGAAGAAATGGTACGATAAAAGGATCGATATCTCCGCACCGGTTTGACTGGATAATTCCTACCTGAAGGGAGATACCAAAGCTGGTGTCCACGCTCTTGCCGTTATCAATGGCGCAGAGGGAACCGCTTCCGCCCAGATGACAGGAAATAGCTTTTCCCGAGGAGCCATACATTTCTGTAAGTGTTTCGGCTACATAGCTGTGAGAGGCTCCATGATAGCCGAGGCGTTCAATGCCGTACTGCTCATACCACTCGTAAGGGATGCCGTATATTTTTCGCTCCAAAGGAATCGTCTGATGGAAGGCTGTTTCAAAAGCGCCTACCAGCATGGCGTCCGGCGTCAGTTTCTGGAACTGCCGGATAGCTTCCAGATAAGGCTTGTTATGAGCCGGTGCTACAACCATGTAGTCTTCCATACCTTGCAGAACATCCGGTGTCAGCTCGTGAATACCGTAGTGGTTTTTGGAAAGTACTGTTTTAAATCCTACCCGCTCCAGTTCAGAAAGCTCAGAGAGTTCTCCGTGTTCCGGATTCAGCAGATCATTCAGAAAAGTCTGAATACCTTCCGTATAAGTCGGAATGGAAAGATTCTCACGGAAAATGCGGAATCCGGAAGGCTTGGAAAAATGGTAAATAGCCCGATCCGTACCTACACGTTCTACCTTGCCTTCTGCAAGAACCTGTTCCTGAGGCATTTCAAACAGTTTAAACTTCAGGGATGTACTCCCTGCATTGCATACTAATAATTTCATGTAAAACCTCCAAATATGGGACAGAGCAGACCTGCACACAGATTGGAAACTGAATGAAGCAGGCAGTCTGCACCTCTGTTTTTTTCAGTATAGCAAAAACGGAAAAACAGCACAATACGAAATAAAAGAACTAAACACGGCTCCTGAAGTAAATGCATAACAGTCAAAAATCCCCGGAATAAAAATCCGGGGATTTACTGTATCAAAAACAGCTGAAAACAGAAGTGAATGATGTGCATAATCCCCCTGTTTTTCCACATACTAACTTTACATCATCTGAGATAGAAAACAGTGAAAAATACAGGAGGAATGAAAAAATATGAAAGCTACAGGAATTGTACGCAGAATTGACGACCTTGGCCGTGTTGTGATCCCCAAGGAAATCCGGAGAACGCTCCGTATCCGGGAAGGGGATCCGCTGGAAATTTTTACAGATCGGGAAGGCGAGATCATATTAAAAAAATATTCACCTATCGGTGAAATGGGAACCTTTGCGAAACAGTATGCAGAAAGTCTGGCGCAGGTGACTGGATTGATGGTCTGCATTACGGATCGTGATGCAGTGATTGCTGCGGCCGGAGGCGCAAAAAAGGATTATATGGGAAAATCTATCAGCCAGGAACTGGAAAGTATGATTCAGGAACGGGAAAATATTCAGGCGGCAGCCGGAGACAGAAAGTATGTGCGGCTGATTGAAGAGGAAACAGAGGACTGTTTCTCAGAAACAATCTGTTCCATTATTTCTGAGGGGGATGCCATTGGCTCAGTGGCTCTGTTCAGCAGAGAACCCAAAATACGAATGGGAGAAACAGAACAGAAGCTGGCCCAGGCAGCGGCTAATTTTCTGGGACGGCAAATGGAACAGTAACAAATTAAGCTTCCTCCGGGCAGGAAATATGTTATAATTTGCATGAATTACAGCATACCTGTGCAGGGGGAATTTTATGTATACCTGGGAAGAAATTGAACAGCATGTAAATAAGTGTACAGCCTGTCAGCTCTGCCGGACCAGAAGACGGCCGGTGATGGGCAGAGGCGATCATACGGGAAAGCTGATGCTGGTGGCTGAAGCGCCGGGCGGACAGGAGGATCTGGAAGGAATGCCTTTTGTGGGGGCCGCGGGAAGAATGCTGGATGAACTTCTGACATCTGTGAGCATCCGCCGGGAGGAAATCTATATTACAAATATTTTGAAATGCCATCCACCGGGGAACAGGGATCCGTTTGAAGAAGAAAAGGAAGCCTGTATGCCTTATCTGAAGTATGAAACCTATCTGCTGAAGCCGAAAATCATTGTCTGTCTGGGGCGGGTGGCGGCCCAGAGACTGATCGCCCCCGATTATCGGATTACACGCCGGCACGGGACCTGGGTTGAGAGAAAAGGCTGTTTTCTTACGGCTACTTATCATCCCTCCGCTCTGCTTCGTGATCCGGCAAGGGTGCAGGAGGGGAAACGTGATTTTCAGATTATAAAAGAAAAGCTGGACTGTGTGATGGCGCAGAGCGCTGAAGAGTATGCAGGAACTCTCACGCATTCAGAAATTTCAGGCGTATGAGACAACCGGTTATAAAAAAGGAGAACGATTACCATGTCGTTCTCCTTTTCTCTTATTAAGTGATAAAAAGTTGGAAAATCATCTGGTGCGGGTTGTAAATACAATCGTGGATACCCTCGTTCTGATTTACAGCTCCTGACTCATCTGATCCAGCAGTCCCGCTTTGATTCGGAACAGTTTGTCAGACAGGTCAACGTATACCTCGTGCGGATTTGTCAGTCTTCTCGTCTCATCCCAGAGTGTGTTCTGCTCCTCAATGCAGCGTTCACGGATTTCCATGACGCTTGGGGAGGTATAGGCGCACTTGCCTTTCTGGAATATGGGCACAAGCAGCTCGCGCATGTGATAGGTGCCGCCTTTGAGTTTTGTTTTCTTCCAGGTTTCGATGGAATCGAAAATTAGGAGATCCTGCGAACAGTCAAAGGTCTCGTCTGCCAGTGAGATCAGATCGGCACGGATTTTTCCGGTTTCATTGTCATAGATCCGGAAAATAGTCTTGTTGCCAGGATTTGTAATCTTTTCCGTATTCTCGGAAAGTTTGATCTTCGGAATAAATTCACCTTCATCATCCAGTACAGCCGCCAGTTTGTATACGCCGCCGAAAGCGGGGCAGTCGCTGGAGGTGATCATGTTTGTTCCCACACCCCAGGAAGTGATGGCTGCACCCTGGTTTTTAAGGCTTGTGATCAGATACTCGTCCAGATCGCTGGAGGCGGAAATAACAGCATCCGGGAAGCCGGCGTCATCCAGCATTTTACGGGCTTTCTTGGACATGTATGCCAGGTCTCCGCTGTCCAGACGAATACCGTAGAAGGTCAGCGGGATACCGGCTTCCCGCATCTCGGTGAAGACACGGATGGCGTTGGGAACGCCGGACTTCAGCGTATCGTAGGTGTCAGCCAGCAGAATGCAGGCGTCCGGATACATCTCAGAATATTTCTTGAAGGCTATGTATTCGTCCGGAAAACTCATGATCCAGCTGTGGGCGTGGGTACCCTTTACGGGGACATCAAAGAGCTGCCCGGCCAGCACATTAGAGGTGCCGATACAGCCTCCGATCATGGCGGCACGGGCCCCATAGATACCGGCATCCGGTCCCTGGGCGCGGCGCAGGCCGAACTCCATAATGCCGTCTCCGTTGGCTGCGTAAACTACGCGGGCCGCCTTGGTAGCGATAAGGCTCTGGTGGTTTACGATGTTAAGAATCGCTGTTTCCACAAGCTGAGCCTCCATAATGGGCGCAATAACTTTAATCAGCGGTTCACGGGGAAAGACTACTGTACCTTCCGGAATGGCGTAAATGTCGCCGGAGAACCGGAAATTACTGAGGTATTCCAGAAAATCTTCCTCAAACAGCTTTGTGCTTCTCAGATATTCGATATCTTCTTTTTCAAATGTCAGATTTTTAATATAATCGATGACCTGCTCAAGACCGGCTGCGATGGCGAAGCCGCTGCCGGAAGGATTTTTCCGGTAAAATGCATCGAAAACGACAATTTCGTTCGTTTGATTTTTGAAATATCCCTGCATCATGGTCAGCTCGTAGAGATCTGTAAGCAGAGTCAGTCTCATGGTACTCATATTTTTATGCTCTCCTTTAAACAAGGGCCGGAATGTTTCAAAAAACAGTCCTGATTGTCTGGGGCTGAAAATTGTGAAACGGCAGTCCGGCATTTATGGAAGTGATATTTTTTAAAAGATAGCACATTTTCAATAAAATAACAAGCCGCGCAGACTGATTTCAGGGCGTGTTTCACAGGTTTTTTCCCGTTTTGCGGGAAAAAGGACGTACAGACACACTGTGCGGAAAAGGGTCTGGAAAAAATTTCGAAAAATCTTGTTGACAAATCAACAAAATGGTGCTATCATCCCACTTGTTGACAAATCAACAATAATCAATGACCGCCCAGGGGCGGAAACGGAGAATAATCTGGAGGATTTTATCATGGTATTTGAGACAATTGCAAAGCTGCTTGCTGACAGACTGGACTGCGAAGTATCTGAGATTAAGGCGGAGGATACATTCCACGATCTGGGAATTGATTCCCTGGATACAGTAGATCTTCTGATGAATCTGGAAGATGAGCTGGGACTTTCCATCGAGCTGGATGAGAAGGTGGAGACTGTAGGACAGCTGGTTGAGCTGGTTGAGAAGAAGCAGCAGGAGCAGCAGTAATATTTCTGCACAGCAGAATGCAGGAAAGCGCCCGCATATGGAAAGGCTGCGGCGGCAGCAATCCGTATGCGGCGCTTTTGGAAAGGAAAGGAAAACTGATATGATCCACACACCGATTTGCGATATGCTGGGAATCAAATATCCGGTATTTCAGGGCGGAATGGCATGGATAGCCGACGGCCGTCTCGCGGCGGCAGTATCCAACGGAGGCGGCCTTGGCATTGTGGCTGCAGGCAACGCTCCGGCTGATGTAGTAAGAAAAGAGATTGAGATTGCAAAATCCCTGACGGATAAGCCCTTTGGAGTAAATATTATGCTGATGAGTCCCTTCGCGGACGAAATTGCAGCTCTTGTATGTGAAGAAAAGGTAGCCGTGGTTACAACCGGAGCCGGCAATCCTTCAAAATATATGAAAGCCTGGAAAGAAGCGGGAATCCACGTGATTCCGGTCGTACCTTCCGTAGCCATGGCAAAGCTGATGACGAGACTGGGCGCCAGCGCAGTGATCGCCGAGGGCGGCGAAAGCGGCGGCCATGTGGGAGAGCTGACCACGATGGTGCTTGTTCCTCTTGTATGTGACGCGACAGATCTTCCTGTTATTGCGGCAGGCGGAATCGCGGATGGACGCGGAGTGGCAGCTTCCTTTATGCTGGGAGCCTGCGGCGTTCAGATGGGAACACGGTTTTTAAGCGCCAACGAGTGTTCCATCCATCCGACTTATAAAGACAGAATTCTGCATGCCACAGACCTGTGTACCACAGTGACAGGAAAACGTCTTGGCCATCCGGTGCGCAGTCTCCGGACACAGTTTGCACGGGATTATGCCAAGGCAGAATTTGGTGGAATGCCCGATGACGAACTGGAGCAGCTGGGCGTAGGCGCCCTCAGAAAGGCTGTAAAGGAAGGCGATATGGAAAAAGGATGTTTTCTGGCCGGACAGTCGGCAGCTTTTGTAAAACAGGAGCAGCCGGCCGCTGAAATTGTACGCGAAGTCATGGAAGAAGCAGAGCCGATTCTGAAGGGAGCCTTAAAATGGGTAAAATAGCATTTGTATTTTCCGGACAGGGTGCCCAGCATACGGGTATGGGCCTGGAGCTTTTCCGGCAGGTTCCGGCAGCGGCGGAGGTGTTCCGCAGAGCAGACGCATTCCGTCCGGGTACCTCTGCGCAGTGCTTTGAGGGGAGCGACGAGGTTTTAAGTGTGACGGCAAACACACAGCCCTGTCTGTTTGCTATGGAAACGGCAGCGGCGGCGGCCCTTGCGGAGAGCGGGATCCGGGCGGATATGACCGCCGGCTTTTCTCTGGGAGAGCTGAGCGCTCTGGCCTATGCGGGAATGGCAGAGTTTGAAACCATGTTCCGTCTTGTGTGCCGGAGAGGAGAACTGATGCAGGAAGCGGCAGATCAGAATCCTGCGTCCATGGCGGCTGTCGTAAAACTGACAGCGGAGCAGACAGAAGAAATCTGCAGTGGTTTTCAGGAAGTATATCCGGTCAATTTTAACTGCCCGGGACAGGTATCCGTGTCCGGAAAGGCGGAGGAGATGAAGGCTTTTGGCGAAGCGGTAAAGACTGCGGGCGGACGGATGATTCCTCTGAAGGTTAAAGGCGGATTCCATTCTCCTTTTATGAGGACAGCAGCGGAAGCCTTTGCAGGAGAGCTGGCAGAGACAGCGGTAAAAGCTCCGGTGATTCCGGTATATGCAAACCGTACAGCCTCGCCTTATCCGGGCGTCGGACAGGAGGCGGAGATTCGGGAGCTTCTGAGCAGTCAGATTGTGTCTCCTGTGCAGTGGGAACGGACAATCCGCAGAATGATTGCGGATGGAGCCGATACCTTTGTGGAAATCGGACCGGGAGAAACACTCTGTGGAATGATTAAGAGAATTGACAAAAATGTAAGAACCTTTGCTGTATCTGATATGGCAGGGCTTGAGGCCGTAAAGGCGGAGGTAACAGGATGCTGAATGGAAAAGTCGCTGTTGTGACGGGAGGTTCCCGGGGAATCGGGGCTGCCGCGGTGCGGGAGCTGGCTGCAAAGGGAACAGACGTGGCAGTTATCTATGCAGGCAATCAGGAACTGGCAGATAAGGTGTGTCAGGAATGCCGTGAGCGTTATGGGGTAAGAGCCGAAAGCTACTGCTGCGACGTGGCAGATTTTGAGGCTGCCAAAGAGGCAGTGGCAAAAATCAAAGAAGATTTCGGCAAAGTGGATATTCTTGTCAATAATGCGGGAATTACCAGAGATAAACTTCTGCTGATGATGAAGGAAGAGGATTTTGACGCGGTTCTTGGCGTGAATCTGAAAGGCGCGTTTAATATGATCCGCCATGTAAGCAGCCTTTTTATCCGGAATAAAGGCGGAAAAATCATAAATGTATCATCCGTGGTAGGACTTCACGGAAATGCCGGTCAGGCCAATTATGCTGCTTCCAAGGCAGGTATTATCGGTCTTACAAAATCGGTGGCCAAGGAGCTTGCGGGAAAGAATATTCTCTGCAATGCAGTGGCGCCTGGTTTCATTGAGACAGATATGACAAAAAGTCTGTCAGGCGCAGAGGAAGCCTGGATGAATCTGATTCCTCTGAAGCGTGCCGGAAAGGCCGAGGAAGTGGCAAAGGCAGTGGTATTCCTGGCGGAGTCAGATTATATTACCGGAGAAGTGCTGCGTGTAGACGGCGGCATGGGAATGTAAGAGGAGAATTGTTATGAATCAGAATAATCGCAGGGTTGTGGTCACAGGAATGGGAGCTGTCTCCCCCGTGGGAAACGACGTAAAGACAACATGGGAAAACCTGATTGCAGGCGTTCACGGTATCGGGCCCATTACCCGTTTTGATACAACAGAGTATAAGGCAAAGCTGGCGGCCGAGGTAAAAAACTTTGACGCCAGAACATACATGGAAAAGGCAGAAACGCTCAGAAGTGATCTGTATGCACAGTATGCTCTTGCTTCCGCCTGCCAGGCAGTGGAGGAGAGCGGAATTATGGGAACCGTAGAGCCGGAACGCTTCGCGGTATACTACGGAACGGGTATCGGAGGAATCAATACCTTTTCCAGAGAGTACAAGAAGCTTCTGGACCGGGGACCGTCCAGAGTATCCCCGTATTTTATCCCTATGCTGATTGCCAATATGGGAGCAGGTATGATTGCCATTCGCTTTAACTGTCAGGGCCCGGCCCTTCCGGCCGTGACAGCATGCGCTTCCGGCTCCAACGCCATCGGCGAGGCTGTGCGGGCAATCCGCCATGGATATGCAGACGCTGTTATTTCCGGCGGAGCAGAAGCTTCTATTAATGAATGCGGCGTGGCAGGCTTTGTAAATATGCAGGCCCTGTCTGTTTCTGAAGATCCGGATGCGGCTTCTCTGCCCTTCGATAAACGGCGCGGAGGCTTTGTTATCGGAGAAGGCGCCGCTGCGCTGGTACTGGAAGAGTATGAACATGCAGTGAAGCGCGGCGCGAAAATCTATGGTGAAGTCTGCGGTTATGGTTCCACCTGTGATGCTTATCATATTACAGCGCCTCTTCCGGACGCGGCTGGAGGAGCAAGAGCCATGAAGCAGGCACTTGAAGAGTCCGGTTATACGGGAGAGGAAAAGCTTTATATCAATGCTCATGGAACAGGAACTCCCCTGAATGATTCCGGAGAGACGATTGCTGTCAAGACGGCGCTTGGCGAGGAAAAAGCGCGTCAGGTTTATGTAAGCTCTACCAAGTCTATGACCGGACATATGCTGGGAGCAGCCGGAGCCCTGGAGGCTGTGGTCTGCATGAAAGTACTGGAGACAGGCATCATTCCGCCGACTCTGAATCTGCTGGAGCCGGACCCGGCCTGTGATCTGAACTATGTGCCCAATAAGGCTGTAAAGGCAGAGGTTGATCTGTGCCTTTCCAATTCTCTCGGATTTGGCGGACATAATGCATGTCTTGCGTTTAGGAAGGTGTAAATTATGAATGAAGCAGAGATCAGAAAATATGCCTCTCTTATGAGAGAGCTGGATCTGACAGGAATTGAAATTGATGAGAAACAGGGAGTTATCCGTCTGGAGCGGGAACGGGACGGCGCAGAGCGCGGTTCCTTCCTGACAGGCACAGCTTCTGTTCAGGGCGGTTCTTCCGTGGAAACTCAGAGTGGAGTAAAGGCAGCGGAAAGCCAGCCGTATATGGCTGATGACAGTATAGAACAGAACCAGAGCGCAGCGGCAGGAATCAATGGTGCAGGCGCAGCGGCAGGAGGACTTCTGGAGAGTGTGCTTTCTCCCACAGTGGGTGTCTTTTATGCGGCTCCGGCTGAAAATGCAGATCCCTATGTGAAGGCCGGAGATACCGTACGTAAAGGCGATGTGCTGTGTATTATCGAGGCTATGAAACTGATGAATGAAGTTCTGGCTGAAAAAGACGGAGTCATTGAAGCGGTCTGCGCAGAAAACGGGCAGATTGTGGAATATGGAACCGAGCTGTTCCGGATCAGGGAGATGAGCGCATGACGAGAGAAGAAATCAAAAATATTCTGCCTCACAGAGATGCCATGCTGCTTCTGGATGAGGTGATTCAGGAAGAAGACACGGCGGTAGGGACTCTCCATATTACAGGAGATGAATGGTTTCTGCAGGGACATTTCCCGGGGAACCCGGTGGTGCCGGGTGTGATTCTCTGTGAGATACTGGCACAGTCCTCCTGCATTCTTCTGAAAGACAGTATGACAGAAGGGAAGCTTCCTTTTTATACAGGAATGAATAATGTGAGATTCCGTTCCCCGGTAAAACCGGGAGATACATTTATGACACGCTGCCGCATCAAACGTTCCAAAGGTCCCTTTTATTTTGCAGAAGGTTCCGGATATGTGGACGGAAAACTCTGTGTACAGGGAGAATTTTCCTTCGCGATTGTAGACAAGGAGAAGGAACAGGGCTGATACAGTTTATCATGCAGGAGGAAAAGCTATGTTTACGAAAATATTGATTGCAAACCGCGGCGAAATCGCCGTCCGGATTATCCGGGCCTGCAAGGAAATGGGCGTGGCTTCGGTGGCGGTTTATTCTGAGGCAGATCGGGAGACTCTGCATACCGCTCTTGCAGACGAGAGTATCTGCATCGGACCCGCTTCTGCGGGGGACAGTTATCTCAATGCCGAGCGTATTATCAGCGCGGCTCTGGCCACAGGCGCTGCGGCCATTCATCCGGGATATGGATTTCTGTCGGAAAACAGAGAATTTGCCGAGTTGTGCGAGAAAAACGGAATTGCTTTTATTGGCCCGTCTGCGGAAACCATGCAGGCTTTAAGCGATAAGGCAGAGAGCAAGCTGATGATGAAGAGAGCCGGTCTTCCGGTTATTCCGGGTACAGAAGCTCTGAGCAGTCTTTCGGAAGCGCTCAGAGAGGCGGAGAAGATTGGGTATCCCGTTATGCTCAAGGCGCGATCCGGTGGAGGCGGAAGAGGAATCCGGGTGATTTACAGTCCGGAGGATCTGGAAAAAACCTACAGCACAGCGGAGGCGGAGAGCCGGGCTGCTTTCGGAGACGGGGCCCTTTATCTGGAGAAATACATTTACCCGGCACGGCATATTGAAGTGCAGATTCTGGCAGACGAGACGGGAAACGTACTCTGTCTGGGAGAACGTGACTGTTCTGTGCAGAGAAATCACCAGAAACTGATTGAGGAGTCTCCCTCTCCGGCGGTCGATGAAGAGACAAGGGAAAAGCTGGTGCAGCTGGTATGCGGAGCTGTGCCGAAAATCGGCTATACAGGAGCAGGGACACTGGAATTTCTTCTGGATGCGCAGGGAAATTTCTGGTTTATGGAGATGAATCTGCGCCTTCAGGTAGAGCATGGAGTTACAGAGATGCTTACAGGCGTGGATCTGGTAAAATGGCAGATTCGTACAGCGGCAGGAATCCCTCTGAATCAGAGTCAGGAAGATATTGTACTGAACGGTTCCTGCATCGAGTGTCGTATCAATGCACGCTCTACGGGAAAAATAACGGCCCTTCATGTGCCGGGAGGTCCCTTTGTACGCTTTGATACTTTTCTGGTTCAGGGGCTGGAGATTACGCCGTTTTATGATCCTCTGCTTGGCAAGCTGATTGTCCGTGCAGGAACACGGGAAGAAGCGGTACGGAAAATGAAAGCAGCTCTGTGCGAACTGGTAATTGAGGGAGTGGAGACGAACCTGGAAGAGCAGCTGGCTCTGATTAATGAGCCGGAGTTCGCAGATGGTTCCTATGATTTACGTTTCATGGAAAGCAGGTGAGAGGATGCCGATTTTGAATTTTAGACGCCGTCCCCAGAATGAACTGGAACGGGGAGGAAGAAGCAGGGCGCGGGTGGATCAGACGGATCCGGAGACTACATGTCCGAACTGTCACAGATCCATGCCGGTCAGCAGCGTCTGGGCCAATAAAAATGTCTGCCCGGGCTGCGGTCACCATTACCGTACAGGCGCGAGGCAGAGAATCCGTTTCCTGGCAGACGAAGGCTCCTTTCAGGAAATGTTTTCAGATATCGTATCGGAGGATCCGCTGAAGTTTCCGGGATATACCAGGAAGCTCGCTGTGGTAGGCGCCGCCAGTAATGAAAACGAGGCTGTCGTCTGCGGAACGGCAGCCATTGGAGGTCAGAAATGCTGCCTTTTTGTGATGGAACCTCAGTTTATGATGGGAAGTATGGGAGCAGCTGTGGGAGAGAGAATTACCAGGCTGTTTGAATACGCTGCAGAGGGAGGACTTCCGGTGGTAGGCTTTACGGTATCCGGAGGGGCCAGAATGCAGGAAGGGCTTTTCTCTCTGATGCAGATGGCCAAAACCAGCGGAGCCGTGCTGCGTCACAGTGAGAAAGGTCTGCTTTATCTGACGGTGCTTACGAGTCCTACTACGGGCGGCGTGACAGCCAGCTTTGCTATGGAGGGCGATATCATCCTGGCAGAGCCGGGGGCGACCATCGGCTTTGCCGGGGCAAGAGTTGTGGAGCAGACCACACGTAAGCCTTTGCCAAAGGGATTCCAGACGGCGGAGTCCATGCTGGAACATGGATTTGTGGATGCAATTGTTCCACGAAACCGGCAGCGTAAAGTAATAGCCGGTATTCTGCGGCTTCATACAGGAGGCGTGAAATGAACAGAACAGCCTATGACAGTGTAAAGACAGCCCGGGGCAACGACCGGCCCACAGGACTTGACTATATAAAAGAAATTTTCAGTGAATTTTTTGAGCTGCACGGAGACAGGCGTTTTGCGGATGATCCGGCAGTAGTCGGAGGAATTGCCCGCCTTTCCGGGAGACCTGTGACGGTAATTGCCATTGAAAAGGGACATACCGTAAAAGAGCGTGCAGCCCGTTTTTTTGGAGCTCCCGGGCCGGAGGGCTACCGGAAAGCCCTGCGTCTGATGAAACAGGCGGAGAAATTTGGCCGTCCGGTAATCTGTTTTGTGGACACTTCCGGAGCCTACTGCGGAGTAGGAGCGGAAGAGAGAGGACAGGGGCAGGCCATCGCGGAGAATCTGATGACTATGATGGGACTGTCTGTTCCTGTGATTGCGGTTCTGATTGGTGAAGGCGGAAGCGGAGGAGCGCTGGCGCTGGCTGTGGCAGATCGCGTCTGGATGCTGGAAAATGCCATTTATTCCGTAATCTCTCCGGAGGGCTGCGCAAGTATTCTCTGGAAAGACGCCGGAAAAGCAGGGGAGGCAGCCGCCTGCCTGAAGCTTACGGCTCAGGATGCAAAAGCATTTGGGTTTGCCGAGGAAATTATTTCTGAGGAGCAGCTGGGACAGCAGCCTTTTTATGCCGAACTTCGCAGAAAGCTTGCAGAAGAAACAGAGATTCTGCTGAACACACCGGATCTGAAAGAAAAGCGTTATGAGAGATTCCGGGCTTTTGGAAGGAGCAGTTTATGAGTATCATTCAGAACTTTTACGACGAAACCATAGATGAAAACGGATGTCTTCAGAATATTTCCGTACACTGGCCGGACAATTTTAATTTTGGCTACGACGTGGTAGACGCAATCGCCGAAGAGTCCCCGGATAAGCGGGCGCTTGTCTGGTGCAATACAGAAAATGAAGAACATATTTTTACCTTTGCGGATATCTCGGAACAGAGCAGCCGGGCAGCAAACGCTCTTCTCGCTGCCGGCATCCGGAGAGGCGACCGGGTAATGCTGGCGCTGAAGCGTCATTATGAGTACTGGTTTATCAGTGTGGCTCTTCATAAGATTGGAGCAGTTATGATTCCGGTGACTCATATGCTTACCACAGAGGATTTTGTTTACAGAATCCGCAGTGCGAAAGCGAAGGCTGTAATCTGTACGCCGATGGATGGAGTGCCGGAAAAAGTAAAAAAAGCTGTGGAAGATCTGAATGCAGACTGTCTTCTGTGGACGGTAAAGGAAGCGGCAGACGGATTTGAGAACTTTACGGAAGCCTGCAGCAAAGCGTCTCCGGAACTGGCAAGGCAGGAAACAAAGGCAGAGGATCCCATGGTGATGTATTTTACATCCGGAACCTCTGGTTATCCCAAAGGCGTCATTCACGATTTTACTTATCCGCTGGCACATTATGTGACAGCAAAATACTGGCAGAAGGCAGAGGACGGCGGACTCCATTTCACGATTTCGGAGACAGGATGGGCAAAAGCCTCCTGGGGAAAGATCTATGGCCAGTGGATTGTGGGCGCAGCCGTTATGGTATATGATTTTGACAATTTTGAGCCGAAGCAGCTTGCCTCTGTAATTAACAGGTACGGAGTAACCTCTTTCTGTGCTCCGCCTACCGTCTATCGTTATCTGACGAGAAAGGATGCCCCGGCAGTTCCGGGACTGAAGCATGCGGTGACGGCAGGAGAGTATCTGAGTCCTGAGGTATTTGAAAAATTCAGGAGTCAGACCGGACTGACGCTTCGGGAGGGCTACGGACAGACAGAGACAACTCTTCTGCTGGGAAATTTCCGGGGAGAGGATTCCAGAGCAGGCTCTCTGGGCAAACCGTCTCCCATGTATCACATCGAACTGCTTGGAAAAGACGGAAAGCCTGTTTCGGACGGCGAACTGGGAGAAGTCTGCATTGTTCCGGAGAATGGAAGACGACCTCTGGGTGTGTTCTGCGCATATCTGGATAATGAAGAACGGTATCAGGAAGTATGGAGAGGCGGAGTCTATCATACAGGAGATGCGGTCTGGAGAGATGAGGACGGATATTACTGGTTTCATGGACGCTTTGACGATATTATCAAGAGCGGCGGATTCCGTATTGGACCGTATGAAGTGGAAAATGTGCTGATGAAGCATCCGGCTGTAGCGGAATGCAGCGTTATCGGCGTGCCGGATAAACTTCGCGGGCAGGCGATCAAGGCAGTTATTGTGCCGGCTCCCGGATATGAGCCATCCAGGCAGCTGGATAAGGAAATACGGGAATTCTGTAATTCTGAGCTGGCTGAGTATAAGTGGGTACGTCTCATTGAGTTCGTAGAGGAAATGCCAAAAACTATCAGCGGAAAGATCCGCAAGGCCAGACTGCGCGAAGAAAGCGTACAGACGGCATAATAAAACCGCCAGTATTTACCGGCAGCGGACAGTCACAGGTTGAATGGCCGCAAAAAGGATGATATAATGATACTGCTTCCGGCAGGCAGACAGACGGCCCGGAAGCAGTTTTCATACATGCAGAAAATGACTTTCATGCAAAAACAGGGTTGAGCAGTACAGAAAGGTGTATTTGAGAGATGAGAGACAGGTTTGAACTCTTTACGATTTCGGTTACCCGGGCTTATAAGTATATCCAGCAGATTAAAAAGCACGAGAGTGCTACATTCGGAATCAAAGGAATTCATGTAATGTGCATAGTCGCCCTGGGAAAATACCCGCAGGGTCTTACAGTGACTGAACTGGCTTCCAGCTGCTGCGAGGATAAGGCAGCGATTTCAAGAACTGTGGACAGTCTTGCAGAAAAAGGATATATTACCTATGAGGAGGCACAGGCAAGACGCCGGTGGCGCTCAAAGGTTATTCTGACGGAAAAAGGGCGCGAAGTTACAAAAGGAGTAGAGCAGCTGATTGAAGAAATTGTAGGAAAAATTAAAGGGGAGCTTACCACAGAACAGGAAGTGGCTTTTTATCGGATGTTTTCTCTGATTAATGATCGGCTGGCTGAATACTGCGAGAAACTGGAGCGGCGGGAGTGACAGAACAGGCAGGGGAGGCGGGGACATGCAGGATTTCTTTTACCCCGCCATACGAATCGGCTGAGGGTGAAAAATAAAAAAATAAAAAAAGTTGAAAAAAACACTTGCATTTCATATGAACCTGTGATAAGATAATACTCGCTGATGACAAAGGGCTATCGCCAAACGGTAAGGCAACGGACTCTGACTCCGTCATTTCAAGGTTCGAATCCTTGTAGCCCTGCTTGAGACGCTCCGGTGAAGATTCACCGGAGCTTTTTCTATGCCTGAAAAGCCCGTATTTACGGGCTTTCTGCGTATTTTGGAAATTATTTACTTGAAGAGCGGTTTAAAGAGCGCAAGTGGGATTTCCGGTTTTTTGCGTGAAAAAGAGGGAAATTTGGAGCGGATAGGTCAATTCATAGGTCAATTTAAAATCGGAGTTTTGCCTGTATTTATGGGGCTTGCAGCGATCTGAGCGTCAAAAAATGTCATGATTTAAGGATATAATAGGAATATGTCCAGAAATAAGAGCAGAAGAGGAAGGAGAAAGAGCTATGCGGGAATGGATACCATCGAAAGCAGTAAGAGAGTATATGGAGAAAAGAGGAAAGGTCTTGTCGGATTTCGACAAGGCAGCTCTGGCCTGGCATCATCCGGATATGCGGTTCCGGGAAAGAACAGAGACACTGAAAAAGATTATGGAGACTACTCAGGATAGGGAGCTGGTCGGGCAGATTCAGGAACGTCTTGCGTATGACAGAAAATGCCTGGGAGTCTTCTTTGAAAAGAGGGAAGGCATGGTGTTTGCTTTCTGCGCGTATTCGGAGGAAGATCGGGAGTGGGAGTCTTATGGCTATTATGCATCGGGAGAACTTGCGTATGATTACGGAAAAAAATCCGGCGGCAGGTTTCATTTGGAAAAATATCAGCTCGTCCAGGGATCGGAAGATACAAAGGAGGCAGGCATCGATATAAAGGAGTCTCCAATGGCGAGTGCTTTGTATTATGATGAAAAGGGCGAACTGGATACTTATTTCAGCAATGAGGCTGAATGGACAGGAAAGCTGGAAGAGGACGCTCCTGGACGCTTCGAGAACAGCTATGTAGATATTCTTTATCCGTTCCGGAGAGGCGATTTGGTGCGGAGGACAGGCAGTACTGAGGTGGGAGTCGCTGAAATAGAAAGGGATGATACAGAATATGAAAAAAATCGCGCAAAATGGGCCAGGAGACGTGAAATGGGCTGCTGTAATGAATATGATGAAACGTATATTGTCATCGAGTATATGGACGCACAGGGCAGATTCTCGCATACACATGTACCTGCAGCTGAGGTAGAGTATGCGGAGCTGGATGAAAATGACCCGAAAGGAGAGGCCCTGCAGCATGCCAGCTGGCTTTTGAAGGGTGAGGGCAGTATTGACGCATTTCAGATGGTGTGTGAGCGGCTTGCGGCGAAATAGAGGGTATATAAGGATGAGCGCAGGTAAAAGAATATTTCAGAAGCAGAGGCTGAATATGAACGGGACGGACAGCTCCATGACGCAAGGGAGGCGCTGGCTTCTTTAAGGAGGAAGCATTTTGGATAATACAGCGTAAAATGTATGTTACTCGCCCAGCGAGTTTTGAATTATGAGTATTGAGGAAAGCAGTCTGTGAAAATAGGCTGCTTTCCTGCGTTCTGTAATTGGAAAATTAATGGGTTGCTCAGAACTATGAAAAATATTGAGGCAGTATTTTATTCCCGCAGGTATTGAGCCAAGCGGACGCGCTTGCCTGTCCATTGGGCGAACGCTGCGAGTGTCAAATATCTCCTGGCTCTGCTGCGTTAAATATTTTCATGTCCTGTCAGCTTGCTGTGTGGTATTTGATTTTAATTTTTTTTGAGAGACTCTTTTTCGTATTTTAAATTTGAAATCCCCCAGAGATAAATCAGCGAGGGTTTTTTCAATATTTTCATCATATATTTTTTGTTCCAGCTGGATAATATCATCGTAATTTCTTTTTGCTTCATATATAAGTGCCTCAGAAGATACAATAGTTGGGATAAAAACTCCTTTCATATTTTTACGTGGAGGCTGGGAAAAAACTGACTCATTAAAATGTTTCAGATTTTTTTGAAAGAAGTATTTTTTCCCAGCGGAAGTCCAGAAGTTACAGGATAGTAGAAATTGTTTGTAAGGGAATATATTCCATTTCTCTAAAATTGGAGAATATGTGACATTTAAGTATTTTTCTAATTGTGTGAATAAAGACATCATTGTTTCTGGAAAGTAATATTCAAGGATATATTTGTAAACAATCTGCAGAAAAGAAGGGTCAAATGAAAGGTGTAATATGCCCCTTTTGGAAGTATGGTGTTTAAAGATAGCAGTAGATATTTCTTCCGCTACTTTAAGAGATTTTTCACATATTTTTTTCCAGTTATCGGCATTCTTACCTATAGAATTAAAGAGCCCTATATAGAGAGGAAGCTCTTCGGGGAACATGTTAAGGTTCTCTATTTTTTTATAAGTATTATGAGTAAAAAGTAAAGTATTCAGTTGATTATAGAAAAGTCGGGATTGAGGAGAGTCTAAAGGCACTCGGCCAGATGAAAATGCCGGGTTTTTAATATGCAGATATTCTAAATAGCTGTCGACTTTAGCAATATTATTGCTGATTGTGTTACGCGATGGAAGTTTGGTTTCACCAAAATAGGTTTTTTCATAATCGTATAAAAAAGCATAATAATCTTTCATTTTAATTTGTGGCTCAGGTACATGTTTTAGACATTGCTGAAGAAAGAAAAATATATAGATTTCTATTTCTATCTGTAATTCATCTATTTCTAACTTATCCTTCTCATCCTTTGTTTGAGATTCATCTGTGTTCATATTAGTTCCCCCTCAAATATAGAATAAATATATATTATAACATATTTGCATAATATATCAATTCAAAAAACAGAAAAATTTAATTGAATTGAAATTTGAGAAAATGATGAGAAAATCGAGATAGATCCGGATCTAACAGAACTAATCAAAAACAGGAGGAAATGATGAGTAAGAAAGAGTATTTAGATGAGAAAATAGGGAATGAGTATTATTACTGGGGTTCCGGAAAAATTTTTATTGAAGCTCCAACAGGAAGTGGGAAGAGCACATTCGTTGTAAAAAATTTATTGGACATGTATCAGAAACGGGGGAATAGGCTGCTTATCCTTTGCAATAGGAAGCTGCTCCGTCAGCAGTACTGGTATGATTTGGAACGGAAATTCGAGCGTTACTCTGAATTTCGCAAGACTGTAGAAGTAAGGACGTATCAGGAGCTGGCTGTACTTCTTAGCAGGGGCATATCGATGGAAAAAATCTTGTATCCGTATGCGGGGATCTGCTTGGACGAGGCACATTATTTTTACTCAGACGCAGATTTTAATGGATTTGGAACACATGTCTTGCTGCAGGAAATCATTCGTTCTGGAATTGAGAAACAGCTGATATTTATGAGTGCGACTTTATGGTGTGTTAAACCTTTGATCGATCAGATTTTAGAACACTTCCGGGTTCAATATCCAAGAGATCAGGAGGAGGGAGTACGGCAGGAAATATTTATGAAAACTTTAGTATATCGCGTGCAGGAGGAAAAAATGTTTGAACATATTCAGTGTCTGAGCGTTCCAGATATAGAGACACTTTGTGGTCAGCTAGGAACGAGTAAAGGAAAAAGTCTGATTTTTATTGATGACAAGGATGCAGCAGGGAAAATTTCTCAATTATTGCAGACGTGTGGAGTAAAAGCGGGTGAGATTGTGGTACTGAACGCTCAGAATCTGGATGCAACAGAGAATACAGAAGTGATAAGCAGTTTGTGCTTAGCGCATAGAATTTTGCCTCGGGTTTTGATCACTACCTCGGTATTGGACAACGGCGTGTCAGTTCATGATCCGGAGGTTGAGAATCTGGTGATTGTGACAGATTCTAAGGTGAGTTTTCTGCAGATGCTGGGGAGATTGAGGAGTGAAAGCAGCAAAAGCCTGAATATGTACTTCCTGGAGCGTTCTGCATCTTATTTTGCACGTCGTGAAAGAGAGCTGGGCGAATTGCTTACAATGTTCAAAAAACCGGACAAAACCGCTCTGAGAAATTTACAGGTGGGTGTATTGTGTGAGTTTTGGAATTGCAATTCTAAGCTTTCTGAAGCATATCGGAAGATTTTTGTTCCGATACCGCGTGGATTTGACGACATATTTGGAAGAAAAAGCAGATTTGATACTATAACGAAATCAGAATCTGTTCTTACGGTAAATGCATTTGCAGAAGAAAAAATTGGAGACTTGTATTTGCAGGAAGCGTTGTTTCATAGTTTAGCTGTGGAAGACCCCAAAAAGGTGATCGATGAGCAGTTAAAATGGATGAACAAGTTACCAGACGAGTTGAAAATGGTAGCTTCATCATTTGAGGCGGAACAAAAAGAGGAGTTAGTTGCGAGTCTGCTGGAAATCAAACACTTTAATGTTCAGCAGCTGGGAGAAAAAAAGGAGGAATTATCAAGGAAATTCGGAAAAAATATTTTACGTGACATTGCACCTAAAAATCGCTCTTTTTCGACTGAGAAGCTGGAGAGTATTGTAGAGGAAGTTGGGTTGCGTCTTGAGAGAGAAGAAGAGGCAAGAAAGCTCTACTTTTCCGTTTATGAAAAAATTGGAAAGGGGGAGGAAGAATGTTACTGACTGTAAAAGATTTACAAGCGCTACTAAATATCAGCCGGGACCTGGCCTATGGGCTCATGCATGCGCATGGTTTCCCGTCCATGAAGATTGGTGGACGCTATTTTGTATCGCACGATGCGCTGGAGCGCTGGCTGCAGCGGCAGGAGGGTAAGGAGTTTTTGATCTGAAATTCATTTTTGATTTCCCCAGAGCCTTGTCTCTGGGGAGATTTTTAAGGAGAATACAACATGGAGAAAACAAGAAACGCCAAAGGTGAGGGCAGTTTTACGATGAATCCGGATGGAAGTATCACCCATCGGAAATCGGTTGGCTATAAGCCTAATGGCCGGCGCAAGGTTCTTACGGTGACGGCGGCTACAAAGGCTGCATGCATCCGTGAAATGCGCAAAAAAGAAGATGCCTGGAATAAGAAGCGGGCGGCTTTACATATTCAGACTAAAAGCACAGTCGTTGAATTATGCCAGAAGCATCTGGACTATCAGGTGGGGAATGAAGAGCTGAAACGGAAATCTATTGACCGCAGAGAGTGTACCATTACAAATCAGATAGGAAAATATGATATAGGTACTATGCAGATTCAGGCGCTCACTTCGGCTGATGTGGACCGTCATATCCAGGGTCTGATTCAGGAAGGGAAGCTTTCAGAATCGTCAATTACCAAAGCTCTGGATGTATTAAACGCGGCTTTTGAATGGGCGATACTGCAGGGCGATTTGGAGAAAAATCCGGCAAAACCGGTTAAGGATAAGTTGATGAAAAAGCTGAAAAAGATGTCAGAGAAAAAAGCCGGGGACGCTGATGTGGCAGTTTTATCTGACGAAGAAATGGAGGCTTTTGTACATGAGGCTCTGAAAATCAATAGCAAAGGTAAGCGGGTATATCCTGCGGGAGACTATATGCTGCTGTTGCTTTATACGGGTATGCGCTGTGGAGAGATGATTGCGCTGAGGTGGCGGGACGTAGACTGGGAAAACGGCATACTGACCATAGAGAAGAGTGCGTCTATGGCTAAAAATAGAGATAAGAAAGGGGAGGAGGACAATAATTATGTGATGCATGAAGATACTACGAAGAATCAGAAGGCGCGTAATATCGAACTGACGGAGGATGCAAAGCGGGTTTTAAGGAGCCTCTACTGTAGAACTAAGAGTCATCATGCGGATGATTTAGTAACGCCTACATTATCAGGAAAAATGAATACGCCTTCCAATCTGGAACATCGCCAGAAGGTTATTTTCAAAAATGCTGGACTTGGAGGTCTGGAAGGGGGACTGCATATTTTTCGGAAAACATTTGCTACACGGATGTATGAAAGCGGAGCCAGAGTAGAAGAGATAGCGGCTTATATCGGAGATCTGGAATCTACTACCCGAAAGTATTATATCGCAATCCGGAAAAAGATTATTTCCGGGGGAGTGTCGAAACAAATTGTAAGGCTTCCCGGTACTGGAACTAAGGAAGGAGAGGAGAAAATATCTTAAAAAGGAATCCGCAGGAGCGGCTTGTTCCTGCGGTAATTTCTGACAGAATCATCCATGTATTAAATGAAAAGCAGGATTTTCTGCAGATTCTGTTTGGAATCAGCAGTGTTTCAGAAAAGTCAGAGCGATATTGGGATGATATAGAAAAAAATAAGTAATTATAATATGGTACTGTATTGCCCGGAAGACCCTGTAGATGGCTTTCCGGATTTTATAAAGGTTTATTTTTTATCTCCATTCAGGATAAACGGTTCTGGGGATATTGAAGACCAGATTGAGTTAATATATATTCCTCTATACTTCTTTTGGGGATTTTCCATACCCTTCCTATGCGGAAACATTTAATTTTATTTTCTCTTAACAGTTCGTAAGCAGTATTTTTCCCGATCCCTAATAATTTTTGCATGTCTTCTACAGTTACTAATTCATCATATTCTTCGAACATAGGCACACTCCTCCTGACGTTATTTATAGAGATGTTAATGCTTTTATAAAATAACGAGATTCATCGAGGAAAAGGAATGGATGAGATAGAGTTCAATAACACTAGCTGAGATTATTTAATTACAGAAGGTACTAACATAAAAATAAAGATATGATATCTTGCATCTGAAAATTATTTGAAATCAAAAATTGTTATGAAATCTATATCAGTTGATTGTAATACATTTTGATACTATACTATTGGACGCTGTGATTTAATCGATGTCAATCAAGATTAAATCACAGCGTCCAATAGATTTAATGATTTAGTTTCAAAGTAAAATCAATTCTTTTTAAGTTATATATGTGGAGGTATATACACTATGTCTAATATTAGATTGAACTCTCAAAAATTAAAATCTGAGACTCTATCTGTCAGGTGTTCGGCAAATGAAAAGAAAGAATTAGAAAAAAGAGCCGGGAAAAATAATCAGACAGTAAGCGCCTATCTTCTGGAAAAAGGTTTGGAAAAGAGAAAGTATACACGAACAGCCAAGGTGAAAAAGAAAACAGAGCAACTGGTAAGGGGAACAGAAATTGCGAAATGTCTGAAACTAAATTTGAAGCTGAATTATGCCGATCAGGATTCATATGACTTGCTGGAGGAATTGGAAGGAATTTTGAGAACACTATGGGATTGTTAAGAGTTATAAAAGGAAAGTATGAAAATCGTGACGCGGTGAAATATGTTATCCGATATATCACCAGAACCAGGCCTAATGAAGATAGGGGAATGGAACTGATTGCTGCCGGATCTTTAGGAACTTTTGAGACTTCAGAAAGAATGATCGAAGATTTTCTGAGGGTACAGAAATGTCTCAGGTCCCCCGGAAGAATAGGGAAAAAGATAAATCATGAAGTATTTTTATTAACAGTAGAAGAAACAGAGCAGTTAGGTTATCCGGGAAAAGTGCAATATTTATATTGGGCGTCACAGGAATGCGCTCGATTTTTCTATGAAAAGGGTTTTCAGGTTGTTTTCGCAATTCATATAGATATGGAAAAGGGAGTTCATATTCATTTCGCTGTAAATACAGTAAATTATATGAATGGTAAAAAATGGAGCTGTGGTGAGCAGGAGATGAAAGAACGGGAAACTCTGTTTCAAATAATTATAAGGAAGTATCAGCAGATAGCGGCAGGATGTTATAGCTCCCCTGATGCAGTAAAGCCGATCAAATTTTATGATAAGAGATGGAATATGAATATAAGAAATGCAAGCTATTATGTCTCTGTAGGAGGAGAAATCGAAGGAATATTTGATAATTGGAAAGAGTGTGATCTGCGGACAGGTGGAAATCCAGGGACGTATTATAGAAAATTCCCTTCTATTGAGCTTGCGCTCTGTTATATTAGCAATGAAGTAAGTCAATATAAAAATTATGTTGTGAGTCTGGGGGCAATAGAACAGTTCTTTGACGATTATGATTTATTTATGGACTGTTTGGAAAACCTGGTTCAAAAAATGAAAAGAGCATATCAGATGCTTGGAATAAACAAGCAGGTGGTATAAAGAAATTATGAAGGACGATTGCAGATGTGCAATCGTCCTTTGATATCGAGGTTATTTAGTATAAGGGACAATATCAGTAATGAATTTTTCTACAAGAGAAAGCTGAGAATAGGATAATTGTTCCATTAATGGCAAAACCCTATTCAGAAGTTCCTGAGTGTCCGGTTTCTTTTTTACATCGATTTCAATAATTTTTTCAATCCCTACATGAAATATATTGCAGAGCCGGATTATTTTTTCTATGGTGAAATTGCGCTCGCCGCGTTCCAGCTGAGCGTAGTATTGGGTATCCAGGTCAAGAAGTTCTGCCAGCTGTTCCTGTGTCATTTTATTTAGCAGGCGGTATTGTTTGATATTTTGTGAGATGGAGTTTAAAGCTGTATCTTTTATAATAGACACCTCCTGTCTATCTATACAATAACATCAGACAGCGGAAAAAAATAAGAAAATATATGCTATATATAGTATTGTAAATAGCTATAGAAAAATATAAAATATGGATAAAAAGGAAACAGGGATAATATTACAGTATTGAAAGATGAAAAGTGTTTTCAGAAAAAGATAAAATATATTGTAAAAGATTCCATTAAATTGTAAAATAAAGATTAAGATATAAGAAAATATCATTTTTCATTTAAAACCCACAGAGATGACACATTCTGTCCTTCTTGAGTGATACAATGCGTTGTATTACAGGAGGAAAGCTATGGAAGAAATTAGAGGCGACAAAATAGAACGGGTATTGCAGCTTTACGCAAAGCTGGCGGATGGATATGTAATTCATAAGGAGGAAGAAGCGCAGAGATTCGGCGTAAATAAGCGCAGTATACAGAGAGATATTGACGATATCCGGAATTTCCTGGA
Organism: uncultured Merdimonas sp.; assembly: GCA_944378225.1. Classification (GTDB taxonomy): domain Bacteria; phylum Bacillota; class Clostridia; order Lachnospirales; family Lachnospiraceae; genus Laedolimicola. The sequence continues at coordinate 70,823 of CALWGE010000001.1, forward strand.
TGCGGACGCGGAGCGGACAGGAATCGTGAATTCCGTGATATATGACCGTCAGGAAAAAGGATACCGGCTGGAGCAGCTGTATTCGCTGAGACTGAAAAACAGCGAAGTGTTGGCTCTCTGTAAAATACTTTTGGACAGCCGGGCTTTTACAAAGGAAGAAATGACAGAGATGCTGGACAAGCTGATCACCTGCTGTGTGCCGAAAAGCAACCAGAAGCTGGTAAAAGATTTAATCAGCAACGAGGAGTTTCATTATGTGGAGCCACGTCATAAGACCAGATTTATTGATACCATGTGGAAATTGGGACAGGCAGTGCGGGAGTGCCGCTATGTAGAGATTGATTACTATCGCCTGAAAGATAAATCTGTTGTGCATCGGAAAGTGAAGCCGGTGGCTATCATGTTTTCGGAATATTATTTTTATCTGACAGCTTTTATTGATGATAAAGAAGTACAGAAGGATTTTGATGTTTTAAATGATTCCTTTCCTACCATTTACCGGATTGACCGAATTAAGGGAATGAAGGTGTTGGATGAAAGGTTCCACATTCCGTATAGCAGCCGGTTCGAAGAAGGAGAATTCCGGAAGCGGATTCAGTTCATGTACGGCGGTAAGCTGCAGAAGGTGACTTTCAAATACAGCGGGCTGGATATTGACGCGGTTCTGGACAGACTGCCTACGGCAAAGATTCTGGAAGAGGAGGATGGAGTATATACGGTGCAGGCGGAGGTGTTTGGAAAGGGAATTGAGATGTGGCTGAGGAGCCAGGGGAGCAATGTGGAACTCATTAGCGATTCTGAAAGGAAAAAACAATTATGAGAAAACAGGAAGTGTATATTAAAATTACAGAGGAACTCCCTAAGATATGCAATCATTATTGGGAGAAGGTACGAGAATTTGCAATGAAACTGCAAAAAGAATACATTTCTGAATTATATATGAATAGGGGTAAAGAGTATAAATATCGGGAAAATGAAATACATACGTCAGAAGATAAAATGAAAGATAAAATAGATGAGTTTATCCTAAAAGCGGCAAAAGAAATGTTAAAGGAATGTAATGATAAGCTGATTTACTATACAGACGATCCAGGGAAAATAATGCCGAAATTATATAAGCCTAATTTTACAATGCCTAATTTTGAGGCGTTTAGTTCGGAGAATATAGCTGTACATGGATTTTATGGAGGTTCGGTTAAGGGAAAGACAAGGAAGGATGCAATGAATACATGTGATATCATGCTTGCGGAACATTATCATGGAATCATTGTTTGTATGATAGATGAAGCAGCCAGTTATATGTTCCAATGTCAAGCTGCATATACTAAGAAAATGTTGGAAAGTTTGGTGGACAAATAAGGGGGGAATGAACTGTAAAATTTTGAGATCAGTGATAAATTTAATGTTGTAGAATGCAGATAAGGATTATTTGGAGGGAATACAGATGAGTAAAAAAAATATGAATTTTCAGAATGCGGATGCTCTTAAAACAGTTCAAAGAGTAATCGAGGAAGCTGGACAGGCATTAAATGATCCAACAAGAACAATTGTGCGGTCAGCAATGCCAGAAGTTCTGGCAGGTGCTTTAGGAGCAGGTGCAGGAGGAGCAGCTAGTTTTGCTGCGCTGTATCTTGGCGGTTCTGTTGTAGGCTTAAGTGCGGCAGGAATTACAAGCGGATTAGCAGCGGCAGGAGCACTTATCGGAGGAGGTATGGCAGCAGGAGTTGCGGTTTTAGCGGCTCCAGTCGCAGTATTGGGAGCCGCAGGGGTTGGCATAACGGCTCACGTAAAAAATAAAAAGCTGAAAGATGCAAAAATGCTTTGCTTGACACAGGCTATTGCGAAGCAAAATGCTATTATTAAAGCATTGCAGGAAGAATCAGCAGCAGACAAAGAAAGGATAAAATATTTAAATTCTCTTAATACTCTTTTAGATGCCGCAATTCGTGACTTGAAGCAAGATTTGGGAATAGCCTAGTATAAAAGAGTGGACTTTATGGATAATTTTAAATATACAAAACAGGAAAAAGAAATAAATAAGGTCTTGAAATATAATCAGGAAATATCTCAAAAATTGTTGGATGATAGTGAACTATTGTCTGCGAGGAAAGCAGCTGATGATAATATTAATTCTTCGATAGAGCTATTGAAGTCTTTGGGATATGATAAGGAAGTGTCGACTGTTCAGTCTGAAGCTTATGAGGCTGCATCTGTGAGAAAGATAGAGCATAAACCGATGGTGGAAAACTGGGACTCTATTGTAACAGAGGCAAATGAGTATATTCCATATGACGTAAAGATAGAAGATATACTTTCTCAGGAAGAAATTGATAACGTATTTCAAGAATTGGACAGAATAAATGCCGAGTTTTCGCGGAAAACAAGTATTGTTAATAAAACTGATTTGAAATTTTTGGCAGTCGCTACAGCTTTACAAGTAGTAAAAGCTTTGCTTTTTCCTCATGTTGCAGAAAAATTTGGATATGGGAAAAGTTTTGATCCCACAGAGAGGCTGGCGCATAATGATAAGACAATAGAAGAAAAGCACAGAGAGGCAAATGACCGTTTTAGAGATAAATATGTAAAAAAGAACGGGAAGGGTTATTGGATAAATATTTTATATCAGACACCGCCATATGATATTACAAAAGGTTCGGCAGGATTAGGTATCAATATGGAGGGGAGGTATCACAGATTACATACATTAGGTCATGATCCGATTTTGGGATGGTTTTTTGGAACGGCAAATATTTTGACAGATATCATTACTTTAAATGATTTCCGTTCTTTTCGTGTGGTAAGAAAGCCTAAAATGGCAATTACTCCCAAGCAAGTAACAATAGATGCACTCCTGGAAGAAAGCTATCAAATGGCGAAAGACGACTACCTGAATCTTCCGGCTGCCATATTTGCACAAGCACAGCATTTGAAATCGGATGTTGCCACAAAAACGGGATTGCCGGTGCCGATTCTTTCTGTATTTAATGAAAATTTTGCGAGCAAGTTGTATAAAAATCAGTATGATTCTTTATGCTTGGCACGTGATATGAAAATAATCGGTGTCTCTTATTTGATATCTGTGCTTGTGGATATGATTATTGGACTGACACATGGACTTTTCAGACAATCTGATGATTCCAAAGAATTGTACGAGGTAAGAACGAGAAAGATTTTACTTATCTCTAATTCGATAGCTTCAACAAGCAGTATTATTAATGCTTGTATTACTAAAAACCCTAAAAACCTTGATTTGGGTAGTTTATTGTCAACGGTTTCGCATTTATTTACGGATATCAGATTTATAACAAAAATCAAGCAGGAGTTTATTCAACAAGAGATTGATAAAAAAATTCAACATGAGCTAAATGAAATAGAAGAGATATATAATAGCATGTGTACAACAAGTTAGATAAAAATGTTTGTATCAGTAATAAATGTAAAAATCTTTTGGCATTTTCTTGAGCCTGTGGATTAATCCACAGGCTTTTTCCTTTTTCGGTTTGCTGGAAAATTCAGCTTATAAAATTCAAAACTGTCTGAAGAATGACACCTTCTGTCCTCGCAGTTTGCTACAATCCGGCTGTAAGGAAACAAAAAGACTGCAATAGTTCATAAAGTTATGCTGTGGTAGCAGAGGAAAGGGGTTACAAAATATGAAAAAGAAGCAGGACATACCTTTGGTTCTCACATCACCGGAACCAATTAATGACGGAGGAAGGAAGTACAATTGGATTTATCTGGTCAGTGCGGGAATACTTCTCATTTTCTTTATTTTTCTGGGAACAAATCTGGCAGGAGTATTTCTGGGAACGCTAATCGGTCTGTGTGTGGGATGGCTGGTCAAAAATAAAATATTGGATATCACTAGCCTTCAGTTAAGATTTGTAGAGTTTGAAGTAAAAAATAAAATACCATATCCGGCATTAATAGCGGAGCTGATTCCCAAACTGACCCCGCTGGGAATGACGATTGAAAAGTCGGATGATCAGAATGGGCATCCTGTGATTTCATACCAGAAAATGATTTATGATATATCCTACAGTGATGGGAAAAATACCTTTACGATTTGGTGGAGGAAAAATATAGCGAGAGCACTCATTACAGTAGATTCGATAAAAATGTACAGAAAAATTGTAGTCGCTATGGGAATCATCGGGTACTATGTCCAGCAGTCCTGTAATTCAGAGATTGTTTCGTCAAACGATAGTTTAGATGAAGATGAAGATGCAGCCGGGGTGAAAGAAGAAATCCTCAAAGAGAAGAGAATCTGTTCCAGCTGCGGAGCGGTTCTGAAGCCGGATGCAAGATTCTGTCCAAAGTGCGGTACGAAGATAAACCAGATTTCCGGAGGAGAAGAGAGCAGGGAAAAACCGGAATTTCCGGGAGAGTCTTCACAGACAGAGCGGCAAGGGGCAGCGCCAAGCTGGGTACAGAAGAATGCAAAGGAAGGAATTTTCTCAAAAATTTGGAATCATCCCTTATTTACCAAGATTGCAGTGAAATTTGGCCACATTCTTGACATCCTGCTGGGGGTTGTCAGTGCTTTCCTGGCATTGGCTATGTTTTCAGGAGAAGGCTTTTTCAGCACTGTACTGGGAATTATGTTTCTGGTTTGCGGAATCGCGATTGTGTTTTCGGGTATACGAACTTTTCTTTCACGAAAAAGAGAGCCTGAGATAGAGGAAGAGCTGAACAAGAAGAAAAGAAATCTCTGTATCGGAGCAGCAGTGATTATCATCGGCCTGCTGGTGGTAAACAGCACAGGCGGAGGAGTCTATTCGGATGTAAAGTCCATTGCTTTTGATGATATCGGGCCTGAGACGATAGGAGAGCTGATTGATGAAAATGTAAAGGGCGCTGAATGGTCCCAGGAAAAGATAGACAGCAATTCAAGACTCGTTTTTGTGGAAGGATACTGTCCGTCGTACAGTGAGGATATCCGGATAACCTTTTTCTACGAGGATCTGGATGACGGATATTGTGAGGTCAGCCTGCAGAGTATTGAATTTCCGGAGAGTGGAGAATATTACGATGATGCTTTCAGCGCTGGTATTATATGGGCTTCGTTATATGAGTAAATGATCAGGGAGGGTACATATGTTTTGTAAAAAATGCGGCGCACAGTTAGAGGAAGGAGCAGTTTTCTGCCAGAATTGCGGAGCGAGAATTGAAGAAAACAGTTCAAATAGCCAGACAGTATTTGGAAATGCAGACAAAAGGCTGGAGAAGAAAAAATCAGGTCTTGTGAAAGGCATTCTGATAGCCATCGTAGTCTTAATCATTGTTATAGCAGCGGCTGTTTTGATGGAAGGAAAGAATGAAAAAGGCACGGGCACTGAAGAGATATCTGCCGGGAAATTGATGCATACGGAATTAAGCGATTACGCGGACTATACAGAGGATGAGCTGACGGAAGAACTGGGACTGGAAAAAACAGAATCCGGGTATTATCCGAACGATGACAATATCAATTTCATGTGTTTGGAAGGAAAAGTGTATCTGATTCGGCTGGACATGTCTCATCCTGCAGACAGACAGTATTCTCTGTTTGGAGTACAGCTGGGAGAAAACGCGGAAGATGTGCGAGATATTTTGGATGGTGATTTCGAATTTGTAAACACGGCTGCGATTGATACAGAGCAGAGGGATATGTACATTGAAAAAGATACGGGATATACCCTTATGATAGAGTATAATTCCGATCTGCAGATTATCAGAGTGAGCTATATTCTGGAAGCGGATGAGACAGCCGGTGAAATGGAAGAGGTAAATGATGCTCAGGAAGAGCAGGATGAGATCATAAGCAGTGACAGTAAGCTGGAGGCGGAAGTAGCGGAAGAAATCAGAAATGAAGCCTGTGAAGTGATTCCGGGATATACTTATGAGTCGGACCAGTCAAACGAAGAGATCGGAGATTTCAGACTGTACATGAATCTGACCTTTAACGAAGATGATTCCATTTATGTGTTTGGCTGGGGATATGAGAATCAGGTGCTGTCTGAGAACTGTTTTGTGGAAGAGACAGTGCGCCTGCTTAATTCAGATGAATATACGAACGAGTATGTGTCAGATGACGGAGATTTTTATTTGTATGAATCCAAAGAAGGCGGATATTATACGGCCATGAGCGATTACAATTATTTTACAGGCGATTTTTATCTGGTGACAGAGTAAAATTTTATGCCGAAAAGGAAGCCTCATCGGGGTCCGTGAAGGGGTTCGGTGAGGCTTCATGTATTACTCTAAAGAATATCCGCTTTTCAGTATGGAGATCCAGTTCCTTTTTTCGTAGAGAAAGCCGGAATGTGAATGAAATTTTTTTATGAAAATGAAGCTCGCAGGATAGCTGAACTTAATGAAATTTTCGGAGAAGTTGAGTTGACTGCTGTAGAAAAGAGAACGCTGATATGGCTCGCAACGGATAAGGCAAAAAAGCAGGCTGATAAATATCAGAAGTGTATGAACGAACTTGTTCCTATGGTAAAAAATATGGAACGTCTAGCGGCTGAGTTTTCGGCAAATCCAGAAGAAACACTTCCAGAAGTGGCGGTTATGGAATCTGCAAAGTCGTATTGAGAGAAAAAAGTAAAATCGCTGGTCAAAAAAATGGTAAAGGTACTAAGGTCTGTCTATTCTGCCTTTTTGGATATTTCCTGCAAATACGAACGATTAGAAGAAGCATACGATAGGGAGAAAGCTGGAAAGAAGAGATTAAATGAACGACTTCAAGAAGTGTTGAATGAGAATCGGGAATTATGGGAAGTAACGACGGATATGGAGCGTGTGAAGGCTGCATTTGGTTCTCATCAAGGGAGACAGCCATTAGTCGTGTAAGGTAGCAGGAACAGATAGAGAAAGAGCAGAAACGATTGGCAAAGCAACAAGTGAATCAAGGACTCCGGTGCTGGATGAAGGACAAAAGTATCCGTTAATCGTCAGTTGTTCGTTTTATTGCAGAGAAAAAAATAATGTGGTAATCTTTAAAGTAACTGCTTTTCGTCTATATATTGCTTTTATAAATGGAAGCGTATAGATTTTAGCACCTATAAATAGCAGATAGGAAATTAGATCTGAGGTAAGGCTAATGACTTTAAATGAATCGAATTCGAAATTATTAAGTGAATGGGATTATGAGAAAAATAATCTGTCTCCATCTGATGTTTCTACCTCATCTCATAAGAAAATATGGTGGAAATGTGTCAAAGGACATTCTTGGTATGCGAGCGTGGCGAACCGATATAGAAAGAATTATGGCTGTCCATATTGCTCTGGAAGATTACCTGTTATTGGAGTTGGAGATTTATTTACTACAAATCCTGAATTGAAAGAAAGTTGGGATTATGAAAAAAATAAATCGTTAAGACCTGAATTGTTAAAAGCTAATAGCGAAAGAAAGGCATGGTGGACTTGTCCACAGGGTCATTCTTGGGAAACGAAAATTCTTAATAGGGCTAGCAGAGGATGTGGATGTCCATATTGTACCGGGCAAAGAATTCTAGAAGGATTTAATGATTTACAGAGTCAGTATTTAGACATTGCACTTGAGTGGGATTATAAAAAGAATGAATTAGTACCGTCAAAGGTATCTGGAAGAAGTAATAAAAAAGTTTGGTGGAAATGCTCAGTATGCGGAATTTCGTATACAGCAACAATATACAATAGAACATATAATAATAGTGGATGTCCAAAATGCAATTTGAGAAATAAAACCTCATTTCCGGAGCAAGTGCTTTATTTTTATATCAAGCAACTGTACCCAGATGCAATAAATGGTTACAGAGAGAAATTATTAGATAAAATGGAATTAGATATTTATATTCCTTCTTTGAAACTAGGTATTGAATATGATGGTATAAAGTGGCATTCGGGAGAATATGCTATTGCAAGAGACAATAGAAAGTTTAATTTATGTAAAAAATTAGGAATTAAACTTGTAAGAATTGAGGAAACAAATGAAGTTAGGAACAATGCAGATTTGGAAATCCATGTGCCATCAGAAGGCTATAATGATGAGATGTTCACTAGCTTATTCCTAGAATTAAATGTTGTGTTAAAAAATACAATACAACCTAATCTTCAAAGAGATAGAGTAACTATCATAAAGCAATATCAATATGCAATGAAAAACAACTCCTTGGAAGTTCTCTATCCGAATATCGCAAAAGAATGGGACTATGATTCAAATAATGGTTTAAAACCATCTATGTTTTCGCCAGGATCTCCCGAAAAAGTAGGTTGGATTTGTCCTTTAGGACATCATTATTTTTCTTCAATTGCAAATAGAGTAAGATTGTCGAGCGCATGTCCGATATGTAATGGGAAACAAGTCTTAATAGGATTCAACGATTTAGCCTTGCATAATAAAGATATTGCTTCTGAATGGGATTATGATTTAAATGGTGATTTAAGACCAATAGATGTTACTTGGGGAAGCAGGAAAAAGGTTTGGTGGAAATGCCCCAAAGGACATCCTTCATATCAGAGCTATATTTACAGTAGGACAGGGAAGAAAAAGACAGGATGTCCTATATGTTCCAATAATAAAGTTTTGACTGGCGTCAATGATTTTGCCACATGTTGTAAAGAATTATTGAGAGAATGGGATTACAGCAAAAATGATATTCAACCTAATAGTATTTTGCCTGGAAGCAATTATTGTGCTTGGTGGATTTGTTCAAATGGACACTCATGGAAAGAGAAAGTAGGGGTAAGGAATCGTGGGAACCGAGGATGCCCATACTGTTCAAATCATAGGGTAATAGTGGGAGTAACCGATTTAAAAACACGATTTCCTGAAATAGCAGATGAATGGGATTATGATCGAAATGGAGAATTAAGACCGGAGCAGTTTTTACCGAACAGTAATAAAAAGGTATGGTGGAAATGCATAAAAGGGCATAGCTGGAGAATCACGATTGCCGCGAGACAAGTAAATGGTTGCCCATATTGCTCGGGAAGATATGCCATTTCGGGTGAGACTGATTTAAAGACCATTTATCCAGAGGATGCATTAGATTGGGATTATAGTAAAAATGGTGATCTATCTCCAGAAAATTGTAAACCTAAATCACATAAAAAGGTGTTTTGGAAATGTCATTTATGTGGTTATGAATGGGAGCAGATGATATGTAATAAAGTGAAGAGTTTGACGAGTTGTCCTAATTGCAAAAAAAGAAGAGATAATGATGAACTTTCTATAAAAAGGCCACTTTACTAATGGAATTCGTTGGTGAAAACCTGTTGTGTTGTTGCATGTTTTAAGTTAGAATTTGTATGCATTTATGTGTAGTTTTCTGATACTATTTTGATATTAAAAAATCCACAAACGTTGTGTAGTTAGGAAAAAGCATAGAAAATGAGCAAAGATATAGAAGAATAATAAACATACATGTTTAGTATTTGAAATAACTTGCCGAGTTTGGATATTTCACTGTAATTGTTGCGCAAATCTGCGCTGGATTTAATAACAGGCATGGGCAATACCTCCTTCATAACAAAATTATATCTGAATTTCTTTATATTATCAAGCAGAAAGAAACACGGAATCAAGGAAAAATATAGTACAATTACAAAAAATGAATGACATATTATAACCATGAAACCAGGCTGGCGGAGAAATCTGCCAGCCTAAATTTTTGCCTGTCTGCAGAAAAAGGAAGGAGGAAAAAGAAACGGAAGATTTTCGGCGCAATGATGAAAGGAAGGAGAGCGGAATTGTGAAGAAGGTGCTTATCTCACTTATAAGCGCGGCAGTAGTGATTATTGCGGAGATTCTGAGAAATGATGATGATTTAAAGAAATGGTGAAGGAGGAATGAAAGATGGCAGCAAATGTTGAAACGATGTTTTATGTAAGAGAGACGCCCTGGCATGGCCTGGGAACAAGAGTCCTGGAAGCGCCTTCCTCGCAGGAGGCGCTCAGATTAGCGGGCCTGGACTGGAACGTAATTCAGGAGCCGATTTACACAAAGGAAAATGAAAGGATTCCCGGCTATAAAGCCAATGTGCGGGACAGCGACCGGAAGACGCTGGGAGTAGTGACGGATCGATATAAAGTCATTCAGAATACGGAAGCGTTTGCGTTTACGGACGCTCTGCTGGGAGAAGGAGTCCGGTATGAGACAGCGGGCAGCCTGCAGGACGGGAAACGCATCTGGCTTCTGGCTCATATGCCCCATGAGTATATTATCGGCGGAGAACATATCAGCCCCTATCTTGTATTTACCAATACTCACGATGGCTCCGGCGCTGTGCGTGTGGCTGTAACGCCGGTCCGCGTAGTGTGCAGTAATACGCTGAATCTGGCTCTGGCTCAGGCAAAGCGTTCCTGGTCCATGATACATACAGGAAATGTTCAGGGGAAGCTAGAGGAGGCGAAAGAAACGCTCCTGATGGCCCGTGAATATATGGATGAACTGGGAAAAGAGTTTGAAAATCTCCGGAAGAAAGAGCTTTCGGATAAAAAGGTGCTTGATTTTATTGAAATTCTGATACCGAAGGATGAAAATTTCACGCCTCAGCAGAAGAAAAACGTGCAGCGTCTGCGGGATGACATGAAGCTCCGCTATTTTGAAGCGCCGGATTTAAAGGACGTAGGAAGAAACGCATATCGGTTTATCAATGCGGTTTCCGATTTTGCGACCCATGCGGAACCGCTCAGAAAGACGCAGAACTACAAGGAGAATCTGTTCGGCCGGACGATAGAGGGGAATCCGCTGATTGACAGAGCGTATCAGATGGTATGTGCGGCGTAGAAGCGCTGTGTATAAAATAGGGGGAGCGGGCTGGTAAGAAGTCTGCCCCCTTTTTGAAATGGAGGAATTTTGTGAAGGTATTGGTGAAAACAGCAGGCTTAAGCAGAAAAGAATGGCTGAAATGGAGGACAAAAGGCATCGGAGGCTCAGACGTGTCTGTGATAGCCGGAATCAATTCCCACAGGTCCGTATATCAGCTCTGGAAAGAAAAGACAGGGCAGACAGAACCGGAGGAGGAAGAAAATGATTATACGCATTTTGGAACGGTTCTGGAGCCGATAGTCAAAAAAGAGTTTACGGCGAGGACAGGCCTGAAAGTCAGAGCAAAGAAAATGATTCTCCAGAGCAGTGAGTATCCGTTTATGCTGGCGGATTTGGATGGAGTGATAAAAGAAGACGGAAAAATGTGTATTTTTGAAGCCAAGACAGCCTCTGCCTATAAACAGGAAATCTGGGAAAAGGGAGTTCCGGAGGCTTATATTCTGCAGGTTCAGCATTATATGGCAGTAACAGGAGCTGAAAAAGCGTATGTTGCGGCTCTGGTCGGAGGCAATCGTTTCTACCGTTATGAAGTCCTGAGAGATGATGCTCTGATAGAAAAAATCATTGCCATGGAATGGGATTTCTGGATGAATCATGTGGAGAATGTTCAGGAACCTGCACCGGACGGTTCTCCGGCCACCGGAGATTATCTGAATGCCTTATATGGGGAGTCCAATGGAAATATTATCGAGCTTCCGGCGGAAGCGCTTACAGCGTTCGAACAATATGACGATATCTCCCGCAGGATGGATGAGCTGAAGACGGAGAAGGAAGCTGTCTGCAATCAGTTTAAGAATTATCTGAAAGAAAATGAAACCGGAATGATAGGAGGACGCCGGGTAAGCTGGAAACAGATACAGACGACCACGTTTGATAAAAAGCGTCTGGAGCAGGAAAATCCGGATATTTATGAAAAATATCTTTCCCGGAATCAGTACAGGCGGCTTCTGGTAGCGTAAAGAATAATGGAAAGAAGGGATATACGGTGAATAAGGAAATTCGTCTGCTGCGGGCAGATGAGATTGAATGCAGGGTAGGGACAATCGGAGAAAAGGGATTGTCCCTTTTGCTTTACAAAGACGCCAGGGCGGACATGAAGGTGCTGGATGAAACCTTTGGCTGCCTGGGCTGGCAGAGAAGCCATCAGCTTATTAATGGAAATCTGTACTGCACGGTTGAAATCTGGGATGAAGAGAAAAAGCAGTGGATTCGTAAGCAGGATGTAGGCACGACCAGCTACGCGGAGAAAGAAAAGGGCCAGGCATCCGACAGCTTTAAAAGAGCCTGCGTATCTGTTGGAATTGGGAGGGAGCTTTATACGGCTCCCTTTATCTGGATTCCTGCGGGGAAAACGTTCATTCAGAAAAAGGATAACAGGTTTGTTGTATATGATAAGTTTACGGTTCAGTCGATTTCCTACAGCAGAAATCGGGAAATATCATCCCTTGTCATTGTGAATCAGAAGGGAGAGCCTGTGTTTTCCATGAAAAAGCAGAATCCGGAAATGGATCTGGCCGTAAGTCCGGAACAGATTCAGAATTTGAATAAAGAACTGAAAAGAACCGGGTATAGCGTAAATGCTGTACTTTCCCGGTACAAACTGCAGGAAATTTCCCAGATGAAGGTTACGGTTTATGAGAGCGTGATGGAAAATCTGAAAAAAGTAAAAAGTAAAGATGCTGCATAAAAGAAAGGAGCAGACGAAAATGATGGAGTATAGAGAATTTGTAGAGAAAATCAAACAGGACATAAAAGAGCGGCTGAAAGGAGAATGTGACGTTACAGTAAAGACAGATCTGAGAAACAATGGGGTATTGTCAGAGGTTCTCAGTATTCAGCCTGTTAAGGGGGCATCGGGAACAGCCTCTGTCATTCTTCTGCGGCAGTGTTATAAGCCCTGTATGAGTAAACTGGAATTTGAAGCATGTGTAGAAACAATTATCCGGAATTTTCGTCTGGAAAGCTCTGTCATGGAGTCTTATGGATTCGGGAAAGACACGGTTCCATGGGATAATGTAAAGAATTTGGTGTATCCGGTTCTGCTTTCTGTGAAGGAAAACTGGTTTCTGCTGGAATCACTTGTCTGGAGGCCAATGCTGGATTTATCCGTCAGTTATATTATCCGAATGAAAATAGAGGAAGGAGAGCCACCGCTGTCAACACGAATCACAGAAACCTTGTTTAACACCTGGGGGATTTCGGAGGAACAGCTATATCAGAAAGCCATGGAAAATCTGGAAAAGGAAGCACCAGTACTGATCCCTATGGACAGTCTCCCCTCGGCGGTTCTGTCAGGGAAAAAACCGAAAGAGGCAGAATGGGTGAAAAAGGAACAGACCTATATCTTAAGCAACTCTGCCTGGTATTACGGAACGTCTATGATACTTAATAAAAAGTATCTTAAAGAAATATCCCGGGGATGCTCTTTTTATCTTCTTCCCGCCACCCTGCATGAAATCATACTGGTAGGTGATTCAGATAAGCTGAGCGCGAAAAGCATGAATGCGATGGCAGAGTTAGGAAACAGAGAGGTAAGAAAAGAAGAACAGTTCCAGAATCATGCCTATTATTATGATGCAGAAGCGGAAGATATTATCAGCTGCCTGTAACGGGAAATTGGAAAAGTGGCAGGCTGGTATATAATGCCAGCCATTTTTCCAGTTTTTTTATAGACACTGCTGAAACCAGAGGAACCAGAATGTTAATAAAATGAAATCAGAAGGAGATGTTGTGGTATGAACCATCAGATAGATACGAAGATAAGTACACTTTTAAACTGGGATGAAGTCAGGAATTCAGTATATCCGGTTCTGGCGTCTCCCGTTATGGAAAAATCAGGACAGCTGCAGGAACTGGTGAACACGGATTTTCTTGATATGAAGGTAATCTATACTATCTGGCTACGCAAAGATGGTTTGGAAGCCGGATACATAAGAATCAGCCAAGCGTTGTTTGAACACTATAAGATCAGCATAGAAGAACTGCACAGCCAGGCTTTAAAGAATATGAATAAGGACGGATACTGCCTGCGGGACATGAAAGCCATACTGGAAGAGCTAAAGGGAATGAAAGAAGGCGAACCTCAGCCCTCAGCAGAAGAAAGCGAAATAGAGGCGGGAAAGATGTTTGTCCTTACCAATAAGGATAGAATGTATGGAGCAGCCGGAATCCTGAACAGAACAATCCTGCGGGAACAATGTCATGGAAAAAGCTTTTACATTTTACCCTCGTCTGTGCATGAGACAATTTTCATCCCTTTCGTGGAAGAGATAGACCAGACAGAGCTGGATCATATGGTTTCAGAGATAAACAGGGCGCAGGTAATTCCGGAAGAGTGCCTGACAAGTCATTCTTATTTTTATGATGGACAGGCAGATGAGATTCGGATTTCCGCATGATAGAAAGACAGGCTGGGGACTTTTGTGTCTCCAGTTTGAAAAAGGAGAGTATTATTTTGAGTTGAAAAGAGAAAGTATGCTCTTGTGTGCGGATGGAAAATTGGATATAATAATATTGTAGTTGAAGTTTATGATGAATTTGTAAAAGGGAGGGCCAGGACAAAGCTTCTGGCGGCAGTTTTGAGCGTACAATCAGATGTTGAAATGCTTTCAATCCGGACTATGGAGGAGTATGCAAAAAAGAATCATATATCCGGAGAAGAAGCGGGTGAGATTTTTCATCAAAACCATATTTTTGAAAAAATTATGATTCAGCACGAATATCTTCATCAGGTCAGCATGGAAGAAGTGATGGAATATGTCGAACAGGAAATAAGAAAAGCTACCCATAAGCTGACAGTATTCCATGGGACAACAAGAAGATTCAAGCAGATTGATTTGAAAAAGTCTCATAATCGGAGAGATTTCGGAATGGGATTTTATACGACAATTCTGGAAAAGCAAGCGAAAGAATGGGCTTACAGGCTCAGCCTGCGTGAAAGATCTGACAAATATTATGTATATCAGTATATTTTTGAAGAAAAAGAGTCGATAAAAGTAAAACGATTCGACAGCCTGAGTAAAGAGTGGCTTGAATTCATCAGGAAAAACAGAGTGGAAGGCGGCATTCAACATGGGTATGATGTTGTTGTTGGGCCGGTTGCGGATGACAAGACCATGGAGACAATACAATTATATATAGCAGACATTTTAACGGCAGATGAGGCTGTAGAACGACTGCGTTATAATCAGGTAAATAATCAGATTTCTTTTCATACTCAAAAAGCATTGGATTGCTTGAGCTTCGTAAGGAGGAATGTCTATGAGTGAGCCAATTTACACATTCCAGGGGAAAGACATAACGATGAATGTGTGTATCCAGATTCGGGCGGTGGTAGATATACTGCAGGAAAAGCTGAAGATATCGTTTGAAGAAGCAATACTGAGATTTTATCGTTCAAATACTTATAAAACTTTGCAGGAGACAGAAAATGCTCTCTGGGCTGAGTCGGCAGAATATATTGCTGATCGATATTTTGAAGAAGAATCAAAGTGATGAATGAAGGAGAATGAATGCAGGAATTCTGTTGATTCAATAAGGAGAAATTCTTTACGGATCAGGAGCATTACAGGGATAGGTCAATCCATAGGTCAATTTCAGAAATCGGGTTTGAAAAAACGCCATAGAATCGGGGCAAATCGAATCTTGGATAACGGACTCTGACTCCGTCATTTCAAGGTTCGAATCCTTGTAGCCCTGCTAGAGAGACTCCGGTGAAGATTCACCGGAGTTTTTTTGTTTTATAAAAAATTTTGATTTTTTCAAAGCTCTTGCAAATAGTGCAAAAACGCTGTATTCTACTTAAGACTATCTTGTTGAAAACGGGCAACAGTGTTTTAGTGTCCTGGAATTTTGGGGAGGGAGAAAATAATGGAATCAAAACATAATCGCGGCAGTTTCACCGGCTCTATCGGATTTGTACTGGCGGCAGCCGGCAGCGCCGTGGGACTGGGAAACATCTGGCGCTTCCCATATCTGGCTGCTAAGGATGGCGGCGGTGTATTTCTGCTGTGCTATCTGATTCTGGCTCTGACTTTTGGGTTTACTTTGCTGACTACTGAGATTGCAATTGGGCGGAAAACAGGGCAGAGTCCCTTAACAGCTTATCGCTTTCTGAATCGCAGATGGGGCTGGCTGGGCTTCATTGCCTGTCTGGTACCGGTTCTCATTTTGCCGTATTACTGTACTATCGGCGGCTGGGTTCTTAAGTATCTGGCTACCTATCTCACCGGTGGCGCCGGCGCGGCTATGGCGGATGGTTATTTTACCGGTTTTATTACTTCTACCTGGAGTCCAATCATCTGGTTCCTTATTTTTCTGGGAGCTACCACGCTGGTGGTGTATAAGGGAGTAGATACCGGTATTGAACGGTTTTCCAGAGTTCTGATGCCTATACTGCTGATATTGATTCTGGCTGTCTCTGTGTTTTCCCTGACCCTGACTCATACAGATGAGGCCGGCAATACCCGTACTGGTCTCCAGGGATTTTTGGTGTATGTGGTGCCCAACTTCTCTGGTATGACCGTCAAGGAGTTCCTGGTTATTCTGATGGACGCTATGGGACAGTTGTTTTATTCCATAAGCGTGGCCATGGGAATTATGGTTGCCTTCGGTTCTTACGTGAAGAAGGATACTAATCTGGTCAAGTCCGTGAATCAGATAGAGATTTTTGATACTGTGGTAGCTTTTCTGGCCGGTCTTATGATTGTGCCTGCAGTATTTACTTTTATGGGTACTGAAGGTATGAACAGCGGTCCCAGCCTGATGTTTGTCTCTCTGCCCAAAGTTTTTGGCGCTATGGGAAAGGTGGGCGTTGCCGTTGGTGCTGCCTTCTTTCTGATGGTTGCCTTTGCAGCTCTGACTTCTTCCGTATCCGTTATGGAAGCTATTGTTTCCAGCGTCATGGACAAGTTTCGCATTACTCGAAAGAAGGCTACTCTGGGGGTTGCTGCCGTAGCCATGGTTGTGGGCATTATTGTCTGCCTGGGCTACAATCTCTTTTATTTCGAACTGATGCTGCCCAACAGCGCTACGCCAGGTCAGATTCTGGATATCCTGGATTATGTAAGCAACTATGTCCTGATGCCGGTGGTGGCGATTTCCACCTGTATCCTTATTGGCTGGGTGGTTAAGCCCAAAACAGTTATTGACGAGGTTACTCTGGGCGGCTGCCGCTTTGGACGCAAAGCTTTGTATGTGGTCATGGTGAGATTTGTCACTCCTGTAATGTTGTTTTTACTGCTGCTTCAGTCTCTGGGACTGCTGCGGTTCTGAGTCTCCAAAGGACTGCCGACTGAAAGTGGAACAGGGGTCTCAGAATTGTACATATTATTATGATGGAGAAACCGCAGAAGTCACAAGTGCAAAACGATACAAAAGATGCTATACTGGAGAAGTGCCATGATACGGAAGATGGCCGGACAGGAGTGAAGGAGGCAGCATATGTATTCATTTTACAGCCGCGTCCGCTACAGTGAAGTGGGTGAGGATAAGAAACTGACGCTGAACGGAATTATCAATTATTTTCAGGATTCCAGCACCTTTCAGTCCGAGGAGCTGGGGATAGGTGTGGATGTTCTGGAAAGCATGCATCGGGTCTGGGTACTCTCTTCCTGGCAGATTGTTGTTGAACGTTATCCGGAACTGTGTGAAAAGATACGGATTTCTACGTGGCCCTATAGTTTTCAGGGATTCTGCGGCAGCCGTAATTTTACTCTGGAGGATGAAAAGGGAAGACTGCTGGCCTGGGCGAACAGTCTCTGGAGTTTTCTGGATACACAGACAGGACGGCCGGCCCGTGTTCCGGATGAAATTGTGAAGAAATACAGGCTTGAGGAGAGACTGGAGATGGATTATGCGCCCAGAAAGCTTCCTATGCCGGAACATGCAGAACCTCAGGAAGGTTTTGCGGTGCAGCAACATCATCTGGATACGAATCACCATGTAAATAACGGACAGTATATTCAGATGGCCCGGGAATATGTGCCGGAAGCTTTTCCGATACAGCAGATGCGGGCAGAGTATAAGAAGTCGGCTCTTCTGGGAGACCGCATCTTCCCTGTGACGGCTTTTCAAGACGGAAGATATACCGTAGGTCTGTGTGACGAGGCAGGAAAGCCGTATGCGGTGGTGGAGCTCTCCTGAAAAGAACAAGAGAGGATTAAAATATGATTGAGCTTGGAAAAAAGCAGGAACTGACAGTTGTAAAAAAAGCAGATTTTGGTGTTTATCTGGCTGAAACTCCGGAAGAGGCCGAGAAGGTGCTGCTTCCCAAAAAACAGGTACCGGAGGGAACCGCTGTGGGCGATAAGATTACGGTCTTTGTTTACAGAGATTCCAAAGATCGATTGATCTCCACGGTGCGTGAACCCAAGGTAGAACTGGGAGGACTGGCTGTGCTGAAAGTGATACAGCTGGGAAAGATAGGCGCTTTTCTTGACTGGGGTCTGGAAAAGGATCTTCTGCTTCCCTTCCGCGAGCAGACGCGTCGTGTGAAGGAGGGAGAGGAAGTACTTGCAGCCCTGTATATTGACAAGAGCAGCCGTCTTTGCGCCACGATGAATGTGTACGAATATCTGGACACCAGTTCTCCTTATAAGAAAGATGACAGGGTGCAGGGAACCGTCTATGAGATCAGCCGGGAATTTGGGGCTTTTGTGGCTGTAGACAACCGATATTCTGCTCTGATTCCGAGAAAGGATTTTCATGGCGGCGCACAGATTGGAGATGTGATTGAAGCCAGAGTTACAGCTGTTCATGAAGATGGAAAGCTGGATCTGAGTATGCGGGAAAAAGCCTATCTTCAGATGGATCAGGACGCAGAGCTTGTACTGAAGGTTATTGATGAATTTTCCGGCGTTCTTCCCTTTAATGACAAAGCGTCTCCGGAAATTATTGAACGTGAACTGAAGCTCAGTAAAAATGCATTTAAAAGAGCGGTGGGAAGACTTCTTAAAGAAGGCAAAATAGAAATAACAGAGAAGTGCATTCGGCGCAGATCATAAAAAAGTGCCAAATTTTGAAAAAATGAAAAAAATATCTTTCCAAATACCTGTTTTACAGTTATAATGGGGAAGAAGAAAGGAGTGAATATAAGATGAAAGTTCAGAATATTACTGACATCGAAAAGTTCTTCAAGGTAGTTGACAGCTGCTCAGGTAAGGTAGAGCTGGTTACAGGTGAGGGCGACAGACTGAATCTTAAGTCAAAGCTTTCTCAGTATGTATCCATGGCGAACATCTTTTCCAACGGAGAGATTCCGGAGCTTGAGATTATCGCTTACGAGAAGGAAGACATCGATAAATTAGTTTCATTCATGATTAATGGTTAAGTAAAACGAGGTAATGGCTCCCGGAGGGAGCGGTTGCCTCGTTTTCATTTTTCTATTTTCGGTTTTTTTCGTATAGGATCAGAAGTCCTTTGAGAAGCAGGTCGTCTTCCAGAATGATCTTATGACGGCAAAGCGGCGTGACAACGCCGGCCAGTCCTCCGGTGGCGACAACGGTGCATGTTTCTTTCAGTTCTTCATTAATTCTGTCAATCAGTCCATCCAGCGCTCCGGCGCTTCCGTATAAAATTCCGCTTTTCATCGAATCTATTGTACTGCTGCCTATCAGCTTTTTGGGCGGATCCAGAGAGATTCGCGGCAGCTGAGCTGTTCGGCTTGAAAGGGCTGACAGAGAAATGGCCAGTCCTGGCAGAATCATTTTCCCGATATAGGTTCCGGTACGATCGATGACAGAGACAGTAGTGGCAGTTCCCATATCTATGAGAATCTGAGGTACGGGATAGAGATTGACTCCTGCCACTGCTCCGACAATCAGATCGCTTCCCTGCTGGGCGGGATCGTCTACGTTCATTTTCAATCCGGTTTTCATGCCGGGGCCGACTATCAGGATGGGGGATCCGGTATATTTTTCCACGGCTTCCTTTACGGTTCTGGTTACGGAAGGAACAACGGAAGAGATAATCCCTCCCTGAATCTGCGAGGGCAGGATACCATACAGCTCCAGTGTTTCCTTAAAAATCGTAGCATACTCCAGGCAGGTGTATTCCTGCTCTGTGGAGAAACGTTCAAAAAAGAGAAGGCGCTCTCCGTCAAAGCAGCCGGTAACAATGTTTGTGTTTCCGATATCAATGGTAAGAATCATTTCCAGTTCCTCCGGGACAAGTCCGTATTAAGAAGAGCAGAGCGGCTGCAGTGAACTGCGGCAGCCGCGGCAGATTTCTGCCGCGGCGCTCTCTGCCGTAAAAATTATTTTTCAGAAGCAAAGAGTCTGGAGCGGTACAGCGCATAGCCGATGGCTCCGGTAAGAATGGTGGATGAAATCATTTCACATACTGCATTGATTCCCACAAAGGAGCAGACAAACAGAAGGATGTTCCGTCCTCCGATTAGACCCTGCAGATAATCCGTATTTCCATACAGAACGACGAGTGCAGTCATAAAAAGCACTGTGTTCAGAAAAGCCGAAAAGAAACCTGTGACAAAGCAGCCCAGCCGGGCGCCTCCTGTCTTTTGAACCGTACGGAAAATATATCCAAGCAGAAAACCGTCCAGAATCCGGGGCATAAAGCACTGGATAAAAGCCAGGACAGGATTAATACTGAAAAGAATGGATCCCATGGCGCTTAATCCGCCTACGCCGATGCACTGAAGGAAGCTTGTCAGCCCGAATACGGCTCCCGCGGCTGCTCCGCCTGCAGGTCCAAGGGTAACGGCTGCCAATGCTACCGGGATTACATTGAATGTAATGGCCAACGGCCCGATATTCAGGTATCCCAGCGGCGTATAAGCCATGAGAAGCAGGATTCCGGTCAGCAGCCCGAGAATGGTTAGCTGCCGGGTGTTAAAAGTTTTTTTCATTTTGGTGTTCCTCCTTGTTATTATTCTTCGTCTGAAGATACAATACAATGTCAGCGTCAGCCGGCTGCAGGGATTCATTTCCGGAACCGGTACTGCAGACTGCCGCCGACTATATTTTTATACCACAGAAGCTGGAAAAAAGATATAAAAACTTTTATATTTTGTGTTATACTAATTATATATGTGCTTTGCGCAGATAAAGAGGCGTCTGTTGTTTTCAGGATGCTGAATTCAGGGCAGACAGAAAGAGAATACAGGCAGAAGACGAAAGGAATCAGACCATGCAGTTAAAAGGAAAAACCGTAGTGCTTGCCGTGACAGGCAGCATCGCCGCATATAAAATCGTAAACCTGGCACGTATGCTGAAGAAGATGGGAGCAGACGTTCAGGTGCTGATGACCCGGAATGCCACAGAATTTATTACACCTCTGACATTTGAAGAGCTGACGGCCAATAAATGTCTGATAGACACGTTTGACAGAAATTTTCAGTATAATGTGGAGCATGTAGCTCTGGCGAAAAGGGCAGATGTGGTGCTGGTGGCTCCTGCTTCTGCCAATGTTATCGGGAAAATCGCGGGCGGTATTGCGGATGACATGCTGACTACAACCGTTCTGGCCTGCCCCTGCAGGAAAATCATTTCGCCGGCCATGAATCACAATATGTATCACAATCCCATTGTGCAGGACAATCTGGAGAAACTGGCGCGATTCGGATATGTGATCATTCCGCCGGAGCGGGGCATGCTTGCCAATGGAGACAGCGGAGACGGGCGGATGCCGGATGAAAGCGTGCTGCTGGAGTATGTGCTGCAGGAAATCGCCTTCAGGAAAGATCTGGACGGAAAACGGGTATTGGTGACGGCCGGAGCCACGCAGGAATCCATAGATCCGGTTCGTTTTATCACGAATCATTCTTCCGGGAAAATGGGCTTTGCTCTGGCGCGGGCCGCGAGACTTCGCGGCGCATCGGTCACAGTAGTGGCCGCCCATACGGAGGTGGAACCTCCTCTGCTCATGCATGTGGAACGGGTGAGCTCTGCCGAGGAGATGTTTCAGGAAGTGACAAAGCGGGCGGCAGAAAATGACATTATTATCAAAGCGGCGGCAGTAGCCGATTATACGCCTGTGGAGACGGCAGAGAACAAGATTAAGAAAACAGACGGGGAACAGACTATGACGCTGACCCTGAAGCGCACAAAGGATATTCTGAAATATCTGGGAGAGCATAAAAGGGAAAACCAGATTCTCTGTGGTTTTGCCATGGAGACAGAAGAACTGCTTGCCAATGCGCGGAAAAAACTTGAAAGCAAGAACTGCGATCTGATTTGCGCCAACAGTCTGCGGGCAGAAGGCGCGGGATTCGGCACAGATACAAACAGGGTAACGGTGCTTACAAAGGATGATGAAATCAGCCTGGATCTTCTTTCAAAGGAAGATACGGCGCATCGGATTCTTGATATTATCTGCGGTCTCCGGCGTACGGACTGACAGACAGAAAGAACCGGAATCGGGATAAAGAGAAGGATTCCGGAGGGAACAGGAAAGAGGACTGAAGAAGCCATGCCATTTACACACCTGCATACACATACAGAATACAGCCTTCTGGACGGATCCAACAAAATCAAGGAGTACGTGGCGAGGGTGAAGGAGCTGGGCATGACAGCGGCGGCCATTACGGATCACGGCGCCATGTTCGGTGTGATAGATTTTTACAGGGAGGCCAGAGCTCAGGGGATCAAACCTATCCTGGGCTGTGAGGTATATGTGGCCCCCAATTCCAGATTTGACAAGGAACTTACGGGCGGAGAGGATCGCTACTACCATCTGGTGCTTCTGGCGGAGAATAATCAGGGCTATGCGAATCTGATGAAGATTGTCTCCAGAGGTTACGTGGAAGGCTTTTACTACCGTCCCCGCGTTGACATGGAGGTTTTAAACCAATACCATGAAGGGATCATTGCCCTGAGCGCATGCCTGGCGGGAGAGGTGCAGCGCTACATTGTAAAGGGGCTTTATGAAGAGGCTAAAAAAACAGCTCTGAAGTATGAGAATACATTCGGAAAAGGAAACTATTTTCTGGAACTTCAGGATCACGGGCTGCCCGATCAGAAAATCGTCAACCAGGCGCTGATGCGTATGAGCCGTGAGCTGAATATTCCTCTGGTGGCCACGAACGATATTCACTATACTTACGAAAAGGATGTAAAACCTCATGATATTCTGCTCTGTATTCAGACAGGGAAAAAACTGGCAGACGAAGACCGGATGAGGTACGAAGGCGGTCAGTATTATGTGAAATCGCCTGAGGAGATGGCAGCACTTTTCCCTTATGCTCCTGAGGCTATAGCAAATACGGCTGATATAGCAGAGCGCTGCAATGTAGAGATCGAGTTCGGTGTAACAAAGCTTCCCAAGTACGATGTACCGGAAGGATATACATCCTGGGAATATCTGAATAAAGTCTGTTTTGACGGTCTGAAAGAGCGTTATCCTCAGGATGACGGCACCCTGAAGGAACGTCTGGAATATGAGCTGGACGTCATAAAGAACATGGGTTATGTGGATTACTTCCTGATTGTCTGGGATTTTATCAAATATGCCAGAGATCACGGGATTGCCGTAGGCCCGGGCCGCGGCTCTGCTGCCGGCAGTATCGTGGCCTATACCATGGGAATCACAAATATTGATCCCATCCGGTATCAGCTTCTGTTTGAGCGCTTTCTGAACCCGGAGCGTGTGTCCATGCCGGATATTGACGTGGATTTCTGCTTTGAGCGCCGGCAGGAGGTAATCGACTATGTGGTTCGCAAGTATGGAAAGGACCGCGTGGTTCAGATTGTGACTTTTGGTACCATGGCAGCCAGAGGCGTACTGAGGGATGTGGGGCGTGTGATGGATCTTCCCTACAATTTTGTGGATTCTATTGCGAAAATGGTGCCTCAGGAACTGAATATTACCCTTGAAAAGGCTCTTAAGATGAATCCGGAACTGCGTAAAAGCTATGAAGAGGATCCTCAGGTTCATGAGCTTGTGGACATGTCCATGCGTCTGGAAGGCCTGCCGAGACATACTTCCATGCATGCGGCCGGTGTGGTAATCAGCCAGAAAGAAGTGGATGAGTATGTACCTCTTTCCCGTGCTTCCGACGGAACGATTACGACGCAGTTTACCATGACCACGCTGGAGGAACTGGGGCTTCTGAAAATGGATTTTCTGGGGCTGCGGACACTGACGGTGATTCAGGACGCGGCCAGAATGGCTTCAGAGCGTACCGGGCAGACTATAGACGTGGATAAGATAGATTATGATGACAGTGCTGTCTATGCTTCCATCGGCACGGGCAGGACGGATGGTGTGTTCCAGCTGGAAAGCAGCGGCATGAAAAATTTCATGAAAGAGCTGCAGCCCAGGAATCTGGAGGATGTCATCGCGGGAATCTCCCTTTACCGGCCGGGGCCCATGGACTTTATTCCTCAGTATATCCGGGGAAAAACCCATCCCGAGTCCATCACATATGACTGCCCCCAGCTGGAAGAAATTCTGGAGCCCACCTATGGGTGTATCGTTTACCAGGAGCAGGTTATGCAGATTGTGCAGAAACTGGCAGGGTACACACTGGGACGGAGCGATCTGGTGCGACGGGCCATGTCCAAAAAGAAGGCGTCCGTCATGGAAAAGGAACGCCGGAATTTTGTGTATGGAAATGAGGAGGAAGGCGTGCCCGGCTGTATCGCAGGCGGTATCCCTGAGGCTACGGCTCAGAAGATTTATGACGAAATGATAGATTTTGCCAAGTATGCCTTTAATAAGTCTCATGCCGCAGCTTATGCAGTGGTGGCCTATCAGACAGCCTGGCTGAAATACTATTATCCGGTAGAATTCATGGCGGCTCTGATGACCTCTGTGATAGATAATCCGGGAAAGGTATCGGAATATATTCTGACCTGCCGTCAGATGAATATTGCAATCCTGCCTCCGGATATTAACGAAGGGGAGTCCCGGTTTTCCGTATCAAACGGTTCCATACGCTATGCGCTGTCGGCGATTAAGAGCGTCGGACGTCCGGTGGTGGAAGCCATTATGGAAGAAAGGCGGCTGGGAGGAAAATTCAAGAGCCTGACAGATTTTCTGGAACGCATGACCGGAAAAGAGGTTAACAAACGTGTGGTTGAGAATCTCATTAAAGCCGGTGCCCTGGACAGTCTGGGGGGAACCAGGCAGCAGTATATCATGGCTTATGCAGGAATTATGGACAGTACAGCCCAGAGTCAGAAGACTATGATGACAGGGCAGATGAGTCTGTTCGATCTGGTGGATGAGGATCAGAAGGAAAGCTTCCAGGCAAAGCTTCCGGATGTGGGGGAATATCCCAAGGAACTTCTGCTGTCTTTTGAAAAGGAAGTACTGGGTATCTATGTCAGCGGTCATCCGCTGGAAGAATATGAAGAACGCTGGAGAAAAAATATCACAGCAGTAACTTCTGATTTTCAGCTGGACGAAGAAACGAACCGTACCAGGGTACGGGACGGACAGCAGGTAATTCTGGGAGGAATGATTAGCGGGAAAACGGTGAAATATACGAAAAATAACCGTGTGATGGCTTTTCTTCAGCTGGAAGATCTGGTGGGTACAGTGGAAGTTGTGGTATTTCCCAATGTTTATGAAAAAAATACAGCTGCACTTACAGAGGATGCCAGAATCTTTGTGAGCGGTCATGTGGATGCCGGCGATGACCGGGCTGCAAAACTGATCTGCGACAGGATTGTTCCGTTCGAGGCTGCGAAGCGGGAACTGTGGATTCAGTTTCCGGATCAGAAGAACTGCCTGGAACGGGAACCGGAACTGCTCGCTCTCCTGTCAGACAGCGACGGTCAGGATTCCGTGGTACTTTATGCGGCAGAAGAAAAATCCATGAAACGGCTTCCGGCCGGCCAGACAGTGGATGCAGGATCGGCTTTGATTGAAAAGCTTGAAAAAAGCTTTGGTAAAGGGAATGTAAAAGTTGTAGAGAAACGTATTGAAAATATAAGACGGATGAAGTAAAATCACACTCGAAGACCTGTTGCGCGGCAGAAAAAGCCGCGTCGGCCTAAGTGTTCAATAGTATTCAGAACGGACAGATGTGAGGAGGAGAACATGGCAAAAGAGATTAAAACCATCGGAGTACTGACAAGCGGCGGAGATGCGCCGGGTATGAACGCGGCAATCCGTGCGGTAGTGCGCAAGGCTCTGGTGAACGGAAAACAGGTAAAAGGTATTCTGAAAGGATATTCAGGACTTCTGAATGAAGAGATTATCGACATGTCGGCAAATGATGTGTCCAATACCATAGAGCGTGGCGGAACGATCCTCTTTACGGCCCGCTGTAAAGAATTTATGACAGAAGAAGGTCAGCAGAGAGGAGCAGATATCTGCCGGAAGCATGGAATTGACGGTATTGTGGTTATCGGAGGAGACGGTTCCTTCCGGGGAGCCCAGAAGCTTGCAAACCTGGGAATCAACACGATTGGCGTACCGGGAACCATCGACCTGGATATTTCCTGTACTGAGTATACGATTGGCTTTGATACGGCAGTAAACACAGCCATGGAAGCGATTGACAAGGTGCGGGATACTTCCACTTCCCATGAACGCTGCAGCATTATTGAGGTTATGGGACGAAACGCAGGGTATATTGCTCTCTGGTGCGGAATTGCCAATGGAGCCGAAGATATTCTTCTTCCGGAAAATTATGATTATGATGAGCAGAAAATCATCAATAATATTATTGAAAACCGTAAGCGGGGCAAAAAACACCATATTATTGTAAATGCGGAAGGCGTAGGACATTCTACCAGTATGGCGCGTCGGATTGAGGCTGCAACGGGAATTGAGACACGCGCTACGATTCTGGGTCACATGCAGCGCGGCGGAAGCCCTACGTGCAAGGATCGCGTGTACGCGTCCATGATGGGAGCTATGGCGGCAGATCTGCTCTGCGACGGAAAGACAAACCGCGTAGTGGGATATCAGCATGGACGTTTTCAGGATTTTGACATCAATGAAGCCCTCAACATGGTGAAAGGAATTGATCCGTATCAGTATCAGGTGGCAAAGGATTTGTCAAGACATTGTTAATGGCAGGTAAGCGGGAAAACGTATGATTACAAGCACATCCAATCAGCAGGTCAGACAGCTGATTCAATTCAACAAAAAACGAAAACTTCGGGACGAGCAGGGAGTATTTGTGGCGGAAGGACTGAAAATGTTTCAGGAGGCTCCCCGGGATCGGCTGAAAAAGGTATATTTTTCTGAAAGCTGCTTTTTGCAGCTGAAAGACTCCTCTGCTCTGCAGAGTCTGAATTATGAAGTGATGGAAGACAGAGTCTTTCAGGCTGTCAGCGATACTCAGACTCCGCAGGGAGTGCTTTGTGTGGTTCAGAGACGGGACTGGTCTCTGAAGGAGCTGCTGGATACAGAAAGTCCCATGCTTCTTTTGCTGGAAAATCTTCAGGACCCGGGAAACCTGGGTACGATTCTGCGTACGGCAGAGGGAGCGGGAGCTTCCGGAGTCATTCTGACCAAGGGATGTGTGGATTTGTATAACCCGAAAACCATTCGTTCCACGATGGGGTCTGTTTACCGTGTTCCTACATATTACACAGAAGATGCCATGCAGACATTGGATGAGCTTCACAGACATGGAATCCGATCCTATGCAGCGCATCTGCAGGGAAAGAACAGTTATGATGAAGAGAAGTACTGCGGCGGGACTGTTTTTCTGATTGGCAATGAAGGAAACGGCCTTTCAGAAGAACTTTCGGGTAAGGCGCAGACTCGTATCCGGATTCCGATGGAAGGAAAGCTGGAATCTCTGAACGCAGGAGTTGCAGCGTCTCTTCTTATGTATGAAACCTACAGGCAGCGCAGGAATAATAAGAGTATTCTTTAGACGAAGGGAGGGGTAAAAAAGAGTGAAGGATGTCAATTTCTATCTTGAAAATATGCCCATTGCATTTTGTGCAATAAAGGTACTGACAGATGGAGAAGGACGGCCTGTGGATTATCTTTTTTCTTATTCCAATAAGGCACATTCCAGACTGGAAGGCTGTGCGGACGGACAGCTTGTCGGAAAAAGATATCTGGAATTACGTGACAAGATTCGCAGTAATTTTCTCTCATCCTGTTATGAGGCGGCATATTGCGGCAGAACGTGTGTTTTAAACGACTATAATGCCGAAAAGGATAAACATTTTCTGATTCATATTTACCCCCTGGATCAGGGAAGCTGCGCCTGCATGCTGCAGGATGTGACAGAGAGCCGCCGGCAGGAACTTGAACTTCTTCACGAACATGAAAAACACAAATATCTTCTGGAATCTACAAGGGAGATTATTTTTGAATATGAACGAACAGAAAATGTTCTCACTTTCTGGAGCGGAGGCAATATAAGTGAGAACAATAAAGTCATCAGAAACTGTCCGGAAGGTCTTGTAGAGCATAAGATTATCAGAGAAGAGGATCAGGTACTGATAGAGCAGATGTATCATGATCTGAAAACAACGGGAAAAGCAGAGGAATTTAATATCAGCCTCTGTCTGGACGGCAGCGGAAACTATAGCTGGTATACAGTGGGGAGCTCCATTTATTTCGAAAAGTATACAGGACAAATGCGCCTGGTGGGATATCTCCGTGATGTGGATCGGATTATACGGGAGCAGAGAGCACTGAAGAAAGAGGTTATGTATGATCCCCTGGTGGATCTCTATAACGTGAAGGCAGGAAAAGACCTTGTTACGGAAGAACTGAAAAATACAGAAGAAAATGAAGTAAACATCATGTTTTTGATGGATCTGGACAACTTTAAATGTGTGAATGATACATATGGACATCAGAAAGGTGATGAGTTTCTGAAAAGGTTTGCTCTGGTGTTAAAAAATACATTTCGGAAAAGTGACATCGTATACAGAATGGGCGGAGATGAATTTATAGGCTTCACTGTTAATGTGTCCAAACCGGAACAGGCAGTGCAGAAAATCATGGAAAGGCTGTATGGACAGCTGGCAGAGCTGAAGAAAGAAGGAATGACCCTCCGGTGCAGCGCAGGTGTTTTCATGAGCAGCAGGAAACGCTCTTATTCTTATTTTTATATGATGGCGGATCAGGCGCTGTACGCCGCAAAGAAAGCAGGAAAAAATCAGTATCATATCATCAGGGAACTGTGAAGAGGAAGTATTCACAGCTCAAAAATCCCCGTCAGAAAGGTTGTAAAACAACTCTTCTGACGGGGATTTTCGCTATGACGGACAGATGTTTTCAGGCTTATTCTGCCATATCACGTTCAAATCGTTTTACATTATCTACTTTTCCGATGACAACTACAATATCCTCCTGACGGAAACGATAATCGGGTGATACCTCGATATCTGTGGAGTTGCCATGCTCAATGGCAATAATGTTCAGGTTGTACTTACGACGGATATTGAAATCCTGTACGCTGACGCCGATCATGCGGCTGCCCACGGGAACCTGCTGAATTTCCACCTGATCATCCAGGAAGATAAAGTCCAGAAAATTGTTTGATACAAGACGTTTGCCCAGACGCAAAGCCATATCGCGTTCCGGATATACAACTTCTGCGCCCAGCTTTGCAAGAACAGCGCCCTGATCCTGGCTGATTGCCTTAGCTACTACATGGGGGACGCCCAGACTGATCACATTCAGTGTAGTGAGAATGCTGGTGTCAATGCGTTCGCCGATACAGACAACCACGGTGTCACAGTTCTGAATACCGGCCTCTTTCAGAGCTTCTTTTGACAGACTCTCCGCCACAAAAGCGTATTCTGTATACTGCCGGAGCTCCCGGATCTTATCTTCGTTGCCATCAACTACAATTACATCTTTCCCGGCCTCTGCAAGGCTGATAGCCAGTGCTGTTCCAAATCGGCCGAGCCCAATAACGCCAAATAAATCTGATTTTGTCTTTTTCATAATTAACCTCTCCTGTATTTTCTAGCCAATAGTGATAGATTCTTCTGAGTAACGGATCTGCCGTTCCGGTCTGTTGATCCACATGGTAATGATTGTAAGAGCGCCAAGACGGCCGATAAACATAATCGCTGTAATTACAAGTTTGCTGGCAACGGACAGATCCGGCGTGATTCCCATGGAAAGTCCCACAGTGCCAAAGGCTGATGTCACTTCAAACAGAATCTGCATCAGCGAAAGGTGAGGCTCCAGTATGCTCACCAGAAAGGTACCGATACATACAACGCTAAGCGAGAGTAAGGTAATCAGGGAAGCTTTGGAAAGCGTTTCCTGAGGCAGTGAACGCCGAAAGGCTCCAAAATGCCGTTTGGTCAACGCGCAGCGCATAGACTGTATCAGTGTAAAGAAAGTACTTGTTTTGATACCGCCTCCTGTAGAGCCCGGAGACGCACCTATGAACATCAGAAATGTGATGGTAAAAAGTGCGGCTGTGGAAAGGTCGCCCAGCGGATAGGTGGAAAATCCCGCAGTTCGTGTGGAAACACTGTGAAAAAAGGCGGCCAGCCAGGTCATATCACTGGTGAATTTCAATATCAGAGTTCCTGCAATGATCAAAGCGGCACTGGTGGTAATAACTACTTTGGAGTGAAGCGCCAGTTTTTTGAAGCGGAAACGGTTGCGGACTACATCCAGCATAACCAGAAAACCGATACCGCCGAAGATAATAAGTCCGCAGGTAGTCAGGTTCAGAAGTACATTATCCTTATACGGGATAAGATTCTGCATATTGCCCAGTACATCGAACCCGGCGTTGTTAAAAGATGCAATGGAATGAAAAGCACTGTTGCCGAGCGCGTGGAGCGGCGGATAATCCTGAATGAAGACAATGAAGCTCAGGATCATTCCTGCCGTCTCAAAAATAACAGTAGTAATCAGTACAGCTTTAACCAGCCGGACAACTCCTTTAAAACTGTCCACATTGAGGCTTTCTTTAATCATCTGACGGCTTTTGAAGCTGAATTTTTTTCTGGTGATCAGAATCAGACTGGCGCCTACGGAAGCTACACCCAGTCCTCCAATCTGAATCAGCAAAGCTATTACAAAACGTCCGAATACGGAAAAAGTGTCGTAGGTATCGACTACAACCAGGCCTGTAACGCAGACGGCGCTGGTAGCAGTGAACAAAGCGTCCACAAAGCTGATGTCGATGCCCGGACGTCTGGACAGCGGCAAAAGCAGAAGAAAAGTACCTGTCAGGATAACCGTGAAAAAGCCCAGGGTGATCAGACGCCCTGGTGGCTGACTCCTGAAAAAGTTCATAATGTGTCTCATAAGATCATTTTTTGCTCCTTTCCCTGAATAAGTAGGAAATAAATCGACACTGTCATTATAGTAGGGAAGTGAGAAAGGGACAAGTGTTTTATTGCGAACTTTACAAAAATATTTTTAACAGAAAAATTTTGTAAAATTTTACTGCTCAGATTTTGGAAACACACAGGATCTTGCTTGCGCCGGAACGGAAAGCATGATATATTTATCGAAGAAAGAAATGGCAGAACAGAAGAGAGTAGGTTTTGCCTAAAATAAAAATCAGGAGGAAGTTCGAAATGGCAATTTTGGTTACAGGCGGAGCAGGCTTTATCGGAAGTCATACCTGTGTAGAACTCTTGGATGCCGGATATGATGTAGTGGTTGTGGATAATCTTTACAACTCCAGCAGGAAGGCGCTTGATCGTGTGGAACAGATCACGGGGAAAAAGGTAACTTTTTATGAAGCGGATATTCTGGATCGGGACGCCATGAATGCGGTGTTTGAGAAAGAGCAGATCGATTCCGTGATTCATTTTGCCGGTCTGAAGGCAGTGGGCGAATCTGTGGCCAAACCCATTGAGTACTATTATAATAACGTTGCGGGTACTCTGGTGCTCTGCGATGTGATGAGAAAGCACGGAGTAAAGAATATTGTTTTCAGTTCTTCCGCGACCGTGTACGGGGATCCGGCGTTTGTGCCGATAACCGAGGAATGTCCCAAAGGAAAATGTACGAATCCCTATGGACAGACCAAGAGTATGCTGGAACAGGTACTGGAAGATATTTATGTATCGGACAATGACTGGAAGGTTGTTCTGCTGCGGTACTTTAATCCTATTGGAGCCCACAAGAGCGGTCTGATTGGCGAGGACCCCAAGGGAATTCCGAATAATCTGGTTCCGTACGTGGCACAGGTGGCTATCGGCAAACTGGAATGTGTAGGCGTATTTGGCAATGATTATGATACTCCGGATGGCACAGGCGTGCGTGATTATATCCATGTGGTAGATCTTGCAAAAGGGCATGTGGCAGCTATTAAGAAGATGGAAAAATCTGAAGGCGGAGTACAGATTTATAATCTGGGGACAGGTAAGGGATACAGCGTTCTGGATGTTATTCATGCTTTTTCAAAAGCCTGTGGAAAAGAGCTGGCGTATGTGATTAAGCCGCGCAGACCGGGCGATATCGCAGCCTGCTATGCGGATCCTGCCAAGGCGAAGGCAGAACTTGGATGGGAAGCATGCTATGGCATTGAAGAAATGTGCGAGGATTCCTGGAGATGGCAGAGCATGAATCCGAATGGATATGCGGACTGAGAATGAAGAACTGCCGGATACAGAGAAACAGACAGCCTGCCTTTCGGGGCAGGCTGTCGTATGTGTATGAGTCAGATAGCGTAAACAGAAAAAGGTATGGACAAAAGAGGGAGACAGAACAGAATGAGAAAAGGATTTGATAATGAAAAATATCTGAAGATGCAGTCCGAACATATTCGGGAGCGTATCAGTCAGTTTGATAATAAGCTGTATCTGGAATTTGGCGGAAAACTTTATGATGATTATCATGCCTCGCGTGTGCTGCCCGGGTTTGAACCGGACAGTAAGCTGCGCATGCTCATGCAGCTTGCAGATCAGGTAGAGATTGTAATTGTCATCAGCGCGGAAGATATTGAAAAGAACAAGGTGAGAGGCGATCTTGGAATCACCTATGATTCTGATCTGCTGCGTCTGAAAGCGATTTTCGAATCAAAGAACCTGTATGTGGGAAGCGTATGTATTACACATTTTGCAGGACAGTACAGTGCGCAGATGTTCCAGAGCCGCCTGGAGAAAATGGGCGTAAAGGTTTATCGTCATTATCTGATTCCGGGCTATCCCAACAATATTCCCATGATAGTCAGCGAAGAGGGATACGGTCACAATGAATATATCGAGACTACGAAACCACTGGTGGTAGTGACGGCTCCGGGACCGGGAAGCGGAAAGATGGCTACCTGTCTTTCTCAGCTTTATCATGAACATAAGAGGGGAATTCGTGCAGGCTATGCAAAATATGAGACCTTCCCTGTCTGGAATCTTCCCCTGAGTCATCCGGTGAATCTGGCGTATGAGGCTGCCACAGCAGATCTGAACGATGTAAATATGATTGATCCTTATCACCTGGAGGCTTATGGAAAGAGCACGGTAAATTACAACCGTGACGTAGAGATTTTCCCTGTGCTGAAAGCTATCTTTATGCAGATTTATGGTGACTGCCCCTATCAGTCTCCGACAGACATGGGCGTAAATATGGCAGGAAACTGCATTGTGGATGACGAAGCGTGCAGAGAGGCTTCCTGTCAGGAGATTATTCGCCGGTATTACCATACACTGCTGAATATTGCCCGGGGAAAAGCCAAAGAAGACGAAGCGTACAAGATTGAGCTGCTGATGAACAAAGCAGGAATTACAACGAAGGACAGAAAGGTAGTGGGCGCTGCTCTGGAGCGCGCTGAGGAGACGGGTGAGACAGCTGCGGCTCTGGAACTGCCGGATGGCCGTATTATTACCGGAAAGACCAGCGAATTGCTGGGAGCCTGCTCGGCGCTTCTGATCAAAGCGCTGAAGGTACTGGCCGGAATCGACAAGGATGTTCTACTGATTACACCGAATGTAATTATGCCGATTCAGAAGCTTAAGGTAAATTATCTGGGCAGCAAGAATCCTCTTCTCCATATGGAAGAGGTGCTGATTGCTCTTTCCGCAAGCTCGGAGAGCAGTGAACTGGCGGATTTGGCTCTGCGCCAGCTTCCCCATCTGCGCGGAAGCCAGGTACATACATCGCGGATGCTGAGTGATACAGATGAAAAGACATTCCAGAAGCTGGGCGTTATGCTGACTTCTGAGCCCAAATAAGATCAGGATGCAGATAAACTGAAGATGATAAGAAAAATTTCCGGGAACTGGATGTGATAAAGACCAGATTCCCGGAAATTTTTTGTTGATTTTGAAGTGTTTTTTGAATCAGATATCTCTTTCACGTCTATGTTCCAGAGCTGCTGCCACAAAACCACGGAACAGTGGATGAGGACGGTTTGGCCGGGACTTCAGTTCCGGATGTGCCTGCGTAGCCATGAAATAAGGATGAGATTTTAACTCTATCATTTCAACAATCCGACCGTCAGGAGAAACGCCGGACAGAACCATGCCGGCACGCTGCAGATCTTCCCGGTAATTGTTGTTGACCTCATAGCGGTGACGGTGGCGTTCATAAATGGTTTCCTGTCCATAGAGCTCATAGGCTTTTGAAGACTTGTCCAGAACGCAGGGGTAAGATCCGAGTCTCAGGGTACCGCCCAGGTCTGTTACACCATTCTGATCGGGCATCAGGTGGATCATAGGATGAGCGGTATCCGGATTTAATTCTGCGCTGTGGGCATCCTTCCAGCCGATAACATGACGGGCAAATTCAACAATAGCCATCTGCATACCGAGACACAGGCCCAGGAAAGGTACACCATGTTCGCGCGCATATCGGATAGCGCTGATTTTTCCTTCTGTTCCCCGGTCTCCGAATCCGCCCGGCACCAGGATGCCGTCCGTATCGCCCAGAATTTCAGCGGCGTTTTCGTCTGTCACCTGTTCAGAATCCACCCATTTTATATGAACTACGGCGCGGCTGGCGATACCGCCGTGTTTTAAAGCTTCCACTACGCTGATATAGGCGTCGTGAAGCTGAATGTATTTTCCTACCAGAGCAACCGTCACTTCTGTAACAGGATGGCGCAGGGCGTCAACCATAGCTTTCCAGTCTGTCAGTTCCGGTTCCGGGCAGGGAAGACAGAGACATTCGCAGGCCACCTGCGCAAGGCGTTCCTGTTCCATGGCCAGGGGCGCTTCGTAGAGATATTCCACGTCCAGATTCTGCAATACGTGACCTTCCGGAACATTGCAGAAAAGCGCGATTTTCCCTTTCAGCTGCTGATTCAGAGGATATTCGCTGCGGCAGACAATGATATCGGGCCGGATTCCCAGTCCCTGCAGTTCCCGGACAGAAGACTGCGTTGGTTTTGTTTTCAGTTCTCCTGAAGCTTTTATATAGGGAATCAGGGTGACGTGAATCAGAATGGCATTTTCATGACCTACGTCGTGCTGAAACTGACGGATGGCTTCCAGAAAAGGCTGGCTTTCTATGTCGCCGACTGTGCCGCCCACTTCAATGATGGCAATATGCATTTCGTCATCTGTCTCGCACCGGTAAAAACGGCTTTTGATTTCGTCGGTGATATGGGGAATTACCTGTACTGTGCCTCCGCCGTAGTCTCCGCGCCGTTCCTTATGAAGAACAGACCAGTAAATCTTACCGGTAGTCACATTGGAATTTTTTGTGAGAGATTCATCAATGAAACGCTCGTAATGACCCAGGTCCAAATCGGTTTCCGCACCGTCATCAGTTACAAAAACCTCTCCATGCTGGACCGGATTCATGGTACCCGGATCGATATTGATATAGGGGTCAAATTTCTGCATGGTTACCCGGTATCCCCGTGCCTTCAGAAGCCGGCCGAGAGAAGCTGCTGTAATTCCTTTGCCGAGACCGGATACGACACCTCCGGTTACGAATACGTATTTTACGGGCATAAAATTTCCTCCTTATTTTTGTGCTGAAAAGACAGAACCCCCAACTAATGAAGCGCCGTTGCTTCTGATTAGCTGAGGGTATATTACAATAAAAAATAACTTCATTATTATACTACCGTTTTTTCAAAAAATCCAGTGGTTTTAAACGTATTTTTGGAAGAAAAAAGTACGCATATACAGGATATATTTTTTGACACAGGGAAAAAAAGTATGTTATGATATAAATGGCAAAGCGACTGAAAGGCCGTGACGCAAAGCCTGGTGTCTAAAACAGGAACTCAGAAGAGTTCTGTCATGATTGACCGGCTGCATTTGTTCATAGTAGCAATGCAGCCTTTTTTGTAGATGGAAAAGGGAGAACGTGGGATGGCAGATATACTGATTACAGGAAAAACTGAAATTTTTACCAGGGAAGCGATTCTGCCTTTGGCCGAAGAGTACCGGGTGATACTTGCGGGGGAAGCAGCTTTTACGGAGAAGCTTCCGAATGTACAGGTTTACCATACAAGTCCTGCGGAAGAAAAATTCGGTCAGCTTTTTGATGTATACACGTTTCAGGCTGTTTACTATGTATCCGGTTACGCGGATGGGGACCAGGGAATGCATGGGGAGAGCCGGCAGCTGGAGCAGACGTTTGTGGAGTGCAGCCGCGCGAAGGTAGAAAAGCTGATTTTTCTTTCCACTGTGGAGAGCCAGAATTATATCAGAGAATATGGAAAAAGCGGAGTGATAAAAAAACAGGAATACCAGGCCAGTTATTCCTTCTGCGCGGCACAGGCGGAGGAAACGTGCCGTTATTTTGCGGAAAAGACCAAGATGAAGACGGTCATTCTCTGGCTGCCGTATCTGGTGGGAAGGCTGAATGACAGAAATTTTCTGGGGCATATTTTCCATAATATATATGAAAAGAATAAGATATTTCTTCCTCATCACGCAGAGGATCGGGTAGATTTCCTTGCTTTTTCTGATTTGGCGGAGCTTCTGATCCGGATTACGGAGGAAACAGAGGATGAAGGCGGCTCCTACTTTGCTGTCAGCGGATATACTCATGTATGGGGCGAACTGGAAGAAATGCTGAAGCTGATTTCCCCGGATGTGCAGATATATTATGAGAATTATTCGGATACCATTGCCTGGCCGGACTATCCTGCGGATCTGAGACGGATCTATGGATTCATTCCGATGGAACATGTGATGGAGGATATCGGAGTCTGCTACAGACGGTTTGTCCGGGATATCATTTCCGGGCATAAGGGCCTGCGGGCCGGACTTTCGGAATGGCTGCTTGGAAAAGGAAAGGGAATGCTCCGGTATCTGGAGGTCCTGATTCTTTTTCTGATTGCGGAATTAATCAGCAGCTTCACGTCGGATTCCGTATATTTTAAATTTGCTGATGTACGTCTGCTTTATATCGTGATTGCGGGAACGACCTATGGAATGAAGATGGGAATCTTTGCGGCGGCCCTGGAGTGTTTGGTTCTGGTATGGCGGTACGCGCTGATGGGCGTAAATGGAACGTTTCTGTTTTACAACATAGAGAACTGGATTCCCTTTGCGATTTATCTGATGGCCGGTTCTGTCACCGGATACATTCGAAATAAGAAGGAAGATGAGATTCAGTTTTCAAAGAAGGAATATTCTCTGCTTCGGAATAAATATATCTTTCTGAACGACGTATACCGAAGAGCGGTGGAAAACAAAGGAGAATATAAGAAGCAGATCCTGGGATTCAAGGACAGCTTCGGAAAGATCTTTGATGCCGTGCAGAAACTGGACAGCGAGCTGCCGGAAAGCATTTTCCTGGAAGGCCTTAGGGTTATGGAGGATATTCTGGAGAATCATTCCATTGCCATTTATACGCTGGATAAATGGCAGCGCTTCGGGCGTCTGGCGGTTTGCTCGAACAGCCAGCTGCCGAAACTTACAAAATCCTTGAAAATGGAAGATTATCAGGAACTTTACGAACAGACGGCGAAGGGAGAAGTGTTCAAGAATACGGAGCTTGCCGAAGGCCTGCCCATGTATGCCTGCGGCGTATTCCGGGGCGATATGATGGTGCTTTTAATCACCATTCAGGAGGCGGGCGCGGAACAGTACAGCATGCATTATATGAACATTTTCCGGATTCTCTGCGGACTGGTTCAGACATCCTTTCTGCGCGCCCTGGATTTTGAAGAGCTTCAGGAGGCCAGCATTTATTATCCGGGAACGCAGGTCGTATATCCGGAGCGCTTCCTCCAGCTGGTGAACATCCAGTCTGATATGAAGGACGCAGGGGTGGCAGACTATGTGCTGGTCCGGTTTGAACAGACGGATAAGAAACAGGTCAGCGAGGCGCTGGCAGGTACAATCCGTGCTACGGATACACTTGGCGCAGGAGAAGACGGCAGACTTTATCTTCTCCTGACGCAGATGAACCGTAAGAATTTCTCCGTGGTGGGGAAACGTCTGGAAGCCAACGGACTTGGCTTTGAGATAACGGAGGAGATAGAGTAAATGCTGCTGATTCTGTTTATAGTTATACACCTGCTCATCTGCCTGTGCCTGTATCTGCTGGACAGTATGGGAATATTAAAGTGCAGTAAAATGGTGTTTGTACTGGCTGTTCTGATTCCGGTCTGGGGACTGCTCTGTCTGATGATACTGGAGATGCGTTCCAGAGGCAGACAGGAAATCAGGGAAGAGGTAGGAATCGAAAAACTGAAGATTAATGATGAAATCCACAAAAGCATTCTGATGGAAGAGGATCCGGCTGAGGATAAAGTAGTACCGCTGGAAGAGGCCCTGCTGATCAATGACCCTTCCCTTCGCCGGGAATTGATGATGGAGGTTATGTATTCCAATCCGGATGATTATGTGGAACAGCTTCAGCAGGCTAGAATGAATGACGATACCGAGGTGGTGCATTACGCGGTTACAGCTTTGGCGGAGCTGCAGAAGGATTATGATTTAAGATTTCAGGAATTGCAGCATCGGATGGAGGAGTTCCCGGATAATGGAGAAATCCTGGAAGAGTATCTGGAGCTTCTTGCACAGTATCTGGACAGCGGACTTCTGGAGGGTAACGCGCGGGAACTGCAGCTGCGTAATTACAGCAATCTGCTGGGAGACAAACTGAGGCGTGACGGAGATAATCTGCGTCTGTATGAAAAAAAGATACAGGCAGATCTGATGTCAGGGGAATACAATCAGGCTTATGAGGAAATCAAAAGAGTCATGGATCTGTGGCCGAAGAATGAAAAGGGATATCTGTTCCTGATACAGTACTATGCCGCGGTGAAAAACCGGGAAGGTATCACAGAAACATTGATGATGCTGGAAAGGAGAAATATTCATCTTTCCGCAGAAGGAAGGGGAGTAGTGCGTTTCTGGGGAGACGGGAGAGAGAAGAAAGATGAGGCAAAGAAAGAGGAAGACGGAACATAAAATCGGATTTCGGTTTAAAAGGATGCAGAAAGTGATCCTTGTCTTTCTAGCTCTGGTGTGCGTACTTTGCGTCGCTCAGCAGAATGTGATTTATAAAAAACAGGAACGGATCCTGGAACTGCTCGGGGATGAGGATTTCACGGCGCCGCTTGAAGAGCAGGAGCCGGAGTGCCTGCTGATTTACGAGGATTCCGCCCAGGGCCAGAAGGGTTATGCTGTGATGAGCGCCGTGCTGGATCAGATGAAAGTGCCCTGGGCAAGCTGCCTCGCGGAAAACGCGGAGACAATCCGCCTGGACGATTATGAAAAAATAGTCGTTGCGGTCAATCAGATACAGCTGATAGAAAATAAACTGGTCGACATCTTTGACTGGACAGAGAACGGCGGCCAGCTGATGCTTCTTTATCCTCCGGATAACGGTGGATTATTTCAGAGTATGTATCATCTGCTGGGCATTGCAGATGTCGGACAAAACTGGGAATATGTGGAAAAAATACGCTTTGCGGACGGTTTTATGCTGGGAGCTTCAGAAAAAGAGTATGGTATTACGGACCCGTACGAATCCTCGATGCAGGTGAGTCTGGAGCGTGGGTGTAAGGTGTACGCGGAATCAGCAGGTAACGGCGGCGCCCCGCTTATCTGGAGCAGGGAAGCAGGTACAGGGACTGTTGTGGTATGCAATCTGGGCTTCTTTGAAAAAGAATATCGCGGGATTTACTGCGCGGCTTATTCGCTTTTGGATGACGCGGAGGTCTGGCCGGTGATTAACGGCTCCACATTTTATATTGATGATTTTCCTTCTCCGGTGCCGGCAGGAAACAGCGAAAGAATTTTTGCGGATTATCATATGGATATCGGAGATTTTTATACTCAGGTCTGGTGGCAGGATGTTTATAATCTGGGGAAAAAATATGGGATCCGGTATACAGGACTTGTGATTGAGGAATATTCCGATCAGGTAGAAGCTCCCTTTGAACGGAACAAGGATACACGGCGTTACGAATATTTTGGCAATATGCTTTTGGATATGGGCGGAGAGCTCGGCTTCCATGGTTATAACCATATGCCGCTCTGTCTGGAAAACTTTGATTTTCAGGGTCTGTTTGATTCTTACAGACACTGGCCCACATATGAAGATATGCGGGCAGGGCTTCAGGAATTGAATGACTTCTGTACGGAAATCTTTCCGGAAGAGAAGTTTCAGGTATATGTACCGCCGTCCAA
Organism: uncultured Merdimonas sp.; assembly: GCA_944378225.1. GTDB lineage: Bacteria > Bacillota > Clostridia > Lachnospirales > Lachnospiraceae > Laedolimicola. Next base: position 111,032 of record CALWGE010000001.1, read on the forward strand.
TGTACTGTCGGAAGAGGGAAGGCAGATGCTGCTGGATGATTTCCCGCAGATACGTGCTATCGCAAGCGTCTATATTCCTGGTGATGCGGCTTATGAACAGGAGTTTGAAGTATCTGAGGATGGAATGATTGAAACCCCACGTGTGATTTCAGGTTATATTTTGGAAGATTATGCGCAGCTGCTGGCTATGGCGGAGCTGAATTTCCATTTTGTCAATTCCCATTTTCAGCACCCGGATGACGTGCTCGATGTGGAGCGTGGAGGAGATCTGGGCTGGGAAGAAATGTTCCGGCGTCTTTCAGATTACACGGAATGGCTGTATACGGCGGCTCCTTCGATTCGAAATCTGACAGGCATTGAGATGGCAGCGGCGGTACAGCAGTATGATCGTCTGGAAGTGAAGAGAACCCTCACGGACTCCTCGCTGGATCTGGAACTGGGAGGTTTCGGGACGACCGCCTGGCTGATGCTGCGCATCAATGAGGGAACGCCTGGAACTGTTACAGGCGGGCAGCTGACCAGGCTGACAGAGAGCCTTTATCTGTTGCAGGCTGACGAGGCGCACGTTGTAATTGAATTGCTGAAATAGGAGAAAGAATGGAAGAAAAAAAGACGAGACGCTATATTCCGGTTATTATTCTTCTGGCGGTATTTGGAATGCTGACGGCAGCCTTGATTGGACAGAACTTCTGGTTTGGCGGCAGAAGAGAAGAGGTGCAGGCGGTAACTCTGCTGGATGAGAATGTTCAGGTACAGATGACAGATGCGAAGGAGAATACGTCTGGAAAAACGGAATGTCTGTATCTGTGGGACAGTTCGGATGCCAATTCGCAGATCCTTCATGAGCAGATGCCGCAGATCCTGCAGGATATGAAGATCAGATATGAAGAAACAGATATCAGTGAGGAAGAAATTCCAAAATATGAAAACTTTGAAAAGGTTATTCTGGGATTTGGAAGTTATTCTCAGGTGCAGGAAGAAATCCTGGAATTGGCCGACTGGGTGGCTTCGGGTGGAAATCTTTTGCTGGCGATGGTCCCGGAGTACAGCGCGGCTTCCGTATGGCTTTTCCGGCAGGCGGGGGTCAGAGAAACAGGAGATTCTTATTATGAGACTCCGGGCCTGCGTCTGAAAGATGAGCTTCTCCTTGGCGGAAGCAAAAGAGATTACCCGATTGAAGAACCGTTTGAATCTTCCTTGTCAGTAACACTGGAGTCGGACTGCCGTATTTCGGTTACAACCAATGACGAAAATGAAAATCCCCTCCTCTGGCAGAGGGAACATAAAGATGGGAAAATAGTCGTCGTGAATCTTGGAATTTATGATAAAGGATACCGAGGTATTTATGCGGCTGCCTATAGTTTGCTGGGGGAGGTTTGCGCGTGGCCTGTAATTAACGGAGCTGCTTATTATCTGGACGATTTCCCCGCACCGGTTCCAAGCGGGGAAGGCAAATACATAGAAGAAGACTATGGATTGAATATCGCGGATTTTTATTCTCAGATTTGGTGGAATGATATCAGCGCCTTGGCGGAAAAATATGGAATTCGTTTTACAGGTATGGTGATAGAAGAGTATTCGGATCAGGTGGAAGGGCCTTTCAACAGTATTACGGATTCCCAGCGCTTTATGTATTTTGGCAATTCTCTGTTGGATTTAGGCGGAGAAATAGGATATCATGGCTACAATCATATGCCGTTGTGTCTGGATGGGTTTGATTATGGTGGAGAATATGATACCTATGAAACATGGGAAAGTTACGAGGATATGAAGGAATCCCTGGAAGAACTGCGAAGCTTTTGTGAAAGCCTGTATCCGAATGAGAAATTTCAGGTGTATGTCCCTCCGTCAAATATTCTTTCTGAAGAGGGACGCCGTCTTCTGGTTCAGGAGTTTCCGGAGATTCGGGCGATTGCCAGTCTCTATTTAGGAAGCGGACCGGCCTATGAGCAGGAGTATGAGGTGGGAGAAGACGGTATCGTTGAGACGCCTCGTGTCATTTCCGGATATATTCTGGATGATTACATGCGTCTGAGCGCTATGTCTGAGCTGAATCTGCATTATGTAAGTTCTCATTTTCAGCATCCGGACGACGTACTGGATGCCGATCGCGGCGCGTCCCTTGGCTGGGAAGAAATGTATCGCAGACTCTGCGAATATGTAGACTGGGTAGAGAATTCGGCTTCTGGCATTCGTTATCTGACCGGAACGGAGATGGCGGGCGCAGTCCAAAGATTTTATTATGTGCAGCCCGCTCTTGAAACAGAAGAGGAAGGACTGACGCTTTCCCTTTCAAATTTTCAGGATGAAGCCTGGTTTTTGGTACGATTTAATGAATGGGAACCGGATACTTCAGAAGGAACCGTAACCGGCGGAACGATAGAATATCTGCAGGGGAATCTGTATCTGATAAAGGCGGAAGAGCCTCAGGTAACGATAAAAAAGAGGGTGTGAGCTTGAGAATCTGTGTTATACTGGAGGGATGCTATCCTTATGTGACAGGCGGCGTTTCCACCTGGATTCATCAGTATATGAAGGCGATGCCGCAGCATGAATTTATTGTCTGGGCTGTGGGAGCGTCCTCTGAGGATCGCGGAAAATTCAAGTATGAGCTGCCGGAAAATGTGGTGGAAGTCCGGGAAATCTTTTTGAATGACGCGCTGTCTATGAATTTTGAGCAGCAGAGGTATCATTTCAGCGAAGAGGAACTTCTGGCCCTGAAGGAGTTTATTAACTGCCGAAGGCCGGACTGGGAAACGCTGTTCCGCATGTATCACGACAGAAAGGTGTCTCCCATCGTCTTTTTGATGAGCGAAGATTTCCTGGATATTCTTACGGTTATCTGCAAGGAGGAATATCCTTATACCGCTTTTTCCGATTTGTTTCATACGGTTCGTTCCATGCTGCTGCCTGTGCTGTACGTTCTGCAGACAGACGTTCCCAAGGCGGATATATACCATGCGATCGCTACGGGATACAGCGGAGTTCTGGCAAGGCTGGGAAGCTATGTGTATCATGTGCCGTATGAGATCACAGAGCACGGCATCTACACGCGCGAGCGGGAAGAAGAGATTATCCGTGCGCGCTGGGTGCTTCCGGCTTTCAAACGCTTCTGGGTAAGATTCTTCTATATGCTTTCCAGCGCCGCTTATGAAAAAGCGTCCATGATTACCAGCCTTTTTGACCGGGCTATGGAGACGCAGATCGAGATGGGATGTCAGAGGGAAAAATGCCGTTACATTCCCAACGGAATTCATTATGAGCGGTTTTGCAATATTCCGGCGAAAAAAGATAATGGATATGTGGATATTGGAGCTATTCTGAGAATTGCGCCAATCAAGGATGTAAAGACTATGATCTATGCATTTGCGGACCTGAAAAAGCGGGTGCCGAATGCCCGCCTGTATATCGCGGGGCCGGAAGATGATAAGGAATATGCCCAGGAGTGCTATGACTTGGCGAAGCAGCTGAAGACGGAGGATATTTATTTTCTGGGAACTATTAATGTGCTCGAATATATGGAGAAATTTGATTTTACGATTCTGACCAGTATTTCCGAGGGACTTCCGCTGTCCGTGCTGGAATCCTTTGCGGCAGGACGGCCTTGTGTGACAACTGACGTGGGCTGCTGCAGACAGCTGATTGGAGGAATGGGAGACGATAATCTGGGGCAGGCAGGGTACTGCGTGCCGCCCATGTTCCGCGAGGCGGTCTGTGACGCGATGGAACAGCTCTGTGTGAAGCCGCAGGAGCGGTATGAGATGGGCAGAATCGCAAAAAAGCGGGTGGAACTGTATTTCCGACATGAGGATATGATCCAGAATTATCTGGACGCATATGATGAGGTGTTTAAGAGATGGCGGGCATCGGATTCAGTTTGAAAAAATTGTTCAATAAAAAAGGAGTATTTGCTTTGTGCAAGGCCTATGGCTATGCAGGAATCATCTGTGCGGGCCCTATGCTTCTGGGTGTGATACTGCTGGCAGGAATGGCTCTGGTAGCCCGGATTGCCGGTATGGATCAGCATGACCGGGAGCTGATGAACTGTATGCTGACCTATACGCTGCTGGTATCGCTGACGGTTACAAGCTGGTTTAACATGGTTGTGACCCGTTATACTTCCGATATGCTGTACGAGGAAAAACCAAGAAAAATCATGCCCTCCTTTTATGGCGTGTGCTCTGTTATGCTGGTCCTGGGAGGCGTGCTGTATGGAATCTTTCTTTTGTTTTCCGGTGTGCGTCCAATTTATCAGCTTCTTTGCCTGTGGTTCGCTCTGATCCTGATCGTGGTCTGGACGGAAATGATTTATCTGACGGCTTTAAAGGATTATAAGGCAATCGTGATTGCCTTTGCCATTTCTTTGATGGTGGGATTCCTTCTCGCGCTGATTCTCGTAATTCTGGGATGGGTAAGCATTGTCAGCCTGATGCTCTGCGTCATTGCGGCCTACGGAATGCTGATGGCCTGGTATTATAAACTCCTTTTGGATTATTTTCCTAAAAGTGAAGGAAGTAAGTTTTCTTTCCTGCGGTGGTTTGACCGGTACCGTTCTCTGTCATTCATTGGGGGCTTCGTAAACATTGGCCTGTTTGCGCATCTGGTGATTATGTATTTTGGTCCGCTTGCGGTTCAGGTAGAGGGACTGTTTTATGGAGCGCCTGCCCATGATGTGCCTGCGCTGTTTGCCTTTTTTTCCATTCTGATCACGACAGTAAACTTTGTGACCTCGGTGGAGGTGCGTTTTTATCCCAGATATCGGAATTATTATAGTTTGTTTAATGATAAAGGCTCCATTCGCGACATTGAACAGGCAGAAAATGAGATGTTGTCTGTCCTGCAGCAGGAACTGACGTTCAGCGGCCATAAACAGCTGATTTCCACGATTCTTTTCGTGGTGTTCGGAGGATTCCTTCTGGAACTGATGCCGGTAGGCATTACAGATACCTCTATGGGAATTTACCGTTTTCTCTGCGCTGGTTATGGCGTTTACGCGATCAGCAATTCCATCATGCTGATTCTTCTGTATTTTGAGGATTATAAAGGGGCGCTTCTGGGGACCTTTGGTTTTGCCGTTGTCAGCGTGGGTATGACAATTCTTCAGATTTTGTTCAGTCCTGTAAAATTTTTCGGTCTCGGTTTCCTTTCCGGCGCGTTTGTTTTTTATCTGATTGTGTGGCTGCGTCTGGAATATTATACGAGAAAACTTCCTTATTATCTTTTGTGCCGGCAGGCGGTCGTGGGCAGAGATGAGGATGGATTTTTTGTACGGCTCGCGGATCATCTGGATAAAAGGGCAGAAAAAAGCAATGGCAGACGTCATAGAGCAAAGAAGGGGACGGCTTTGCTTATGCTGCTTGTGTTGTTTTTGATGGGATGCGGACAGCAGGATGCCCAATCTCAGATAGAATCAGATAACATGGAGCAGCATGCGGGAGATTATGTGGAGAAAGAGACAGAAGAAGAGACTGTTTGTGACAGCGAAGTTATTTATGAGGAGGATGATGAAACCTCAGTTGTTACCATGTATCTGACAGTGACGCAGGGAAACGCAGAAGACAATACAAACCATACCTGGTCTGATATTAATGAAAATTCTGTATACTGGTATGAGGATAATGGGCTGGAACGTTATAATTGCGAGGGGATTCTTCAGATAGGAGATGAAAATGGGCCGCTGGAAGGAGAGTTTGGATATGGAGAAAGCACACCGAATGTTTCGGTTCAGATAAGGGGGCAGACATCTTCTAATAGCGATTATAAGAATTATAAAATACGAATTAAGGATGGAAAAGGGGAATGGCGCGGTCAGCGGACCCTGGCTTTGAACAAACATGTAAATGACGTGTTCAGATTTAAAAATAAACTTGCCTATGATTTGATGAAGGACATTCCTCAGATGATAAGCGCAAGGACGCAGTTTGTACATCTGTATGTGAAAGACGAGACACAGGGAACGAATGAGGGGTTTGTAGATTACGGACTTTTTACTCAGGTTGAGCAGATGAATAAGACCTATTTAAAAAATCATGGATTAGACAGCAAAGGTCAGCTTTACAAAATGGAATTTTTTGAATGGTATGAGTATGAGGATCTGAAGCTCTCTACAGATCCGGAATATGACCAGGACGCTTTTGAAGAATACTTGGAGATAAAAGGAAACGACGATCACAGCAAGCTCCTGAGCGTGTTGGAGAAAGTAAATAATTATGCTATTCCCATCCAGGAAATTATAGATCAGCATTTTGACGTCGATAATATATGCTACTGGGTCGCCTTTCACATTCTTGTTGGAAATTATGATACGGGTGCAAGAAATGTATATATTTACAGTCCGTTAAATTCGGAAAAATTTTATTTTATTTCCTGGGATAACGATTCTATGATGAATCGTGACTATCATCAGATGAGAAATTATTCGGAAGGACAGTCCTGGGAAAAAGGACTTACGCAATTTACTAATGTTGTGCTTTTGAACCGGATGTTTCGGGAGCAGGAGTACGTAGATAAACTCACAGAAGCCATAGAAGACCTTCGCGAGAACTATTTAACCGTGGAAAAGATACAGACGATGGCTGATAGTTATGCAGAGATAGTAAGGCCGTATCTTTATGGGGGAGCGGATTCAGAGAATGCACAAGTGGATGAGAATACATTTAACGAACTGGTTCGTTTAATACCATTCCAAATCGATTTGAACTATCAGTATTATCTGGAAAGCCTTGAGAAGCCCTGGCCTTTCTATGTGGGAGTTCCTTATAAAAATGAAGAGGGCGGCCTGACTGTGGAATGGGACACTTCTTATGACAGGGATGGTGAAGACATTACTTATGACTTTACGTTAGCATCAGACTATATGTTTGAAAACGTCATTGAGCAGGCATCGGATCTGAGGCTGCCGGTTTACAATTTTGATACCCTGCCTCCGGGACAGTATTTTATACGGGTTGTCTCGAAAAACGAATCCGGATACGAGCAGGATTGCTTTGATTACTACAGCGTCAGCGGAATTGGAAAAGTTTTTGGTGCTAAGTCTTTCTATGTAAATGAGGATGGCACCATCACAGAATATGTAATGACAGAAGGGGATGAAGAATGATCAGAAAAGAAATAATTATGCGTAAAACCGGAAGAGCGACTGGGGCTCTTCTCCTGACCTGCCTTCTATCTCTTCTGCTCTCCGGCTGCGCGCAGACGGTCACACATCTGATTAGTCCGGATGAGACCTATGAAAAGGAAGGAACCGCGTACTCGGATACGAGTTTTCGGGACAATGACAGTCTGTATGAGAATGATGAGGCGGAGGTCCTGACCCTGTATCTGACGGTAGGGCAGGGAAATGAGGAAGAAGGAACGAATCATACCTGGACTGAGATTAACAGCCGTTCCGTCGGCTGGTATGAGGAGCATGGGATGACACCCTGGTCCTGCGAGGCGGGTCTTCAGGTGGGAGATGAAAACGGTCCTGTGGAGGGCGAATTTGGCTACGGAGAGCTTTCAGCCAACGCTACGATCCGGGTGCGGGGAGAGAATTCCTCAGAACAGCATCAGAAAAGCTATCGGATTGACATTAAGAACGGAAAAGGGGAATGGGAGGATCAGGAAACCATTGTGCTGAATAAATGTGTCAGCGATCCTCTTCGGTTTACCAATCTCTTATCCTATAAACTGCTGCAGAACATTCCGCAGCTGGTCAGCGTACGGACCAGGCTGGTGCATCTGTACGTAAAGGATAAGACGGAAGGGTTGGATGGAAAATTTGTAGACTACGGACTCTATACTCAGATCGAGCAGGTAAACGGAACGTGGCTGAATAATCATGGCTTTGATCGGGACGGCCAGTTGTATAAGGCAGATGGCTTTGACTGGCAGAGGCATGAGGATGTTCTTTGTCTGGCCACAGATTCGCGCTTCGATCAGGCTGCTTTTGAAGAGTATCTGGAGATTAAGGGCGGCGATGATCATACGAAGCTTCTGGAACTCCTGGAAGCTGTAAATGATGAGTCTGTCACGGCAGGCGAGCTTCTGGAGAAGTATTTTGACCAGGAAAATCTTGCTTACTGGATGGCCTTCCAGCTGCTGACCGGGAATGCGGCTGCCGGGGAACTCAGTTATTATCTGTACAGCCCTCAGAGCTCTGACAAATGGTTTTTCCTTTCCTGGGATCATGACCGGGCCTTTTCAAGAGAATACGACAGGCTTCGGGGAGAGACGAGAGCCCAGTGGACCGATGGAATTACCGCCTTTACAGATGCGGTTCTGTTTCGGAAAATGCTGCAGGATGAGGGTTTCCTTGCTGCTTTGCATGAAGCGGTAGAAACGCTTCGCACCCAGTATCTGACGGAAGAGCAGATAAGAGAGCTGGTTGATGAATACAGGACTCTGGCAGAGCCATATGTGTATGCCCTTCCGGATCGTCTGTATGCACGGGTGGATCAGGAAACCTATGATATCCTTGCGGACAGCGCGGCAGAAGAGGTGGATGAAAATTACCGGCTCTTTCAGGAAAGCCTGGAGAAACCATGGCCGTTCCATATCCTGGACCCGGTGGCGTCCGGAGACGGAAGCGGAACCTATGTACTTCAATGGGAGGATTCTTACACTCCTGACGGCAGTGTGACTTATACGGTAGAGATAGATGAGGACTTTAGCTTTTCCAGTCCCGTTGTCAGCCAGCAGACGAAGGAAACTTCGCTTCAGGCGTCCCTGGGCCCGGGACAGTATTTTGTCCGGGTGACCGCAGAGAATACGGCAGGCTCTTCGCAGCAGGCATTTGAATTTTACAATTCGGAAAACGATGGCACGATATACGGAGTGCTGTGCTTCTATGTATTCGACGACGGAACGGTGGCGGCGTCCCGCTTTGCAGAGGAGTGATGAGCGATGTCAGGATATTATTACAAGGTGCCGCAGTACCGGAATGAGTGGAAATATTTTATTTCCCGCTGGGAAGCAGAAGTGCTGAAACGGCGCCTGGAGCCCTTTCTGCGGCATGATCCGCATGCGGTGAACGGACAATATACGATTCGCAGCCTTTATTTTGATAACTATTGGAACTCTGCCTATGATGAAAAGCTTATGGGCGTGGCGGATCGCCAGAAATGGAGAATCCGCATTTATAATTACAGTGATTCGCGGATACTGCTGGAGCGAAAGAAAAAATGGGACAGTTATATTCACAAAGATTCTGCGGTTCTGACCAGAGAAGAGTATGACAGCCTGATGGCAGGGGAGTATGAGTTCCTGCTGGGCCATCCAGATCCGCTGTGCAGGGAGTTTTATTATGAATGCATGGTGAATCTGTGGAGGCCGAAGGTTATCGTGGATTATGAGCGCGAGCCTCTGATTCAGGATGAGGGAACAGTGCGGATCACTTTTGACAGCGACGTAAGGGCAGCGGTTCTTGACTGGAATATTTTTGATCCGGAACTGCCCACACTGTCGGTACTGGAACCGGAGGTTCTGGTTCTGGAGGTGAAATTCACGGAATTTCTTCCCGGACTCATCCGGAAGCTTCTGCCTTCGGACGGGCAGGAATTTGCCGCGATTTCCAAATATACTCTGTGCTATGAAAGGGCCCATCATCTGACAGATGCGCTGGCCGGGATCACGAAGACAAACAGGAGGGAGAAACGATGAATCTACAGGATTATTTTAAAAATTCAGTCTGGGAATCCTTTGCGTCCAGCCAGGGACTGACGCTGGATTTTGTGGCCACTTCAGCGGTAGCTCTGGTGCTGGCGGTGGTTCTGGGAATCTTGATTTATAAAGTGTATGGCCATTTCTTTGGAGGTGTTGTCTTTTCCAGTTCTTTTGCCACAACACTGGTGGGGATGACGGTTTTAAGCTGTATGCTGACGCTGGCTATCAGCAGCAATATTGTAATTTCCCTTGGTATGGTGGGCGCTCTTTCTATCGTCCGGTATCGTACTGCCATTAAGGATCCGATGGATCTTTTGTATCTTTTCTGGTCCATATCTGTGGGAATTACACTGGGAGCAGGCCTTTACGCTCTGGCAATTGTGACCATGCTGGTGATGGTCTTTGTGATACATATGTTTTATAACCGCAAAAAGCGGGGAGCAATCTTTATTCTGGTGGCACATTATGAATCTGAAATGGCCGGAGATGAGATTCTGCGTATTCTTGCCAAAACGAAACACCAGCTGAAATCCAAAACAATCCGGGGAAATGTGACGGAACTGACGCTGGAGCTTCTGTGCAGGACGAATAATACGCTTTTCATGGAGCAGATTCGGTCTGTGGAAGGCGTAAAGGATGCGACTCTGATACAGTATAACGGAGAATATCATGGATAACAGTAAAAAAAGTTCGGCGGCTCCTTTTATTGTGATGCTGGTCCTGGCTTTGATAATCGGGGCACTGCTGCTGTATATTCTGCCTTACCGGTACCGGTTGAATCAGACAGTTTATTATGAAGAATCAAAAGAGCAGCTGTTCAATCCTCTGATTGGTTACGCGCCGTCCGCTGAGAAGCCGGAGGGGCATGAGGATACCAATCTGGTTTATATCGGCCTGACCTGGAAGGAATGGGAACCGGTACAAGGGCAGTATAATATAGAGGGGCTGGAAGAAAAATTTCATATAGCACAGTGGAAGGAGCAGAATAAACACGCGGTACTGCGTTTTCTGTGCGATGTGCCGGGGGATGAGGAGCATATGGATATCCCTCAGTGGCTCTATGAGAAAACAGCGGATGGGACCTATTACAATACATCCTATGGAAGCGGTTATTCGCCGGACTACAGCAATGATTTTTTTCGTGAGCGTCATGCGCTGGCCATACAGGCACTGGCAGACTACTTTAATGAAGATAATTTTCTGGCCTATGTGGAACTGGGAAGCCTGGGACACTGGGGTGAATGGCATACGAATACGGATGAGGGTGTGAATCCCATGCCCGACGCGGACGTATGCTGGGAGTACGTACTGGATTATTCCGATCAGTTTCATAATGCCAGACTTTTGATGCGCAGGAATTATATTATGGTTGCGGATGCCGGGCTGGGATTATATAATGATATGACGGGACATGAGGGCGATACAGAGGAATGGCTGAACTGGATCGGGAACGGGGGAAGTTATCCGACAGAAAACGGAGAACTGGAGTATATGCCTGTTCCTGACTTCTGGAAAAATGCTCCGGTGGGAGGCGAGTTTACCAGTTCTCTGCCAATGGAGGAGATGCTGGATACTCAGCTCCCCACGACACTGGATCTGATAGAGCGTTCGCATATGTCATTTGTTGGTCCTCACTGTCCGGAGGGAGCAGAGCTGGAGCTTCCCGGAGCGGAAGCTGTCCGTGAGCTTCTGGGATATCGTTACTATATTTCACAGCTTGAGACACAGTTCTCCTTTTCAGATGATCAGCTGGATGTGTACCTCACATGGGAAAACGCGGGAAACGCGCCGATATACTGGGACTGGCCGGTCATGATGTATGTGTATGATACGGAAGGAGAACTGAAGTACTGGGAGTCTGTGGATATCAGATTGTCAGAGCTGATGCCGGACGAACAGATTGTTACGGAAAATCATATCCCTTTTACTGATTTGCTTCGGAAGGGATACCGCATCGGGATCGGTATTACAGATCCTGAGGAACGGGAGACAATTGCGCTGGCCATGGACTGTGAAAAAACCGATAATGGAATACATTTCATTTATACCTACGAAAATTAGCAAAGGGAGGGATTATAGTGGCAAAGAAGGTACTGTTTCGGGCGGCCCTGTTTGGAGGATATAATAAAGAAGACGTGCATGAATATATCCAGACCCTTGAAAATGAGATAGAAGCTGTGAAAGTGCTGAATCAGAAGGAGAAAAACGGGCTCCAGAGACAGCTGGATGAGAGCCGTGAGCAAAAGGCGGAGGAAAATGAGCAGCTTCTCAAAATGAAGGAGCAGCTGGATCACAGCCGCAGCCGTCTGAAAGAAAAGGAAGAAGAACTGAACGGTAAACTGGAAGAACTTGAAAAGTGCCGTACGGAATCGAAAGAACTGGAAGAAGAGCTGAGAAAATCACAGGAGGCCGCAAAAGGGCTGGAGGAAGAACTGAAAACAGTCCGGGAGGAACTGGCGGCCCGTCATGAGACAGAGGACTCAGGAACCGGATATACATGGAAAAAGACCGGAGCAGACGGGGATGAAGAAGGGCAGGGATTCTGCGCAGGCTGAAAAAATTCGGCTTTTAAACGAGAATGCGGAACTGAAAGTCCGGCTGGAATCCCTGAGTCAGGAACTGAAAGTCATGGAGGAACGGCAGTCCTCTGTTCGGGATGAAAATGATGAAGATTTCTTTGATTATCGTACTGTGACCAAAATTATAGAGGAAGCTCATCAGAATGCGGAACTGATTCTGGAAGATGCGCGGAAGGAAGGCGAACAGATTGTAGAAAAGGCGGTGGAAGATGCCGAAAAGCAGAAAGGCGTGATCGCTGCCCGGATCAATATGGAACTGGAAGAAAAAGGAATTAAGCTGATCGCGGCGAAACATAAGATCGACCAGTATATGAAAGAAGTCAACAGCGCGCAGCAGGGATTATTTAACATCTATACGCGCATGAACCAGCTGATCAGTAAAATGCCTGTCCGCCTGGATGACTACTGGGACGGGGAACATTATAAGGTGCTGGAAAAGATGAGAGAGACAGAAAGAGAAGCCGGGTCAGAAACCGGGACAGAAACAACTACGGCCGAATCCGGATCCGGCGCGGAAGAAACCGGGAAAAAGGAAGAGGAATAAACGAAGAGCACTGTCCTTTCATATTATCAAAGATGCCGTGGGACGCGGTATAGGAGCTGAAATCCTGTTCTGCGCCCTGCGGTTTTTATTTGGAAGTTTACAGAATTTTCACAGGTCCCTGTATTGCTTTCTGGGAAAACACACATTATAATAGGAGTGTTATAGTCGCGTGCAGTATCGTTTGACAGGAGCCGGGGCTGTAGCATACAAGGAGGAGAAATATGGAAGAGCATAATAACAATTCCGGCCGTCCCAATGGCGGCGGAGACGATAATAAAAATCCCAGAAACCGTCAGACGATTCTGATGTTCCTGATCCTTGCCATGGTAGGGATTCTGTTCTGGAATTTCCTGGGCAACATGGGAGCTTCCAATAAGGAAATTCCTTACAATGAGTTTCTTGAGATGCTGGAGAATGGTGAAGTGAAGAGCGTTGATATCACTTCCAGCCAGATCAACATTGTATCCAAAGAAAAGGATGCCATGGGAAGAGAGATCACTTATTACACCGGTCTGGTTCCCGACTATCATCTTCAGGAAAGACTGGAAGAAGCTGATCTGGAAGATTACAGCGCACCGGTAACGGATTTCCGTAATGTGGTGCTCTCAGCAATCGTTAATTTCCTGCTTCCGATTCTGGTGCTTTGGGGAGTGTTTGCCCTGATTATGCGCCGGATGGGCGGCGGAGGCGGCATGATGGGTATGAATGTAGGCAAGAGCAAGGCAAAAGTCTACATTGAAAAGGATACCGGAGTGACGTTTAAAGATGTGGCAGGAGAGGAAGAAGCCAAAGAATCTCTGCAGGAGGTCGTGGACTTTCTTCACAATCCCGGAAAATATGCGCAGATTGGCGCAAAGCTGCCAAAAGGAGCCCTTCTGGTGGGACCTCCGGGTACCGGAAAGACTCTGCTTGCCAAAGCTGTGGCAGGTGAGGCTCATGTACCGTTTTTCTCTCTGTCTGGTTCAGACTTTGTAGAAATGTTTGTGGGTGTGGGTGCTTCCCGTGTGCGCGACCTGTTTCAGGAAGCGAAGAAGCATTCTCCCTGTATTATCTTTATTGATGAGATTGATGCTATCGGAAAGAGCCGTGATTCCCGTCTGGGAGGCAACGATGAGCGTGAACAGACGCTGAATCAGCTGCTGGCAGAGATGGATGGTTTTGACAGCCACACGGCCTGTCTGATTCTGGGCGCTACGAACCGGCCTGAGGTGCTGGATCCGGCACTTCTGCGTCCCGGTCGTTTTGACCGTCGTATTATTGTGGATCGGCCGGATCTGAAAGGACGTGTGGATATCCTGAAGGTACATTCCAAGAATGTGAAGATGGATGATACCGTGGATCTGGAAGCGATTGCTCTTGCCACAAGCGGGGCTGTGGGCTCTGACCTTGCAAACATGATCAATGAAGCAGCCATTCTGGCAGTGAAGAACGGCCGGGTGGCAGTGTCTCAGAAGGATCTCTTTGAGTCTGTGGAAGTGGTTCTGGTAGGTAAGGAAAAGAAGGACCGCATTATGAGTAAGGAAGAAAGACGAATTGTCTCTTACCATGAGGTGGGCCACGCTTTGGTGAGCGCTTTGCAGAAGGATGCGGAACCTGTGCAGAAGATTACGATTGTACCCCGCACCATGGGTGCTCTCGGTTATGTGATGCAGGTGCCTGAGGAAGAGAAATATCTGAATACGAAAAAAGAGATTGATGCCATGCTGGTAGGTCTGCTGGCAGGCCGCGCAGCGGAGGAGCTTGTCTTTGACACGGTGACCACCGGCGCGTCCAATGATATCGAGAAGGCGACCCGTATTGCGAGAGCCATGGTTACACAGTACGGCATGTCGGAAAAATTCGGCCTGATGGGCCTGGAGGTACGGGAAAATGAGTATCTGACAGGACGTACCATTATGAACTGCAGTGATGTAACGGCGGCAGAGGTTGATCAGGAGGTTATGCGGATTCTGAAGACATCCTATGAGGAGGCAAAACGGCTCTTAAGCGAGAATCGGGAAGCCATGGATAAGATTGCGGATTACCTGATCCAGAAGGAGACTATTACCGGAAAGGAATTCATGAGAATTTTCAGAGAGGTAAAAGGAATTCCGGAGCCGGAGGAGGAAAAGAAAGCGGCTGAAGCCGGACAGCAAAATGAAACTGTTCGTGCGGAGGTAAAGCCTCAGGCGGAAAACGCGGGGTCAGGAGAAGCTGAGAAACCGGAAGAATAAAAACATCTAAGTGATGAAAAATCAAAAACAGGAGGGGCCGCGGAACA
Organism: uncultured Merdimonas sp.; assembly: GCA_944378225.1. GTDB lineage: Bacteria > Bacillota > Clostridia > Lachnospirales > Lachnospiraceae > Laedolimicola. The sequence goes on from CALWGE010000001.1 coordinate 126,057, forward strand.
CAATTCCGGGTCCCTTTTGCGGATTCAGAAGGGGAAAGAGGGTTTGCCGGGTGTCCCGGCAGGAAAGGTGAGACTATGACAAATCACACAATGATGCAGTACTTTGAATGGTATCTGCCGGAAAACGGACTTCACTGGAGACGCTGCGCTGCTCAGGCGCAGAATCTGAAAAAGGCAGGTATTGACATGGTTTGGCTGCCGCCTGCTTATAAGGGAGCGGCCGGGTCAAAAAGTGTCGGCTATGATGTATATGATACTTATGATTTGGGAGAATTTGATCAGAAAGGAACTGTACGCACAAAGTATGGTACAAGGGAAGAATATCTTCAGGCAGTGCGCAGTCTGCAGGAGCAGGGGATTCAGGTTCTGACGGATATTGTGCTTAATCATAAAATGGGAGCAGATGCCGCAGAAACGGTTATAGCGGATGAGACCCAGGATACGGACAGAAACAGAGAAATCGGTTCGGATCGTACGATTCTGGCATGGACCTGTTTCGATTTTCCCGGGCGCAAAGGAAAGTATTCTTCCTTTCAGTGGCGGGCGCGCCATTTCAGTGGTACAGACTGGGATGAGAATGCAAAGCGCAGAGGTATTTTCCGATTTGATGGAAAGAACTGGGAACGGAAAATTGATGATGAATATGGAAATTATGATTATCTGATGGGGGCGGATTTGGATACAGATCAGCCTGAGGTAGTAAAGGAGACGGCAGATTGGGGGAAATGGTATCTGGATACCGTTCATATGGATGGTTTCCGCCTGGACGCAGTCAAACATATCGGCTTTGATTTTTATCGTGAATGGCTGAAGGCCATGCGCAGTTATGCGGGAAAGGAACTGTTTGCGGTCGGTGAGTACTGGTCGAAAGATATTAACCGGCTGAGAAATTATCTGGGGACACTGGAGTACAGCCTCAGTCTGTTTGATGTACCGCTTCATTTTCATTTTCTTGAGGCGGCTACTTCCAATGGAAATTATGATATGAGCAGAATTTATGAGAATACGCTGACTGAAGCGGCTCCGGCCTGCACAGTTACGTTTGTGGACAATCATGATACCCAGCCGGGGCAGGCTCTGTACTCCTTTATCCCAGCCTGGTTTAAACCTCTTGCATACGCATTGATTCTGCTGAGGGATACAGGAATTCCGTGTGTGTTCTACGGAGACTGTTATGGCATTCCTCATGACAGGATATCTCCCGTACCAGGCCTTTTAAAGCTCTTAAAGGTTCGGGAACTTTATGCGTATGGAAAAGAGAATCTGTTCTTCGATGATCCTTCTGTGGTGGGATTTACAAGGGAAGGAGATTCGGAGCATCCCGATTCAGGTGTGGCAGTTCTGCTTACGGACAGTGTGGCAGGAAGCAAGCGTATGTATATGGGGCAGCAGCACGCAGGGAAAAATATGACAGATGTGATGGGCGGAGTTTCTGAGACGGTAACAGTGGGGCCGGATGGCTGGGCCGGGTTTTCGGTAGGCGGCGGGGCCGTATCCGTGTGGATATTTGAGAAGGCAGCGGAGAAACTTTATATAGAAGTGTAAAAGAAGTATAAAAAAATATTCCAGAAAAAATGCAGGCGGGAACCCCGGACGGGTTCCCGCCTGTTTTGCAAAGAGATTCAGAAAATTACAGAATCCAGGAAAGATGCAATGCCATCCTCGTCATTTGTGCCGGTAACCTGATCGGCAGCTTCCAGAACTTCAGGAGCTGCATTGCCCATGGCCACGCCCGTACCGGCCTGTCGCAGCATGGAAATATCATTTGTGCCGTCGCCGAAAGCGATAGTTTCTTCTTTTTTCAAGCCCAGATATTCTGTGAGAAAAGCGAGAGCATGTCCCTTCGTTGCGTTGGCTGCGTTTACTTCTATATTAATAGGAAGAGAAGAGGACACGGCGCATTGAGGGAAGAGCCGGGGGATGGTCCGGAGCGCTTCTTCTCTTGCTCTCATATCCGTAAAATAGAGCTGCAGTTTCTGAGGGCCGTTCTCATGCTTTAAAAGAGTTTCAGCCGGATTGTCTGTGGAAGTATAGGCGTTTTTCATACTCTCCAGCAGCCAGGGTTCATAAGCAAATTCTGCCATTCGTTTATAATAGCCGGTGGAGATAAAACCCTGTCCGCCCTGGTACCACCCGTAGATGGCAGGCAGAGTATCCATGTACTCCATGAGCGCCAGAGCATCTTTTTTGTTCAGTTCTGCCTGATATAAAAGCTGGTGTTCTTTCAGATCAAAAACTTCGGCTCCATTGATTGCAATCACATATCTTAAAGATGGAAGGGCCAGAACGTCTTTGGGAAGGCCAAGCTGAAGCCGTCCGGTGGCAGGTACAAGGGTAGCTCCGTTTTCCACGGCGCGTGTAAGAATATTTTTTGTGTATGTGGAAATAGATTTTGCGCTGTTTAAGAGCGTTCCATCTAAATCAAATGCGATGAGTCTGATATTCATTTGACTCCTCCCTGTAAGGTATTGTGTTAAATTATGAAGATATTATAACAGCAGAGCAAATGATTTTGAAGTGCTTATTAATTAAAATTCATGTTGTTCCGCAAAGAGACCAGGCGCAGGACTTAGAAGTTTTCTCTTTTTGTTGAGAAATAAAACTGCATTCTGATAGGGCGGTACAGAATACAGTTTTTCTTATGCGATTGCAGATGCCTTCGCTGTAAAGCGAAATATCAGAAATGAAAATGTAAAATAATGGTTGACATAAGAAAGCTGTTTTGATATTGTTAAAACAAGTGAAAGTCTTTCGGCTGCTTCAGGGATATCCTCATCCCTACAGTCGGAAATTCTGGCAGTTCGCCAACGGTTTCACCGAGACAAAAGAAAGATAAAGGATAAAACTGCGGATAAAACGTATTGCTGTCTGTTAATGAACGCTAAAATCCTGTATAATAGGAGGAGATAGAGCACAAGTGCCGACATTATCAATGTTCTATGGAATTATTATCAGAATGCACAGCGAGCGGGGAGAAAAGCACAAGCTTCCGCATATTCATGCGTTATACGGGAAGGATATTTTAAAATAGAGCCACTGAAATGAAAGAGGTGACAGGATGTTAAGACCGACAGCAATACAAGTAACACCGTTGAAGAATTATTGTTTGAAAATTGTCTTCGATAACGGCGAAATAAAATGCTTTGACGTGAAACCATATATCCGGGGAGAGTGGTATGGGGAACTCAATAATCCGGACTATTTCAATGCTGTGAATGTGGATGGTTTTACTGTCATGTGGCCTCATGGGCAGGATATCTGTCCTGATGAACTGTATAATTCCAGTATACGGCTTGTCTGAGACGTGGAGAGGGTGGGGGCTTCTGAGCGGTCAGCCGTGGCATTCCATAGTATCTTGTACCTTGAGAATGCTCTCGCAGCACCTTAGAATTACAAGATTTCATACCGTCAAAATCACCAAAATTCCAGACAAAACTTTGCACAATTTGTAAAAAGTTTTTCTGGAATTTTTTTGAGAAAATCCTTGCAATTCCCCGAATATTCTTGTATAATCACTACTGTTGTGACATTGATAGCTGTGAAGCGTGAGGTTGCTGCCTGAGAATGGCAGGTTTTCCGTGGAGCGAATGTCAAGTTATGAAACTGGCGACAAGTCACTGTACAAATTAACTGTCCGTCTGAGCGCGGAAACAACGTGAAGGTTTCCTTTTTATACAGGATACACACGGGAGAGTGTACAGTCACCGCTTGTCGTACTGGTCTTAAAAGTACGAAAAGGAGGCGACTTTTTTTATGGCAAGTCAAGTAATGAGAATCACACTGAAGGCTTATGATCATCAGCTGGTGGATGCGTCCGCAAAGAAGATCATCGAAACTGTAAAGAAGAACGGATCGCAGGTGAGCGGCCCGGTTCCGCTGCCGACAAAGAAAGAGGTAGTAACTATTCTGAGAGCTGTACACAAGTACAAAGACTCCAGAGAGCAGTTCGAGCAGAGAACTCACAAGAGACTCATCGATATCATTACACCGACCCAGAAAACGGTTGATGCACTGTCCAGACTGGAGATGCCGGCTGGCGTTTACATCGATATCAAAATGAAAACAAAATAATTCCTTCAGCTAG
>CALWGE010000002.1 GCA_944378225.1 uncultured Merdimonas sp.
TTACTACTGGTACACCCAGGACGAATATATTGAGGTTTCCGATGATGTGGCCGAGGCGCTCCGGGCCAGCGTCCGCTCCGAGGCCGCCTATACCGAGCGGGCCCGCTACAACAAGGCATACTATTCCTTGGACGCGGATGACGGCATCGAGTATTCCGCCTGCCTGCATGAGCTCACCCCGGACGAGGTGCTGGAGCTCAAGGAGCGGTTCTGCCGTCTATGGAACGCGCTGAACAGCCTGCCGGAGATCCAGGGCCGCCGGGTGGACGCTCACTTTATCCTCGGCATGACCTACCGGGAGATTGCTCAGGCCGAGGGCGTGGATAAGAGCTCCGTCCGTGAGTCCGTTCTGGGAGGTCTAAAAAGCATGAAAAAATATTTGCAAAAAAATTCCTGACCGCCCCTCCATTTGCTCCGCTTTTCTGGTGGTATATGAGAGGAAGTTTTTTCTTCTCCACAACTGCATAGCGGGCGGCCCCGAGTGAACGCGGGGAGCCGGGCGGCGGGTGCGCTGTGACTTCTCCCACGGGAGGACGAGCGACCAACACCACCGCCGCGAGTGGGGAGCTTGCCAGCCCCACGGCCACGATCCGCGAAGGACAAGCTGGCCGCTTGCCGCTCGGGGCCGCCGCACAAAACAGGGGAACGCCGGGCCGCTACTCGCTGTCTTTTGACGGGCCAAACATACGGGCCCGGCGCTCCCCATTTTTACATTAGGAGGCGGACTTATGGAATACGACCCCGCTCTGGCTGCTCTGCTGGCCCAGCCGTGGAGCAACAACGTGTGCCGGGGCTATGCCATCTATGCGATGGAAAACTGCGGCTTTTCTGCCGGGGACATCCGGCGCGTGGTGGCCGAGCTCTATGAAGTGTTCGACTGTCGGGGGCTGGAAGAGGCCGAGGCGCATTTTCTGGACAGCCCCTATTAAGTTCGAGACAATTTGTCCCAAGGTAGGGACAGGCCAAAGGGCAGCACTTTTCGGAGTGCTGTCCTTTCGCGTTTCCCCACCAACCCAAAACGCAAAAGGAGGTTTTGCCGTGAAACTGACCGCACAAGAGCTGGAACAAATGAAAAGCGTGGACATCGGCGCGGTGAGCGCGGATGCGCTGGCTGACGTGAGCGGTATGGCCTTTGACCGCACCCTCCCCCGGGAGGAGCGGCTGGCCCGGTTTGTGAAACGGGCCGTCAATCCGTACTGCTTTAGCGTGGGCGGCGTGGGCGTGAAAATCGAGTTTGCCGAGGGCGGCCCCTCCCTCCAGGATGCGCTGGCGGCCTTTCTTATCCGGCAAAAGAGCGGGCTGTGACTGCTGTTGCGGCCCCTCCCCACTTCGAGACAAAATGTCCCGAGGCATCGACATCCTTGTTGATACCCCCGGGCAGAGTTATAATATAAGTGTAATGTGATAGGGAAGGAGGAACAATGGCACGAGCTAAAAACAGAGGGTATCAGCAGGCTTTTACCCCTACATATACAATCCGGCGCTGGCGTTTGGGCGAGTACATCCGCCTTTCCAAAGAGGATTTGAAAAAGGGCAAGGATGACAGCAACAGCGTGAAAAACCAGCGTGACCTGCTGGGGGACTTCTACCAGCGGCACATGGACGAATTTGAAAGCGCGGTTGAATATGTGGACGATGGGCACACCGGGACGGATGCCAACCGCGAAAACTTCCAGCGGCTTTTGGCCGATGTGATGAGCGGGAAAATCAACTGCGTGATTGTGAAAGACCTTTCCCGGTTCGCCCGGAATTACAGTGACGCGGGGAGTCTGATTGATAACCTGTTTGTGCAGATGGGCGTCCGCTTTATCTCCCTTGCGGAGAATGTGGACAGCTACCTAAACCCCGACAGCGTTTCAAACATTATCGTTCCGATAACTAACGTGATGAACGATAACTATTGCTACCAGACCTCAAAGAAAATCCGGCAGGTTTTTGATTATAAGCGGCGCAACGGCCAGTATATCGGCTCTTTCGCCCCCTACGGCTATATCAAAGACCCAAAGGACAAGCACCAGCTTATAGTGGATGCGGATGCGGCTGAAATCGTCAAGCGTGTGTATTCCATGCTCCTGCAAGGCTCGTCTAAAAGGGCCATCGCGCTGTACCTCAACGAACACGGCATACCCAGCCCCACGGCCTACCGCCGCAAAAAGGGCCTGCCCGTTTCCTCGGCTGTGGCGGACGACCCCATGTGGGGGGCCCGGATGATACATGAAATCCTCACCAACCCCATCTATACCGGGGATTTGGTACAGGGCCGCCGCCGGGTGAAAAGCTACAAGGTACACCAGATTGAGGCTGTGCCGGAGGAAGAATGGGTGCGCGTCCCCGATACCCACGAGGCGATTATCTCCCACGAAACCTTTGACAAGGTGCAGGCCCTGCTGGTACGCGATACCCGGACTTCCCCCAAAGGGCGCGAGGTTCACCTGTTCAGCGGTTTTCTGAAATGTGCGGACTGCGGGAAATCCATCACCCGCAGCCAGAGCGGGAAAAATATCTATTACGCCTGCTCCACTTACAAGAACCGCTCCCGGACGGCCTGCACCATGCACTCTATCAAACACAACCGTTTGGAGGCCGCCGTCCTGTTCGCTATCCAGTATCAAGTGAACACCGCCGTTTCCTACTCGGCGTTGATTGCCCGTATCAACTCGGCCCCGCTGAAAAAAAGTCAATCCCACCGCCTTAACGACCAGATAGCCGCAAAGGAAAAGGAATTGACCCGGATAACCCGCTACAAGCAGTCACTGTATCAAGATTGGAAAGACGGGGAAATCACCCAGCAGGAATACCGGGATATGAAAGCCGATTATGAACGGCAGGCCGCCGAGCTTGCGGATGTGCTGGCCCGGCTGAACGCGGAACGGGCGGAGCTCTTGAATGGCGTTGACAAGGAACACCCCGCACTGGTAGCATTTGCAAAGTATCAAAGCATCGAAACGCTCACCCGTGAAATCCTCACGGACTTGGTAGACCACATCAAGATTTACGAAAACGGCAATATCAGCGTTCATTTCAAGTTTGCGGACGAGTTCCGCCGGATTGCCGAGTACATTGAAATCAACACCACTGACACCGCCGAGGCGGGCTGACCCCCGCCAAAAGCAAAAACCCTTTTGACAGTGTGTTTTCCTAATAGGAGTTAATCATATGAAGCAAATATACACTAAAACTCATATCACTTACTTCTCTAATACATTTTATCAAACTTGGATGGTTAATAAAAGTAGGTGATGTAATCATAATACCTAACACTATAGTAAAAATACATTCATATGAATTTTCGCTAAAATTACTAAAAATTATATATAATAATAAAACTAAACTATAAAACGCCATTTTATTTTCTACTATTGCATAATATAATGTAACTCCAAGCATAAAACACGCTAAAGTAATTATTGGTTGAAAAGATATAAAATTATTTAGCTCGTCTACTCTAGAATCTTTTAAAATTAAAAATAAAATTTTTTTAAATATGACGTTGACAAAAAAAAGTATTGCTGTAAAAATAAATATAGATTTAAAATTCTTGAAAAATCTCACAATCCATGGAATTATTACATAAAAAAATGCAAAGGATGACATTGTCCATAAACCATTCAAATTATTAAGATGCCAAAAATCAGAAGAAGGAATAAACATTTGTAAGAAAAAAAAGTATCTTACAAACGGAATGCCATAAACACTATCCGCCCCTATTAATTCTGAAAGCGGCAGCTCAAGTCCCTGCATATGTAACATCCTATTTACAGGAATACCCTTCCAATTTACTATTATGGCATAAAGCCAACCAACTATTAATGCAAAATAGTATCCAGGTATAATTCTTGCAATTCTTTTTTTATAGAAATAATTTATATTCTTAATATGACATACTGAGTTACATATTAAATATCCACTCAGAACAAAAAACAATTGTACACCTTTTCCACCAACATAAATCCATGAAAAATTGTATCCATTAGGAAATGGCACTTTCATACCTATATGGATAATAAGTACCATACACATGGCAAGACATCTCATTATATCTAAATTTATATTTTTATTCATTTATCTGTCTAACAGGATGTTTATATAAGTTAAACACTATGTTTCCTTTCTTTTAATTTAATACTGACATTTAATACATATCATATGCTATAGACTTTAGATTTTACCTAATAACCTTGATGTTACTTGCCAGCAGTGTAAATCCTCTATATCTAACTGAATTATTTATATTCTGCATATCAGCTACATCAACAGCAGAATCCTTCAGGGATATGGAACCAAAAACCTAATTCCCATCTTATCAAATATACACTAATCAATACAACTCGTAACTTAGCAAAAACAACGTCACCTTTAAGGCTTAGCAGAAAAAATCTATAGATTTAAAAAACAGCTAAAAGAGTTTCTCTATTAAAATCACCTTTTATTTTATATCATGTATACTTTTATGATATAAAATAAAATTAAGATCTGTACTCTTTATTATAGTAACAAAAATAATTGTGTATAGCTTGCATACCTATTCACTTTTCCCTAATTTTGCGCTAAATAGCATAAGCATTTTTTTAACAATTTCTTGATTAATTATCATATTATACATAAACCATATAATTAAAGTTAAAATTTGAATTTCAATTCTTTTAGTTAAATAATACAGAAGGCATGTAAGACCTCCCCCTATAATAACTAATATGCTTCTTAAAGTTTTAAATTGCAATTTATAAATATTATATGTCAATCTTTTTCTCATTAATAATAATACCAAATATGATATAAACTGAGAACCAATGACTGCATAAATCTTAAACTGCTTGACAAACAGTAAGTTAAAAATTAACGCAATTGCTGAAGGTATAATTAAAGTCCACACCATTTTTATTGTATTCTTTTCTACAATAAATTGTGTACCTATAAAAGTAGCCAAAGCATTAACCAGTGATGTTATTAGTAATGGAGGCACATATTTCCATACTTCTGCATAGCTTGCATTTCCAACAAAAACAAAATATATTCTTAACAATGGCAAGATTCCCATTACGCTACAATACATTAACCAAAAATACTTTGTATAAATATTATTGTAAAATATTTTTGCGTCTTCCTCATTTTTTCCAGTAATGGCACTTTCCTGCCATGCTAATAAAAAAATGGAAGCTAAAGAATTTATAATTGTTGGAAATTTATTAGCAACAGCATATATGCCTGAGGCTGTAGTTTCTCCCGTATAATAAGTCAGAAAATAAGTTCCGCTATTTTGAATAACCCACAATAAAAGAACTTGTATATACATTGGCATAGAATATTTCGCCATTTTTTTTATTTCTGATATGCTAAGAAATGATTTTTTTACATGTTTATGCCATTTTGTTAGAGCTGTAAGAAAGGTTATAACGCATAAGCTCCCGAAAATCGGGGCGATTAGCATTGATTTGGCACCTTGTTTAAAAAAAATTATAAGTATTACATTGGATATTCCTTGTACAAAAGTAATTATTATTCCTGAAACGGCATAGTATAAATTTAATTTAAGTCCTCTACATACTTGTTGAAGAAACTGGCTGAAATTTGCCAATACCACATGTATTCCGAATAATAGTCCAAACTGTATTTTTATTGAAAAATTTAGAGGAAAATAAATGCATGAAAAAATTAACGCCCCTACTGCATAGGTTATTACAGCATTAGTTATTACTTTTTTAATCTTTTCTTCTGTATCCGCATCTAACATATATCTATAAACAGCATCTGTCATGTCTAACGAAAATAATAATGCTATCATAGATGATAGAAGAAGCATTAAGTCAATACTTCCCAACGAATTTGCATTTAAGTATATCATATATATTGGAACAAGAATAATATTCAATAGCTTAGATGCAAAATTTCCAACAAAGTATAATATTGTATTCTGAAATAATCTCTTTTCTCTCAAATGTCCTTTAACTGACATATCATTTTACCTCTATATTTCTGTACCCCAATTGAATGCATTACTTAATTATGCTATTTCATAACATTTAAACTTTTTAATATTTTACGTCCATCCTCTTTATTAATACTCAAATTATCTCAGTTACTGCAAAACTTTTTCATTTTTCTGTTCCTTGAACTCCAATATAGAACCACTCATTTTGATTCAGGTCAGTTAAAATTCTTTTATACCACGGCTTCGGAGCAACAACTATCTTTTTTTCATATCGCGCTAAATATTGCGCCCACCAACTAAATGAACTATTTGACAAAACAAAATGCTTACATGCACTCATTAATCTCAAGTCTTCAAATGGTGGATTATCTTCTTCTATAAAAATGGTCTTATTTGAAAAAATAGTCATTTTTTTTACATAATTAATTTCATCGGAAAACACAAAAAATACTGATGAAGGATGTTTTTCAATAATAAATTGTATTGCTTTTCTATAATATTCATCTGTACAATGTGTTTTTCCATGAGATACATAATCTCCACGTCGTATATGAACACAAACAGATTCTGTTTCGCATATTTGCTCATACAACATTTTATTTTTACCTGATAAGGCAGAACGAACTTTAAATTCTTCTTTTAAAGATTCTCCTATATGATAAAAATATTTTTCTGACTGCCAATACCCTTTTGCAATAATATTCTTTGTATTTACAGCCTCTGGATAAACGCTGACATACCCATCTCTGCCAAAAAACAATCCTTTTTTATTCCATTCGTACTGAAATTGTTCCTCAATAAAATGTCTGCCTGAAATCCGAGACACTTGTAATGCAATATCCAGTTTCTTTTTTAATCTATAATATTCTTTGCCTTGATCTCCTGTTAAATCCAAAAACTCGCGCCGTTCTTCTATTACTTTGCAATCTTTCAAATAAAAATTTTTTAATGTATTATTGTAACTAGCATTATGATTTTTAGAGTATTCCCCAAAATCTGAATAATCCAAACAAATATCTTGGTGTGTCTTCTCTTGAAGCATTCGAGCAAATGCATACATAAACATCTGATTTCCCATGCCACAAGTCATTTTTATAAAGATCATATTATTCTTTCCACCTCTTTAACTAATACAGAATCTGACGCTTCTGGAAAAAGACGCGCTAATTCATCTTTTGCTACAATACACTTTTTGTGACTTTTTACAAAATTTTCAATCTTTTTTATATTTACTTCTAACGGATCGTTTGCATTTATTTCCAATCCTAATGGGTACAGTTTTATATATGGGAGACTGACATCATGATCATATTTATAGATATGAATCCACATTTTCCCGGTTCCCATACATTCAAATATTTTTGATGGAATATTTACCTCTGTTTCTATCACAGGTCCTAAGGTAATAAAGACATCTGTCTCATCTTGGGCTTTATTCAATATATCTAAGGGCACCTGACCATGACAAACTATTTTCTTGTTTTCTGTCGCTCTTTCTCTTAAGTAAGATTCTGCATCGCCACGTGTAAAAAAATGAATAATATAATTTTCATCTATTCCGTCAATAATTTTTAGTAACACATGCAAATTATTATTTTTTACTGATAACCCACCCATATACATAAAATTTATTTTATTCATAGACAAAATTTTTTTCTCATTTTCAAGTTTTCTTTGTTCTGGAAAAGGTATATCAATTTCACAAAATTTTTTTCGGTATTGGTCAAAAATGCAATTATTATAATGTTGTATATTTGCTTTTAGCTGAGCAATTACATCAACAGATGCAAAAATTTTATGTTCCCATTTCAGTCCAATATTATATATAAACGGGTACTTTCTCGCCTTATCTGTATTAGTAAACGTATCCCAACATACGAATATCACTTTCACCTTATATCTTCTTTTAACATATATTGCCGCCGATGCGCTCTCTGCCGGCATAAAACCAGCAATAACATTCGGTATTTTATATTTTGATATAATTTCCCCAGCTTTTCTACAAAATCTCCACGCAGCTAGAGGTGATTCTAATGGGTATAATGGCAAAAATATGATTCCTTTAAATCGATGTAACCAAATCGCTAATTTATAACACAAACTCCCTTTTAAAGTGTTTGCATTTCTTATTCCGTAATTTTTAAGCAAAAAAAAGAAACGCGGACGCCATCTGTGGATATAAAAAAGGCCTTCTTTTTGTTCTTTAACTTCACCCTTGTGTCTAAAGCAAAGTACATGCACTTCATAGCCTTCATTTAAAAACGCTCTAGCATATCTGTAAGAACAAATACCATTAGCATTATTATAAGGTGGAAAATCATCCGTTAAAATTAAAACCTTTTTATTATTTTGCATTAATTAATTCTCTCTTTCTTCGAATCCATCTAATCATCAAAGCTCCATTTTTAAGATTCACAATTATTTCTTTTACTCTTTTTTTCCAATATAAAAGCCATATTTTTTTTGCTGGGCAAAACTTTTCAACATAAGAAACATCTTTTTCATGATAGTAATCAAATCCATCAGGCAAAATGTCAAATTTTTCCAGTGTTCCTTCAAACTGTTTTTTCATATCTCTTTTTTGAAGATGTACATATATCCACTCATCATTTTGTAATTTATTATCTCGAAGATAAGTTCTTATAATTTTCCCATTTTCCCACGAATATATTTGTTTTGCCTCTTTTTCAATTCCTCTATCAAGTACAAAACGGTAATATTGATGACGTACATCCAGATAATCTATCTTTTCATATATTGCCATACCTTTTTGTCTGAGTATTTTATTCCATATAGGCATTTCATCAAAATGACAAATATAGTTAGTTTTTATCATTTCTCTCCATGTAAGCGGCATATCTTTTCTTTCATCAAAAGCCAGTGTATTCAATTCAGGAATATTTCTGTATATTATAAGATGCCCTCTATCATAAATCCTATCACATTCTTGTAATACTTTTTCCGTCAGAAAATTATTGACATTTCCCCAAATCAAATCCAAATCACAATGTCCCCAAAACTCATATTCTTTCAAATATTCTTTAAACGCTAACCCGTAAAATGGTTTATAATCACAGAGTTTATAAGGCTGTTCTAATATTATTTCTTGCCCAATAACATTTTCCAGTCTTTTTTTCACATCATGTAAACTACTTTTAATAACTTTTATGTTAGTGGAAAGTGGAATTTTAATATCTACATCTGTAAAAATAAAAAAATCAATCTCTGTATTTTTTTCTGCAGAGTGAACCCACAAATCAAAATAATTTGGAAATTTACCAAAATTAGGTATTACGAGACATATTTTTTTCATTTAGTAATAATCCTCTCTTTAAATGTGTTTTATCATATAAAAAGAACCATATCGTTATTATAAATTGACCAAAAAACATATTACTACCTACATTTAAAGCCAAAATATATATCAACAATTTTCTTGCATTTCTATCTAAATTTGCATATAACCATATTAAAAGTAATGTTATCAATACCAAGCCGACATATCCAAAATAATAATAAAACTGGGCAATACCTGGTAAAAATATTTCATAATTATCATTCATTCCATGTCCAAATAACATTTCTCTCAAAGTAAATTTTTCAGAAAAAACCTGGAATCCGCCGAATCTTCCCACCCACACATTTACATTAGAAATTCTATCTGCCAATGTACTATTACTCAATATCATAAAAATAGCTACTATTAAAACAGCCAACGCAGGAATCAAATATTTTTTTAAATCAATTCTTCCTGTCAGAACACCGTCTCCCAAAAACATAAAATAGAGTAACGCCGTTAACAAAATTCCAGTATTAGAGGCCATCAAGAAAATACCTAATGTTAAAAAAATACATAAATTTCTGTTAATCTTCTTTCTATAAAAAAGTTCAATAGCTAAAAGTCCGGTAATATACTGTGCTCCGCCTGACGGCTCAGAAAAGATAGAAAAGGGTCTCCCCCCCATGGTATAAATATTTTGAATCTGCTCGTCAAGTCCCGCAGAATTCATTACTGCAAGAAATGGAATTGTTCCATTAATATAATATCCACCTATTTTTAATACAACTATTTGTAATATTAAAAATATAATGCTAAACACTGCTGTATACTCATATATTTTAATGGAATATTCCATATCTTTTACACGATCAATTAACACAAGCAATACCCAATAAAGTAAGTACCTTCCTGTCCGAAAAATCACTGTAATTCTTTCCTGTTCTGATGCAAAAGGGATATTAATAATAAAGGTTAAAAGAATAAAACATATATATATAATACTAAAAATCTTAAAATAATTTAATTTAAAACATCCTCTATTATCTATAATCTCCTTTCTCAAGAGATAAGGAATACATAAAACCATTAATATCTCAATAATACTTACACCTTTTACAGGAGCTTCATATACAATTAATATGGGCAGTAAAATTATTAAAATATTCCAGAATTTTTTCATTTTAACATTCCTTAATTTCCTGATATATTTTCCAAAGTCGAGATATATACTCTTCTATATTTTCCAGTTTTTTTGCCTTTTTTAAGGCATTTTCACTTTTTAGTTTTCTATAATTTTCATTATCGATGATTTTATTCATTTCCATCAAAAACTCATCATTGCACTTACAAATTTTCCCACACGCATCATCTACTATTCTTACCAGCCCCCCAACAGGTGTACATAATACAGGCACGCCTAATGCTAACGCTTCAACTGCAGCCAACCCAAATCCTTCCCATTTTGAGGGCATACACAATATCTTGCTATTTTTTAAAATAGAATACGGATTTTCCTGAAATCCAAGAACTTTAACGTTATTCTGTAAATGCTTTTCTGAGATCTCATCCAAACATTTCTGTCGTAATTCTCCATCACCTATCATTACACAAGAAATTTCTGTATATTTTTCCGAAATCCTTTGAATTAATTCAAGAAATCTAATAGGATCTTTTTGCTCTGTCAATCTTCCCAAAAAAACAATATCATACTTTTCGTTGCAAACCTCATTGCTTTTATAAATAATTTTGTTCAGAGATATCGGATTTCCTATAACTTCTCCTTTCATTTTCATTATTCCATGAAATATAAATTCTTTTTCAATTGCCTCTGACACCAATAAAATTTTTTTGTATTTTATAGACGAACAAGTGTACACAATTGTTTTTAAGTTGATTCTTTTAATCCAAGATGGGTTGTTATGTAAATGGGAGATTACAGGCCTTTTTATTCTTGACATAGCCAATATAATAGAGGCAGTAAAATCATGTGCATGAATAATGTCCGGTTGGTATTTTTCAACGACAGCTACTACCTCTTTAATGCTTAAATTATCAACAAGACAATATGGTATATTTCGTCTCTTTAAAACCAATTCTATAGGTCCTGAAGGACTAACATATATACATTCAACATTCCTTTTTTTCATACAAGCAATTATTTCAATTACTACATTTTCCGCCCCACTATAACTATTACTATTTAACAAGTGCATAATCCTCATCTTGTAATCCGTCCATTTTTTCATATATTTTTTTCATTTTATTTCTTACAATTTTTTTATCAAATAACTCTACTTTTTCTCTATTTTCTTTTCCCATATTCCCCCATTTTGTTTTATTTTGAATTAGTTTATTACAGCAATAAACCAGTTCCATCTCATTTTTTACATCCTTCCATATATATCCTCCCTTTTTATCTTCTATCAAGTCTGTATTTCCTCTAATTTTCGACACAACACAAGGCAATCCACATGCCATTGCCTCCATTAATGCAACCGAAAGTCCTTCTCGCTTAGAGGGGAATAAAAATAAATCCGCACTTTTGTATATTTCTATGATATCTGTTCGGAAACCTAATAGAAAAAGCTGATCTTTCACCCCCAATTTCACCGCCACATTTTCCAAATATTTTTCCAATTCCCCTTGTCCACATACTGCGTATTTAACATTTGAATTCTGCAGTTTTGATAAAGCTCTAATAACTATTTCATGATTTTTGTTTTTATTAAGTTCACCCACAGATAATAAGAAAAAATCCTTTTCATTTATCCCTAGTTCTTTTCTCTTTGCATTGCGATCTACTTGTATAGATTGTATTTTCTCTATATCAATTCCAACACCTGGAATATATTTTATTTTTTTTGCATGAAAAAACTTTTTCGCCCGCTGATAATCTTCTTTATTGATAGTTATCAATACATTTGTATAGTAAGATAACAGTTTTTCAATAGGATAATACAAAATCCAGTTTATTAGAGGAGCTCCTTTATAAAAATGAAATCCATGAGCTGTATAAATTACTTTTGTATCTGTTTTTTTAGCCGCCAACCTGGAAATCATGCTCGCTACAGGCGTATGACAATGTAAACACACATACTTTTCTATCTTAATGATATTTTTCAATTCAAAATAGGATTTAATCAATTTCAAAATACTATAAGGCGATCTTGCATAATCTATCTGTATTTTTTTTACACCTAATTCCAAAAGCTGCTTTTCAAATTCCTCAATTCTTTTATCTGTCCAGACGCTTCTATCTTTAAAGTTGCAAGCCACATGAACTTCATAACCCATTTCCAGAAGAATCTTTATATTTTCCATATTAAACTGTCCTATCATAGACGGAACAGTTGCTGTCATCAAGAATTTTTTCTTCATATTTTTATATCCTCTTTACTGGAACTCCCACATAAGTACCAGATTGCTCAATATTATTAATTACTACCGCCCCTGCACCAAACATGCAGTTCTCACAGATATTTAAATTGTTGCTTACAGTTGCACCAATTCCAATCCAGCTGCTTTTCCCCACTTTGACCGTCCCTGCAAGCTTTGCACCCACAGAAATATGGACAAAATCTTCTAATATATTATCATGCTCCACAATAGCCCCTGTATTAACAATGCAATGCTTTCCGATCGCTGTTCCAGAATTAACCACCGCATTGGCCATAACAACGCTTCCTTCACCAATGCGAGTATCTATTTTTGAAATAACTGCGGTTGGATGAATAGCTGTGTACCACTTTACTCCCTGCAATTTACCTACCATTCTTTCCCTTATAACAGCATTTCCAATAGCTATTACAAACTCAGCTCCAGGAAAATCTTTATAATTGTTGGTTGTCCCCAATATAGGAAAACCAATAAAAGAACTCCCCATTTTGAAATTGTCATCCAAAAATCCTTTTACCCTATCTCCGGAACAACACACAATATCAGCAACAACTTTTCCATGACCACTTGCTCCAATGATAATAACTTCTTTTTCCAACTCAATCTGCCCCTTTTCAGGATCCTTTAAATTCTTCCATAGTAACCGAAGTGTCCGAAGAAATTCCTTCCCGTTTCAACACCACAGCAACTGTATCCAACAAGATCTTTAAATCCGTCAAAAAAGAAACGTGCTGTACATACCACACATCCATCTCAAACTTCTTTTCCCAGGATACCTGATTCCGTCCATGCACCTGTGCATACCCTGTGAGTCCCGGCAGTACATCATGGCGATGCCGCTGAAAAGAATTATAGAGCGGCAAATATTTTATCAACAACGGCCTTGGTCCTATTAACGAAAGATCGCCCTTCAAAATATTCCATAATTCCGGCAGTTCGTCCAGACTGGTACTTCTCAGAAACTTTCCATAAGCCGTCAGTCTCTGCTCATCCGGCAGCAGATTCCCATCCTTATCTTTTTTATTTGTCATAGTTCTAAATTTGATCAGATTAAAAATCTTTTCGTTTTTTCCAGGTCTCTGCTGAAAAAAGAATGGATTCCCTTTCATCTCTATGGTTCCGATTATAATAAGCAGAATAAAAAGCGGAGAAAGGACTATTAATCCCATCAAAGAAATGAATACATCCAAATATCTTTTTACAAATCTGGCATAAATTCCATATGTTGGCTTTATAAATTTACTTTGCTGTGTAACTCCATCTTTTTTCTTCATATTACTCAAAGCATCCTTTTATTATCTCAATGATGACCGTCTGCTGCTCCGCTGTCATTTTATTATCACTGGGCAGACACAAACCTCTCTGGAAAATATCCATTCCCACATCCAGAGGTTTTCCGTCTTTTCCTTTTACTCCGCCTGCAATATAAGCATTAGTCTTCGCCCGTCCATTTCCTTCTCTTGTGACAAACCCATTCATCCTGTAGATAGGCTGCATATGCATGGGCTTCCAGATAGGACGCCCTTCCACATTATACTTAGCCAGAGTTTCCAGAATCTCCGTCGGACAGCTCTTCCCATTCTCCGGTCTATAAAGTACATCGCATTCTCCCCGTACCTGCGCACACATAGCATCTTCCTCTATCAGAAGGCAGCTGAGCCAGAAATTCGGCTCTGAATTCGATGCATCAAACGGATTCATCTTTACAGGCAGACCTTCCAACCCCTCTTTATACCGCTCATAAATTGCTTTCTTCTGAGCGATATGCTCGTCCAGATATCCGAACTGACCTCTTACGACCCCGGCAATCACATTACTCATCCGGTAATTGTAACCCAGTTCTTCATGCTGATACCAGGGGGCGTTTTCCCTTGCCTGTGTGGACCATTTACGAACCTTCTCTGCCTGTTCCTTATCATCCGTCAGAAGCATTCCCCCGGATGAACCGGTAATGATTTTATTTCCATTAAAAGAAATAGCACTTACGTCGCCGAAAGTGCCTGTCTGTTTTCCTTTATATGTCGCGCCCAGCGATTCTGCTGCGTCCTCAATCAGAATGGCCCCATGTCTATCACAGACAGCGCGAATTTCATCTATCTTTCCCGGCGTGCCATACAGATGTGCTGTTACTACTACCTTTACATCCGGATAAATTTCAAAGGCTTTCTCCAATGCCACCGGATCCATATTCCAGGTATCATATTCCGTATCAATAAAAACCGGAATTCCGCCTTCGTAAACCACTGGATTGACTGTTGCGTCAAAAGTCATATCCGAGCAGAACACCTTATGCCCTGGCTTCACCCCAGCCAGCTTCACAGCCATGTGAAGAGCTGCCGTTCCGGCTGATAAAGCAACGGCATATCTGCAGCCAATTTTCTCACAGGCAAGCCGCTCTGCTTCATTAATATTAGCTCCTACTGTAGACATCCAGTTTGTCTCATAGGCTTCCTTTACATATTCCAGTTCTGGCCCGTGCATCGTAGGAGAAGACAGCCATACTCTTGATTCAAACGGTTTGAAATGATTATCCCGATTAAACATATTATACGCTTCCTTTTTATTCTTTTCTTATAATCTCCAGCCCTGCCTGCAGCTCCACGGTTCTTCCGAACAGCTCCACGTTCAGCCAGGCCACTCTCTTATGCCGGTCTATCCGGCTGATGTTTCCTTCCATCCCTTTTAAAGGACCTTTTGTCACCATCACCTTGTCACCCTGTATCCAGCCTTCTGAAAATTTCATCAGGCGCTCCTCTCCGGAGAGCAGTTCCACGATTTCAATATCCTCTTCTGTCATCGGGGTCCATTTCTCTCCGTTTCCGAGAATCCTGGTCAGCTGCGGAATTCGTTTCAGTGCCTTGTAGAGCTCCTCCGGATGGGAACTGATGATAAAAAGATAGCCGGGGAACAGAAGGCTTGTCTCCATATGCCATTTCCCGAGGTACTTCTTTTTTCTCTCGTAGTGGGGTGCAAAGATTTCATCAAAATACTCATGCACCTCATAGCTTCTGGCCTCTTCCATAACCTGTTCTTCCCGGCCTGTCTGGACCTGAATCACGTACCACATGTCTGTCCCTCCCTTGCCTCTGCACAGTTCCGTTTAGTCTGCGAAAAAGGTATGCTCCGCCATTCCGCGCTTTCCGCCCGAATTCGTGTTTTACAGGATGACCGCCCTTCTCCAGAACGCGGCAATGCGACGATTCTGAATTTCAGGCTTTTTGACTGGATAATAACTTTCCTGAAAAAGGGCAAAATACACCCCTTATTTCCTGAACATCATAGCACAATTTGCCCCAAAGGTAAACCTCTTTTCCGTTTTGGCAGCCTTTTTGGCATTATTCTACTGCACTTGCTTTACATTCCCCGTTGCTGCCAGGTCAATTCCTGTGCCCGCAATATTTCTTATCAGAATCTGTCCTATGTGCACAGGAGCCGCCACGGACAGCGCCCGGATGGCCTCCATGCATTCAAATATTTTCTCTTTTGGCACTTCTTTTACTGTTTTGACCGGCACCAGAGGATGGTCTCCGCCTGTCACACGAACAGTGGATGTTACACTGCGGACCGGGTGAACAGCCTCTGTCTGTCCATATTCTTTTCCTCTTTTACAGCTGTAACCTGTCACGTTTACGCTGCTCCCGCCGCTTTCCTCTGACACTTCTGCGGTCAATTTACAGCCGTTCGGACACACAATGCATATGAATTCTTTTTTTCTCATCTTTTCTTTACCCATTCAGCCGCAAATCGTCCTGCTTCTTCGGCTTCCCTGGAGACATGGTCCACCAGCTCATGGACGTGCAGGACGTTTCCGCAGGCAAACACACCCGGAACGCTTGTCTCCAGCGTCTCGCTCACCATCGGTCCTCCGGTCTTTTCATTCATGGCAGCTCCCATTGCAGCTGTCAGCTCATTTTCCGGAATCAGCCCCACGGAAAGAAGAAGAGTATCGCAAGAGATGAATTCTTCTGTTCCCGGGACAGGCCGGTTTTCCCCATCCACCTGGACAAGGGTAACTCCTTCTATCCTCTCTCTTCCGTGTATCTCAGCCACGGTGCAGTTCAGTTTCAAAGGAATATCGTAGTCCTCCAGACACTGCACTACATTGCGCATCAGACCGCCGGGATGAGGGAGACGTTCCGCTACTGCCTTTACCCTGGCGCCCTCCAGAGTCATGCGCCGGGCCATAATCAGGCCTATATCTCCGGACCCGAGAATCACAATTTCTCTGCCAGGCAGATATCCTTCCCGATTCACCAGTCGCTGCGCCGTTCCTGCGCTGTAGATCCCTGCCGGCCGGAAGCCCGGAATATTCAACGCTCCTCTCGGTCTTTCCCGACATCCCATGGCGAGAATGACAGTATCCGCCTGTAACTGAAAAACGCCCTGTATCCTGTTCACGGCAGTGACTGTCTTGAGCTTTGACTGCTCCTCACTCTGAATCTCCAGCACAGTGGTTCCTGTGTAAAAAGGAATCTTCTCTTTTTCTATTTTTTCCACATATCTGGCCGCGTATTCCGGTCCCGTCAGCTCTTCCCCGAAAGTATGGAGTCCAAAGCCGGTGTGAATGCACTGATTCAGAATACCGCCCAGCTCCTCCTCCCTTTCCAGAATCAGAATGTTTTCAAGTCCGTTCTGCCGGGCCGACAGGGCTGCCGCCATTCCTGCCGGGCCGCCGCCCACAATGACCGCTTCAATCCTTTTCACTGTCTGTCCCCCTTATATGCCCCGCCAGCATCCGGGAATTCCCGCCGCATTTTGTGATTGTCTCCTGAGCTCTGTGAAGTTCTGACGCCAGAAGCTCCATAACCCGCGGACTGCAGAATCCGCCCTGGCAGCGGCCCATTCCCGCCCGGGTCCTCCGCTTGATCCCGTCCAGCGTCGTCGCGCCCAATGGTCTGCGGATCGCTTCCAGAATCTCGCCTTCCGTAATCTTTTCACAGCGGCAGACAATAGTTCCATAAGCCGGATTTTCCCGAAGAAGCTCCTGCTGTTCTTCCGGTGTAAGCTCAAGAAATCTTCGGATGCCTTTGCGTCTGCTTTCAAACTTTTCTTTTGCTCTCCAGCCGCCCCGTTTCTGAATCATTTCCGCCAGAAACTCTCCGATGGCGGGCACACTGCTTAATCCGGGCGATTCGATTCCTGCCGCATCAAAGAATCCGGGTGCGTCTTTTACCTCTCCCAGGACGAATTCCCGACCGTCCTCACTGGCCCGAAGTCCTGCAAAGGATGTGATAACCTTTCGGACCGGAAGCTCTTTTACATACTGCTCTGCGCTGTGCAGCACTGCCTCCAGTCCTTCTTTTGTGGTATTGACTCCCTCCCTGTCCTCAACAGGTGCCGCTGTGGGCCCAAGCAGGATATTTCCATGAACCGTGGGCGTTACCAGAATTCCTTTTCCCTTCTTTTCCGGAAGGGGAAATACCGTGTGACGTACCAGTCCGCCGGCTTCTGTATCCAGCAGGCAGTACTCGCCTTTTCTCGGCGTGATATGGATTTTGTCACTGCTTACCATGTTATGAAACACATCTGCATATACACCCGCGGCATTTACCACCATACGGGTTCTGAGGTCTCCCTGATTGGTCCGCACAATATAACCGCCGTGTTCTCTGACAATATCTGTGACCTCTGTATTCAGCCTGAATTCCGCGCCATTGGCTGCCGCGTTCTCCGCCAGAGCGACAGTCAGCTCGAAAGGACACAGGATCCCTGCTGACGGAGCATACAGAGCTCCCCGGACTTTCTCAGACAGCCCGGGCTCCAGTTCCAGAGTCTCCTCCCGGTTCAGAAGCCGCAGACCTTTTACCCCATTGGCAATTCCTCTGTCATATAGCTTCTGCAATTCCGGAATCCGCTCTTCCTCCATACAGATCACCAGCGAGCCGATTCTCTGAAACGAAACATCCAGCTCCCGGCAGAGTTCTTCCATTTTCTCATTTCCGGTTACGTTCATCCTTGCTTTCATGGAACCTGTGGGCGCGTCATACCCCGCATGCACGATGCCGCTGTTTGCTTTGGACGTACCTTCGCAGACGTCCGAACATCGCTCCACCACACAGATCCCTGCTTCATATCTGGACAATTCCCTTGCTGCCGCACAGCCGATAACGCCTGCGCCAATAATTAACACATCATACATCTTTGCGGTTCCTCATCTCATTGTGGGGCCCGAAAGCCAGATTTTTAACTTTTTCCCTTACTTATAATAATAAACAAATCCCTTCCTTTTTCAAGTAATAATCAGGACTGTCTGCATTATGTATCCTGTTACTTAAAATTTCTCGCATCCCCGAAAAAAGTATGCTATGATAAATACAATCGTCTTTGAAAACAGGGAGGATCCCCCGGGATTTTTTAATTTCGGGATACTATGCAATAGTGAGGGAGAAAGTTTCATGCTGCAAATAATCGAACAAATCAACAGTTCTGTAAACAGTTTTGTATGGGGAATTCCCGCTATGGTCTGCATTATCGGTGTAGGACTGTACCTGAGTATCCGGATGGGCTTCATTCAGTTCCGGAAGTTTGGCTATACCTTCCAGGTGACCCTGGGGCGTCTGTTCCACAAGGGGAACGCGGCGGATGGATCCGTCACTCCGTTCCAGGCGGTCTGTACTGCCCTTGCGGCTACGGTGGGGACAGGAAACATTGCCGGTGTGGCAGGGGCTATCGCTCTGGGTGGGCGGTCCCATGTATTATATTAAAAACGGACTGGGTCCGCGCTTCCGCTGGCTGGCTGTCATTTTCTCAGTACTTGGCGTTCTGACAGTCTTCGGTACCGGAAACGCGACACAGGTCAATACGATCAGTACTGCTGTGGACTCGGCTCTGCTTAACTATTCCCTAATTACTCCGGAGTCTGTCGGTACTTTTAATCTGATCCTGGGAATTGTCATCGCTGTCATCGTGGCTCTGGTTCTGCTGGGCGGTATCCGGCGCATCGGACAGGTAACAGAAAAGCTGGTGCCGTTTATGGCTCTTCTTTACATCCTTCTGGCCCTCGGCGTGATTTTCCTGCACATCGAACATGTGCCTGCTGTGTTCCGCTCCATCTTTGAAGGCGCCTTTTCTCCGTCCGCTGTCACAGGCGGAGCTGTGGGAACCCTGTTCCTGAGTATGAAAAACGGTGTATCCCGCGGTATCTTTTCCAACGAGGCTGGTCTTGGAACGGGCTCAATTGCCCATGCGGCAGCGGACACGGACAATGCTGTGTCCCAGGGATATTTCGGAATTTTTGAAGTATTTACGGATACCATTGTAATCTGTACGATGACGGCGCTCGTTATCCTCTGCAGCGGCGTTTCTGTTCCATACGGGGCGGCTGCCGGAGCAGAGCTTACTATCAGCGGCTTTACTGCCACCTATGGTAACTGGGTATCCATATTTACAGCGGTAGCTCTTTGCTGCTTTGCTTTTTCCACCATCATCGGCTGGGGACTCTACGGAACCCGGTGCATTGAATTCCTCTTCGGCTCCCGGGTAAACCGTCCGTTCATGCTCATCTATTCGGCTGTAGCTGTTCTTGGCGCCACCGTGGATCTGGGACTTCTTTGGAGCATCGCCGACACCTTTAACGGACTGATGTCCATCCCAAACCTGATCGCCCTGTTCCTGCTGGGCGGAACTGTGGCAAAGCTTGTAAAAGAAAATCACGGAAAAAATTAAACTGTACAAAGGAAAAGGGAGAGGAATGGAAGCCATAGAACCAGCTTCCATTCCCCTCCCTTTTCTCTTTTATTCTAGTGGTACTTCTTTCCACATTCCTTCACCATCCGGTATACCTCACTGTACCCCTTCCCGCTCTTCCGGGCCAGTTCTTTTACACTCTCATATTCCGGATACCACACCTCGCTGCCGTCCGGAAGGCGACACACCTTTACCTTTGCTGTTCCCAGCGACAGCTCGACTTCCGCAAATCTCCGTTCCAGCACATCCCGTTCTACCCGGCAGCGCCGCACGCCGATGGTGGTGGTCTCACGGAACAGTATTTCATCCATTTCCCGGATCTTTTCCTCGTCGCAGAGCACAGAAAGCTTGTAGGCGGGACGGTTTTTCTTCATATAGATGGGCGTGAAGAAGACGTCTCTGGCTCCGGCCTCCAGAAGGCAGTCCATGGCATAGCCCAGGGCCTCACCGGTACAGTCGTCGATGTTGCTCTCCAGAAGCCACAGTTCCCCTTCCGGCTCCTCCTCTATAAGCATGGCCCGCAGAATATTTGCCCTGGGAAATTCCTTTTTCCCGGCGCCCAGTCCAGTCTTCAATACGCGGAACCGGGAGGGATGCCGGCCTTCGGACAGAGCGGCAATGGCCGCTCCGGTAGGAGTCACCATTTCTCCCTGCTGCTCTGTCTGACGCAGGGTCAGTCCATGGGCCTCTGTGATAGCCAGTACCGCCGGGACGGGCACAGGAAGTACTCCGTGCTGACAGCGAACATGACCGCAGCCTTCCCACAAATCAGATGTTACTACCTTTCCTATCCCCAGCTCCTCCAGGCAGGCTGCAGTTCCCACGATATCCACGATGGAATCCACCGCGCCCACCTCATGAAAATGTACCTCCTCCGGCAGGCAGCCGTGGGCCTTTCCCTCTGCTTCCGCTACGGCCCGGAACATCTGCAGGGACAGTTCCAGCACCCGCGGTTTCAGGCCTGCCGCCCGGAGAATTTTCTCGATATCCTTCCAGGTACGGTGCTCATGATGATGCTCATGGTGATGTGTATGCTCCCCATGGTGCTGCTCATGATCCCCGTGACAATGTTCTTTCTCCAGAATCACGTCAAAATCACAGACCTCCAGACCGTTCTTCCGAAGTCTCTGTACTTTTATCTCATATCCGTCTACCGGCAGCTTTGCCAGAGTCCGGCGCAGATTTTCCTCGGTTGCCCCCAGATCCAGAAGCGCCGCTACCGTCATATCTCCGCTGATTCCGGAGCGGCACTCCAGATACAGGGTTTTTGTGTTTTCTTCAGGTGTCTGTCTCATCGTAGTCTGTTCCTCCATTTTCACTTTCCATACACAGCCGCATGAACATTTTCATGTTCGGAGTCAGGTACTTGCTCTTATGATAAATAATATTTAAATCCCGCCGCAGCGGAACATCCAGAGGCAGGCGTATAATCGTGCCTTCCTCCAGATCCTTCTGTACCAGAAGACAGGGAAGCACGGCCACGCCCAGACCTGCGGCCACGCTGCTGACAATGGCCTGCGTACTGACGCTTTCCAGAACAGGTTTTACCGACAGCTGCCGCACTGCAAAGCAGGCTTCCAGAATGTCGCGCCCGGCGCTTCCTTTTTCCCGCATGAGAAACGGATAACATGCAAGCTCGCTCAGAGTGACCTGCCCTCTTCCGGCCAGTTCATGGGAGGGCGCCGCGATGGCGCACAATTCATCCTGCATAAAAGGAACCGCGCGGCACTCCGGACTTTCCGGCTGGTTTTCAATCAGGCCTATATCTATGGCATTAGACAAAACACGCTCTTCCACCTCAGACGATCTGCTCACAAACGCTTCCACTGTAAGCTGCGGCATTCTTTCCCGACAGCGGCTGAGCAGCGCGGGCAGAATATGGGTTCCGATGGTCACGCTGGTTCCTATCCGCAGATTTCCAATGGCGTCCCAGTTTCTGAGCCGTTTTTCCATCTCATCGAACAGCGATACGATATGCAGGGAGCAGCTGTAAAATTCCTTGCCTGCTTCCGTAGCAGAAATGCCTCTCCCCGTCCTCTCAAACAGGCGCACTCCATAATATTCTTCCAGATCTTTAATCGCCAGGCTCACCGATGGCTGAGCCAGATGCAGTTCTCTGGCTGCCTTTGTAATACTGCCGCACTGAAAGACAGCCGTAAATATCTTCATGTGTCTGAGCGTCATTTCAATATCCTTCCACACATAACAAAATCATTATTATATCAATAGAATAATACTATTTTACATATGGATCAAGACTGGATATACTGATACCGGAGGAGGAACGCAAAAATGGAAAACAAACGACAGGTACTGATAAAACTGTTTATTTCTACCCTGTATCTGAGCGCCTTTACTTTTGGCGGGGGATACGTAATCGTAACCTTATTAAAGAAAAAATTTGTGGATGAATATCACTGGATTGAAGAAAATGAAATGCTGGATCTGGTAGCCATTGCCCAGTCCGCTCCCGGAGCCATCGCGGTAAACGGAGCCATCGTGGTGGGCTATAAACTGGCCGGAATCATCGGCGCCCTTACGGCAATCGTCGCTACCATCATCCCGCCTTTTGTCATCATCTCTCTGATTTCTGTCTTTTACGCCGCTTTTCGCAGTAACGCAATTATCAGCCAGATGCTCGAAGGCATGCAGGCCGGCGTGGGCGCCGTCATAGCTTCCGTGGTATATGAAATGGGCGCCGGCGTCGTTCAAAGCAAAAGTACGTCTTCCATTATCATCATGGTTCTTGCTTTTATCGCCGCCTGCGTTCTCGAAATCAATGTGATCTATATTGTACTGGCCTGCATTCTGCTCGGCGTCATCCGTACCCTGATTCATAAAAGGAGAGAAGTGAAATGATTTATCTGCAGTTATTCTTAAGTTTTCTTCAAATCGGTCTGTTCAGTTTCGGCGGCGGATATGCCGCCATGCCCCTGATTCAGGGCCAGGTCGTGACCGGCCATGGCTGGCTGACCATGAGTGAATTTACGGATCTTATCACGATTTCCCAGATGACTCCGGGACCCATTGCCATAAATTCGGCAACCTTCGTGGGCATTAAGATCGCAGGAATCCCGGGAGCAGTCGCCGCCACTATAGGCTGTATCCTGCCTTCCTGTATCATCGTTACCATCATTGCAAAGCTTTATCTGAAATATCAGAATATGGATGCGCTTCAGAGCGTTCTTACCTCTCTTAGGCCTGCCGTAGTGGCCATGATTGCCTCCGCCGGCATCTCGATTCTGATATCCGCCTTCTGGGGAAGCGGTGCGGCCATTGCCCTGTCAGATACCAGATGGACCCTTGTTGTAATTTTTGCCGTCTGTGTCTTTCTTCTTCAGAAATGCAAAATGAATCCTATCTGGGTCATGCTGCTGGCCGGTGTGATGAAGGCCGGAGCATCGCTTGTCGGATTATAATATATATTATAATATATCATGAAACAGATTCCAAAAAATCCCGCATTGCGGATATTGCCGCACTGCGGGATTGTGTTTTATCTGCCCCTGTCCGTTCCGGCAGGGGCGGTTTTTCGCTTTCTTTTTGTTCGCTTACTCAGACGCCGCTCAGCCTTTCCTGCCGCAGGCCAGCCGGTTAATCTGGGTGGCCACATAAGCCGCGCCATACCCGTTATCAATATTCACTGTGGTAATGCCGTTCGCGCAGGAATTCAGCATGGTAAGAAGCGCTGAAAGACCGCCGAAGCTGGCTCCATAGCCTACGGAAGTAGGAACCGCAATAACAGGCACGTCTACCAGACCGGCCACCACGCCTGCCAGGGCGCCTTCCATTCCGGCCACCGCTATCACACAGTTTGCATCCTCAAACAGGCTGAGATTCGACAGAAGCCGGTGAATTCCTGCCACTCCCACGTCGAAAAGGCGGGTAACCCTGGTACCGAAAAACTCGGCTACCTGAGCAGCTTCTTCTGCCACGGGAAGATCTGCTGTTCCCCCGGTACATACCACAATATGCCCGATCTGCTCCTTTTCCCGCTTCTCTGCCTTCAGAATCCGGGACAGCTCGTCAAAAACCACTCCCGGAACTGCCTCTTTCACTGCCTCGTACTGTTCCCGGGTCGCCCGGGTTCCCAGCACGTCTATCCCTTCTGCTGTCAGCGTCTCATAAATCTTCACCAGATGCCCCGTAGCCTTCCCCTGACAGTAGACCACTTCTTCAAAGCCCTGGCGGACTTTCCGGTGATGATCAAGCTTGGCAAATCCCAGATCCTCGTAAGGAAGGTTCTTCAGCCGCTCTTCCGCCTGCTCTATGGTAATTTCGTGATTCTGTACCTGTGTTAAAAGTTTCGCTACGTCCATGATGTCTGTCCTCCTCCTGCTTTCCCCTCAATCTCCATTTCCCTCCCATGCAGATATATGAGAGTCATACCACACTGTTTGGCCATGGAAATTCTCTTATATCATCATATCACAGCCATCTGCATGGTACAAGAATCATATACTCTGTTTATTTTTTCAGCCTTTTCCCACCATTCGGGATCTGTTATACTGAGAACAACAAATTCATTTTTTGCATCTGTGACCCGGCTATTGATTTTTTATTTTAATGATTCTATTTTCGGAGGTACATCTATGTCAAAACCATCATTCACCCGCGAAGAGCTCGCATCTTACATCGATCACACGCTTCTCAAACCGGAAGCCTCCCGCGCTCAGATTAAAGCAGTCTGCGATGAGGCAAAGCAGTATCATTTCGCTTCTGTCTGCGTAAATCCCTGCTGGATCTCGTTTGTCGCAGAAGAACTGAAAGAATCCGGCGTAGCTCCCTGCTGTGTTATCGGCTTTCCTCTGGGGGCAGCGATGCCTTCTGTCAAAGCTTTTGAGGCACAGGAAGCGATAGCTGCAGGTGCAAAAGAAATCGATATGGTTATTAATGTAGGCGCTGTAAAAAGCCAGGAATGGGACCTGGTGCGGGAGGACATCGCCGCTGTAAATAAAGCCAAAGGAAATGCACGGCTGAAAGTAATTATCGAAACCTGTCTTCTGACAGACGAAGAGAAAGTGCGTGTCTGTGAACTAGCCAAGGAGGTGGGCGCTGATTTCGTAAAGACTTCCACCGGCTTTTCCACCGGAGGCGCCACCGCTCACGATGTAGCTCTGATGCGTGAAACAGTTGGTCCGGACATGGGCGTGAAAGCATCCGGCGGAATCCGGACGCTGGAAGACGCGCTTACAATGATCGAAGCCGGCGCAAGCCGCCTGGGAGCCAGCGCAGGAGTAAAGATTGTGGAAGCGCTGTGATAATCTGTTTTAGAAACTTTTCTCAAAATAACTCTGATAAAAAAGCGGCACCGAAATCACAGATCTCAGTGCCGCTTTTTATTCATTTTCAGTTATTAACAATCTGGTATTCTCCTAAGTACTTTCTATCCAGAATATCTTTCTTACTAAGCATCCTGACGTTCAGTGTTCTTTCTTTTCATTGTAATCTGTCTCCTCTCTGTGATAACCTATTACCACTATCATACTACCTCATTTTACATTTTATTGCAATACACAAAACTAATTTTTCAAGTTAAACAAATACATAATTCCGTCCCCCGGCAAAATCCAGTCTTTAAATACAATATTAATACAATTCCTGTTCTGGCAATACGAAACCCTGTTTGTATCCAGTTTTCTTTCATTTACCTTTCTGTCCTTAAAAGCAAAAATGTCTGCAAACACACTCATATCATTATCATCGTATACGAGTGTGGCCTCAAATTTTTTACAAGGAACATACACTCTGTACGCAAGATTGTTATCTTCTACGGGAACAATAGTTTTATATTTTATGACAATTTTTATAATATGTGCATCTGACTTCTCTATATACTGAATGGCCTTTTTATCTTCCGCATTTTTAAAATCATAATAGAAAGTATGCGTGTATGTATCAATACTGTTTTCCGCTCCGTCCTTGTGGGATACCTTGCGTTCAATTTTATCTGTTAAATTTTTCCCGTTTATAGAAAATTCTTTTACAGCAAAAGGCTCCTTTATTTGTTGGTCATCTACAAAAGAACACTTAGTCATAAATGCCAAATCAATTTCATAATCTCTATTTGTTTCAAAATTGCATTCGTACTCTCTAATAAAGTCTTTTTCAATCATTTTATTATCAACGACTCTACAATTAATATTTAAATACATGGATTCATAATAGATGCTTTTAACAAGCCCCTGGATTTCTTTATTCACAAAATCATATAGCGTATTGTCATCTGTTGTCTCATAATCGTAGATGACCTGTTTTTCCAGTTTGGATATAATATCTCGCTTTTTTTCATCAGACAGTTCATCCAAATAATTATTCTGTATTACTACGTCTATCAGTATTTTTTTTATATAGTTTATAAAATCAAAATAACTGTACAGAGCTGTACCTGCTCCAATCGTAATAATAGTCTTCCCTATATCTGCTATAAAACTCAAAAAAATCATCCAGCTTCCAACATTTTCACCTGTGCTTTTCTTTAACTCCAACTCATTGGTCTGCCACAGTGCAATTATCAAAATCAGAACACCAATAAGAATTATGATTGTACCAATATATAATATGTTTTTTCCTTCCGGCATTCTTTTCTTTTTCATAACCCTCTCCCTTTTTATTCAAAATTAATACATATTATACCATATTATATGTCAAATAGGGTAGAGGGAGAATAAAATCTCGCCCCTCCCATTGAACCGTACGTACGGGTCTCGTATACGGCTCTACAACTTATATTCCAACTTTTGCTAAGTAATAGGATAAAGGATTGAGCAGCCCTGCTCCGTCTTTTATCCTGTTCTCAAGTAAATCTTTACTGATTATGAAATTCACTACGTTCATTCCACTTCTTCTGTACCACCCAAGCCTTGAGTTTGCGACTTTATAAATATCTTCATGGCTGAATCCATTGTGATTCTTCCAGTTCAGGTAACTTAAATTTTTATAGATGGTTTTCGGCTTCTTCCATTGTTTCATTACGATTACTCTTATCTTGTGCCGCATCCATTCCCCAAATTTCTCCATAAACTCTTTCATCATCCCAATCCGAAAGTAATTTATCCATCCTCTCACCATTTCATTCACGCGTTTGATTGTAGCCGCCAAAGGTCTTGCGACTGCTCTGCCTCTTTTCAGATATTCACTCAGCTTCTTTTTAAGTTTCTTCTTCTTTTCCGTAGTGGGTTTTACTTTCCATTCTCCACCATTCTTCAGAAATGTGAATCCCAGATATTTACTCCGTGTCGGTCTGACAACTTTCGTTTTTGTTGCATTTACTTTCAGGAATAGCTTCCGTTCCAACCATTCACTTATGGATTTCATTACCCGGTTGGCTGCCATTTCACTTTTCGTGAATATCAGCACATCATCGGCATACCTTGTAAACCGGAGTCCTCTGTGTTCCAGTTCCTTATCCAGCTTGTCTAAGTAGACATTTGAACACACAACGGAAAGTGGACCGCCTTGTGGCACGCCCGTGATCGTCGCTTTCTCCAGCCCGTTTTCCATTACTCCTGCTTTCAGATATTTCCGAATCAGATTTAATGTGGTACTGTCATTTACCTGTTCCCTTAGTATCTGAATTAGTTTGTCATGATTTACCTTATCGAAAAATTGTTCTATATCTATATCTACTACCCATTCATACCCTTCATTCAAGTATTCCAGTGCCTGTCTGATGGCATCATGGCAGCTTCTTCCCGGTCTGAACCCGTAGCTGTAGTCACTGAATATTTTCTCGTAAATATCAGATATAGGCTGTGATATTGCCTGCTGGATGGTTCGGTCTAGCGCCGTCGGTATCCCTAACGGTCTTTTCTTTCCGTTGTCTTTTGGAATGTATACTCTTCGGACTGGCTTCGGTATATAGGTTCTGTTTCTGAGAGACGTTATGATTTTCTCCCGATTCTTCCTTATATAGTTCCCCAACTCCTCTACCGTAACTCCGTCAACGCCACCCGCTCCTTTATTGGCAACTACCTTTTTATAGGCTCTGTTCAAGTTTTCTTTTGATAAAATCACTTCAATTAATTCCATCGTTGTTACTCCTCTGACCTATCTCAAGATTCATACATATCGCCCCTCTAGGTATAGACAGTATTCCTCGGTTACGTTCCTACTTTTCCTGTCCACCCGATTTCCGGCTCATGTATTATTTTAAACATAGCGATTCGTACTATAAATCGTTTCAGTCCTTCGGCTATATTCCCACTGGGGCTTCGCCTACTATGACATCATCTGACTCCCTCTCCAAACCTTTTTCGACCATACCTCCCGGTATGTGAGTAGGGCCTCCCGAGGTAAGACACTAATCTTTCGTTCCACAACCTCTTGATTTACAACTTCGGTTTACGTTTACCATTCGGGCTTCGGTTTGCTATGCAACCTTACCCACCTCATCGCCTGATCAAGTTTCTTTTCGTAGGCTCAAGAACTTTGCTACACCACTTCCTTCACCCATGCCATTACTGACACCGGCTTGTGGTTCGCTACACTTGGCGGTAAATACCCGTGACTGGACTTGCACCAGTAAGATTAGTGCCATGCTCGGCACACATAGAAAGAGGACGTTTCCCGATTTTCCGGACACGTCCTCTTTCATTTATTGTTATCTTAACACTCTTCCTCTTAAATCTCTCTTATCTCATGCTGCGGTACAGCGGTCCGTAGGTTGCGCATGCGCGGTAATCCTGTCCCTCTTTGTCCATTCCGAATGCATTCCATGCAGCCGGACGGAAGATCTTCTCTTCCGGTACATTGTGCATGCAAACCGGAATTCTCAGCATGGAGCACATGGTAATCAGGTCGGCACCGATGTGGCCGTAGCTGATAGCGCCATGGTTTGCGCCCCAGTTATTCATTACATCATAAGCACTCTTGAATGCTCCCTCGCCTGTGCAGCGCGGTGCAAACCATGTGCAGGGCCAGGTCGGATTTGTACGCTCCATCAGCGTATCGGATACATCATCCGGCAGGTTCACAGTCCAGCCCTCTGCAATCTGCATAACCGGTCCAAGACCCTTTACCAGATTCAGACGAATCATGGTTACCGGCATCTCAGCTCTGGTTGTGAAATGAGAAGAGAATCCGCCTCCGCGGAAGTTATCGAAACCGGCTTCGCACCATACGGTAGCATCGGTCATCTTCTTGATATCCTCATCAGTTACATCCCACCACTGCTTCATTACATGGTTGCCGTTCTCGTCGGTACACTCGCCGCAGGCGTCCAGGCAGGCTGCGCCGGAATTCAGCAGATGAATGATTCCGCCGTTCTCTTTTGCGTGTCCTTCCAGATCATAGCCGGTTACACGCTTGGTAGCTTCCGGTGACCAGTAAGTACGAACATCTGCGAAAATCTGTGCACGATTGGTCAGAAGTTTCATAAACAGCATTCCAAGACCATTCAGTACGTCATTCTCTGTAGCCAGAACGATGGGCTCCTTCTTTCCTTCGAAGTCGAAGGATGAGTTCAGAACTGCTTCCGGATAGTCGCAGTTCGGCCAATGGTCTGTCCACTGACGCTGTCCCTGGAATCCGCCTGCGATGGCATTGTGTCCCAGCATCTCCTCATCAAACTGAGGCGGCAGATTCTTGTTGCCCTTCATCAGGTCCTTGATAATGCAGTACATCTTAATGGTGAATTCCCACTGTTTATCTTTCTCTTCACGGCTGAATTTTACGAAGTCAGGATTGTCATCACGGCCTTCCTTGCAGTGCTCCTTCGTCCATGCGAGCGCTCTCTCATACTCCTCGTGGTCGTAAATGCCTTCTTCCATACGGCGAAGAATCTCTACCTCATCTACGGATTCCACACGCATTCCAAGGTACTCCTCCATGAATGCCTGATCAATGATAGATCCGCCGATTCCCATACACATGGAACCAATCTGCAGATAGGATTTTCCTTTCATCGTAGCAGCTGCCACAGCGGCGCGGCCGAAGCGGAGCAGCTTCTCTTTTACGTCTTCCGGAATCTCCGTTACCTGATCGCGATCCTGAACCTCATGTCCATAAATACCGAAAGCCGGCAGACCCTTCTGTGCATGGGTAGCCAGAACAGACGCCAGATATACGGCGCCCGGACGCTCGGTTCCGTTGAATCCCCATACGCCCTTGATGGTCAGCGGATCCATATCCATGGTCTCAGAACCATAGCACCAGCACGGTGTAACAGTCAGTGTAATCGCTACGCCTTCCTTCTGGAATTTCTCCGCACATGCGGCAGATTCCGGTACACGTCCGATGGTTGTGTCTGCAATGACAACCTTCACCTGGGATCCGTCAGAATAGCGCAGATTCTCTTCAAATAATTTCTTTGCAGCCTCTGCAAGAGCCATCGTCTGGCCTTCCAGACTCTCTCTCAGCTTCATGGGGCCGCTTCTTCCATCGATTACAGGACGAATGCCAATTGCGGGATAACTTCCGATAAGTGTTTTGTTTGCCACTATAAATACCCTCCATTTCTTTTCTGTTTATCTTTTCCGATTCAGAAAGAAGTCTGCGCAGCAGAGCTTCTGATGAACTCATTATATAACAGGTACGGAAAAATTGCACGCAAATTTCAATTCTTATATGGACATTTTTTGTGCTAATTGATATACTTCTTTTATATAATTTCTATTTTTTTATCTATAACAACCAAACATTTCTTCAAAGGAGATATCTGTATATATGAAAGCTTTCCATGAGGTGCGCAGCTATGATTCTGATTTCATGGTCTGGCATTCCAGCTATGAAAATATTGGTTTTCTTGCCCACTGGCACAAGGAAATCGAACTCATCTACGTGCGCTCGGGCAGCTGCCCTCTGAATATCACAGATCAGACCTTCGTAGCTCACGCCGGAGACCTGGCTGTCTGTGAGAGCGGCATGATTCATTACAGCGATTCTCAGGGGCTGGACAATTCTCTGGATTTCATTATCTTTGACACCTCCATTCTTGGGCCTCTTTTTCAGAATCCGGGATTCGCCAGTCCTCTCGTTACACATGATGAGCTGGTGCGCTGCGGTCTGTCCGGCCAGCTGGAGACACTGATCGATACTGTATCCCGGGAACTTTCGGATAAAGCTCCCTTTTATCAGGAAGTGGTAACCTCTTCCATCCAGACCTTCTGGGCTTTGCTGAAACGCAGCCATCCCAGAGCGGACGCCGGACAGCTTCCGGATGACCGGCGCGCGCGCACTCTTTCGGGACTGCATGATCTGCTTTCTTATATAGATACTCATTATGCCGACAATATTTCTCTGGAATACGCAGCCGGACGCATGAACTTCAGTCCCAGCCATTTTTCCAAAACCTTTAAAAAACTGATGGGGACAAATTTTGTAACCTATCTGAATATGGTACGGGTAGAACGCGCCGCATATGAACTGCGTCATTCAACAAAGAAATTTACTGATGTGGCTTTAAGCTGCGGTTTCAATAATATCCGGACTTTTAACCGGGCATTTAAGGAAATTACCGGCTGTACACCGTCCGAATTTCTGATGCTGCCGGATCCGGATTTGTACAAACGCACTTATTACAACCGCCGCTCAGAAGAAAAAGAATATGTAAAAGATGATTCGCTGACCCTGGTAAAAAATTTTCAATGAACAGAATGGAGGCTCCCTATGTCAGAAAAACCCGTTCTCTACCGGAAACGCCTGATTCCCTCTGAATGCATCCGCCTGGACAATGATGAAATCCTGCTGCGAAATGATCATCTGCTGGTCACCCGATGGACAACCATACGCCCCAAAAAGGAGCTCAGTCACGGTTCTTCCTGCTATCTTCTGGACAAAGGATGGAAAATCAGCCGTTTTCTGAATCACAGCGGCGAGCTGATCTGCTGGTACTGCGACATCATAGACCATACCTGGGATAAGACAGCAGACACCTATGTCTTCACCGACCTGCTGGCCGATGTGCTGATCTATCCTTCCGGCGAAATAAAGGTAGTAGATCTGGACGAGGTGGCTCAGGCGCTGGAAGAGGGTCTGCTCACTGCAGACCAGACCTGTCTGTGCATGCGCAGGCTCGACAGTCTTCTGCGGGAAATCTATGCAGGAACGCTCCTTCCGGCACTGGAAGCATACTGGCCGGAATAAAATGATATTCGTACTTAT
Organism: uncultured Merdimonas sp.; assembly: GCA_944378225.1. GTDB lineage: Bacteria > Bacillota > Clostridia > Lachnospirales > Lachnospiraceae > Laedolimicola. The sequence continues at coordinate 32,394 of CALWGE010000002.1, forward strand.
ATCAGTTACAGCTGTCACAGCAAAACAAAAGAAGCAATTGCCCTTTCCGTCAGTTCCACATGCAGTTTATAGGACAATTGCTTCTTTTATTATTTTTAATCTTCTGTTTTATTTATACTTCCGACAAATCGTCATCCTTCATGCACAGATGAACCGCTCCCAGCTTAAAAGTCTGCGGCAGCGCCAGAATATTCGGATTCGGACCCACAAATTTCTTTTTGGCATCTTCCAGCGCTTCCTCAAAGGTAGCCCGCGTCTTCAGTCCCATGCCTCTGGCAATTCCCGGCTCCTGCGCGCCGACAATATAGATGGCTGAGGTATTCATTTCTGCAATATGTCCGCAGCTCATCATAGAGAAACCGTGGAATGGATGGAACGCATTGCAGAATCTGTATTTCCGTATATATTCTTCGTTCGTCGCGAAATATTCTCCATACCGATTCATATCCGGCAGTATATTCATGTAGTCATGCTGGAACATTTCATAGAGTTCCCGAAGATACGGCCATCTCTCATCATGGAAATATCCGTTGCAAATCGAAGAGCAGATGATAACACAGTTTTCTTTCATAACACGCTTATGCCGTATTACCTGGGCGCTCAAAGCCTGCATCATCTGAATAGGATTGGTTCCCATTCCATTTCCATAATGGAAATTCTGAGGCATTCCAAACACCATCACATCATATTTCTTTTCCGCAAACGGTACGTATGTACGTTTATTTGCCATAATCCAGGATTTCGGCTGCATCACCTTGGCGTATCCGCTGTTAATCTCTATCTGACGGGAATAGGTATCAAGAACCGCGTCACAGCAGAAGAACGGATGCCCCATCTTTTCTTCCATATACATTCCGATTTCGTCAAATTTTGTACGCATCAGACTGTGTCCTGAAACCGGTGTGAAGTCGCCGCGGTGCATTACATCAGGAACATGATGCGTCGCAATGGATCTCCAATGAGTAATGCCTGTCGCACAATGTTTGTAACCTCCTGAATAACCGCCATAGGGGTTTCCCTGTGTATGTCCAATCAGAATTGGTATGTCACAGTCAAAGACATACTTATTCATCAGTACACGATCTCCACGAGCCGTACATCCCAAATCTGCCAGATGCTCATAATCTTCAGAGTCATGACTGGTGATCTGGTGTGTCCAGTAAAACTCATTGAACAATTTTTCTCCGAGAATCTGTTTCATTTCAGGAACTGTTGTCCTTGGATGAAGACCGTTGGAAAACAGAAGCAGCACGTCTTTCTTTTCTACGCCTGCCGTATAAAGCTCCTCCAGAATTACCTGAATCGCCACCTTCCGATGCGATGTGGGCTGACATCCGCCTTTTACAATATCCGGAATGACAAAAACCACTTTACTTCCTTTATGAGCCAACTTGGAAAGAGGCTCCATTCCCATAGGATTGCGAACAGATTCCCGGGTTTTTTCGTAAATCTCGTTTTCCGGTATGCAGGGCGGATCCGGAACAGTCGTTCCGGGAATAAAGACATCTGTTGTGTCAGGCAGTTCTGCCGACATCAGGCCATGGCCATATTCGAAATCAAGCTTCATGATTACACCTCTCCTTTTATTTTCCAAGATAAATACGAATGATTTCCAGATATTCCTCCGGATAAAAACCGATTTCTCCGCTGAAACGAGTCAGAGCAATCAGGCCTCCGTCAATTTCTTCTATAGATGCCAGCATTTCTGCATTATCGGTTTTCAGGCCGCCGCCATAGACAATATCCATTCCTCCGGTAAATTCCTTTACAAATCTGGCTATCTTGGTAATATAAGGTTTATCGGCCGGAGTTTTGCCCGGGCCGATAGACCAGACAGGCTCATAAGCTATTACAACTTTGCTCCTATCAATTCCACACAGTCCTGTTTCCAGCTGTCTTTGGAGCACTTCCTGCCATCTGTCCTGCTCCTGTTCGTTTTCTCCTATGCAATACAGAATTTCCAAACCGGCTTTGACCGCGCAACGCATTTCCTGATTCAGAAGACGATCTACAGCCCCCGTATCCTCTGCTCCTGCTTCCGCAAGAATTTCCGTTTTATCACGTCGTTCTTCGCAATGCCCTATGATAACATAACTGCATCCGATTGCCTTCATACTGTTTGCGGTCCGTTCTGTTGTAAAAGCACCGAAACCGCCGTCTGGCCCGGTATCTTTTCTGGAAACGCCCTGGCACCCTATTTTGACAGCAGCTGTACCTTTACAGACCTCTAACGCCTTCAACAGGTGGGCTTCCGGATAAAACTGTACAAATTCCACCTCATCCGTGTGTAATTTCTGCAGTTCTTTCCATGTGTTTTCCGCAATATAACTGCCCCAGTCCTCTGCCGGTGCCAGTCTGTTTACTCCGCCAAATTTTTCAGGAATATCAAAACGCTTAAGGTTTAAATATAAATGCTTCATGTATCATCACTCTCCGATAATAACTCAATCATCTGTTGGGGTGTAGACGCCTGATGCAGCATTCCCAGCAATTCATCGTCAGCAAGACGCGCCGCCACTTTGGAAAGCATCAACATATGGTTGCGCGCAAAATTGGCATCACTGCTGACACAGAAAAGGAAAATGGTGTCTACTTTACCTCCGTCTAAAGTTTCCCATTCAATGGGATGTTCCTGAGTGGCAATTGCAATTCCCAGGTTTTTTGCGTTCTTGCTCTTTCCATGAGGAATTGCAATTCCCTGGCCTATACCAGTGGCTCCTTCCGCTTCTCTCAGATACACGTCTGATACGAAACCTTCCACGTCATCTATATATTTATAATCAAAAAGCATTTTTGCCATCTGATGAAGCGCATCATCTTTATCTTTGGCATTCATTCCGATTTGAATAATATTTTCGTCTAATACATCTTTCAGATTCATAATTTTCTCCTTATTGCACCAGATACTTGTACAGGTCTTCACTTGACATCGCCCTCAGAAACTGAAGACTTTCGTCCGTTTGAATCAACTCCAGAAAAACCTTATAAAACATTTGCACCTGCTTTGAATTGTCTTTATTCTCTATACGAAATGCAAGAAGAAACACCGTGTCCACCATCTCACTGCCCGACTCATTCCATGGTATTGCTTTATTTAAAAATGCAATTGCAACCTTGGAGTCATTCACATAATCTGAGGAACCGTGCGGAATTGCCACTCCATTTCCAATATAAGTGGACACAGTTTTCTCCCTTTTGAGAACGCTGCCTCCATAACGTTCTGTCACATACCCCATTTCCATAAGGCAGCGTGACAAACGTTCTATTAGTTCTTTTTTATCTTCAACATCCACATTGGGAAAAATGAGTCTTGGATCAAACAGTGAATGACAGGATACATCGAAACGGTTTTTACCCTGACGTTCTTTATGATCCAGCTGTTTCAATTTTTTATTTATATGTGTGATTTCATCTTCATTCAGAATAGAGTTGATCTGTATAATTTTTTCACCGCTGATACCCAAAGAAGACGTGGTAACTATGAGATCATATTTTTTCAGCATGCTTTTTTCAAATTCATGCAGCGAAACAATCGCGATGGATTCTACTCTGGGAACCGCCAGCTTTATCCGGCTGCAGAACATCTGATTTAATCCCATCCCCAGCTCCGTAACCAGCGCCACTTTCAACGGCTTATAGGTTCGCTCCAGAGCAGCCTGAATGTATAATGTAATATAGCTCAATTCCGTGGACGAAATATTGATTCGATAATATTCTTCAAACAAAATTGACAGCGCCCAGGATACCCGGAAAGTATCTTTATATTCTTCTTTTATAAAATCTGTTAATGTGTCCGTGCTGTGTTTTTCAAACCGCATACGGAATATCGCAGGACGAATATGATTCAGAAGTCCGTAATATAATTCCGGATCTTGTGTTAAATCAACATTTAAAACTTCACTTACAACCGAAATGATTTTTCGAATAAATTCTTTTAATTTTTCGTCGTAACGATATGCTATATTATCTTCAAAGCTGAAATTGTGCAGTGTTCCGGAACAAAGCTGCTGAATTGCAAAAAACACAATTTCATCTTCTTCAATATGCGTAGAAAACGTTTCATTAATCATCTCAAACAGAGATTTGGCCCATTTATATTCATTATACTGACAAACTGTATCATGCTCTGTCGTGTCTATATGAAGGCTGCATTTTTTATATCGCACGATGGAAAGCGCCGCATAAATGAGTAATGAATAAAAGGAATCTTCTGAAAATTTAAAATTCCATCCTTTTTCCATATCAGAAATACACTTTTTTAATTTCTCCTGATTCACTCCTGCGGCAAAAATTTCCAGACCTTCTTCCACGCTGTACAGCTCATTATTTAACAGTAAATGACAAATGGCGAGTCGAATATTTTCTTCAAATCCTTCCAGGGAAACCCCATAGTTTCTTCTTATGTTTACCTGAAGTCCGAAAAGACTCAGCCATTCGCTGCATACAGCCAGTTTTTTTCTTACAACCGGTATGGAATCATACATTGTCTGACTTAACTGCTCCAGGGTTATTTTCCCCGGAGCAGTTGAAAGTATTTCAAACAGATACTGATAGATTTGCTGCTCATCTGTCGCTACATTTTGTAACTCATAATTTCCTATTGCCCGTATAATCTGTTCTGTGTTATCCCCTGCCTTTACCTCTCTCTTCAGATGAAGACCCTTGCCGGGTACCTTAAGCAATTTTCCATAGCCAAGTTCCCCTATCATCTCATCCAGCATGTCCAGGTTTCTTCTTACAGTACTTTCACTGAGTCCAAGAATAGACGCCATTCTTGAGACAGATAAATATTCATTTTCTGTCAGCAGTAAAAACATATTATGAATCAAGATTTTTTTCTTGAACGCCTTCATAATCTCTCCTAATACAACGAAGCCTTACCTGTGCAGCCGAACAAATCCATTTTTTCCTGTACGGTCTTTTTTACTTCTTCTATGGACGGATTAAACACCTGCGGCGGCATAAAGTTTCCTGTATCCCGGTAAATTTCATATACTTTTTTGAAAAATACCTGTTTGATATCACTGGATATATTTACTTTCTGAATGCCTGAAGCGCATGCCTGTGCGATCTCTTCTTCTGCATTGTCGCTTCCCCCGTGAAGAACCAAAGGTACTTTTGAAATTTTTGAAATCTCTTTCAGTAATTCAATCTGCAAACGAGGATGAAAGCCCTTCGGATAAATACCATGAGCCGTTCCGATAGCGATAGCCAATGCATCACATCCGGTATACTCTACAAAATCTGTCACTTCTTCCGGATTTGTGTAAACAATGTTTTCCACTCCTCCTTCATCAGAATTCCCCATGGTTCCTATTGTTCCCAGTTCTCCTTCCACGGAAATCCCCAGTCTGTGAGCAAAATCCACAACTTCTTTTGTAACTTTTCGATTTTCCTCATAACTCAACAGAGAGCCGTCAATCATAACAGATGTGAAACCGGCTTTTATGGCTGCCGCACAATCCTCTATACTTTTTCCATGATCCAGATGGATAGCAAAAGGTACCGGGCTGTTTCGCACACGTTCTCTTACATATTTGAAAAAATCCGGTGTCGCATATTTAAACTCGCCCGGTGCAAACTGCAGAATTGCCGGCGTATTGCTTGCCTCTGCCTGTTCTGTTACCGCTCTGACCAGCGCCAGGTCAGAAGTGTTAAACGCCCCTACCGCAAATCCGTTTTTTCTGGCCGGTTCCAGAATTTCCTGTAAATTAACTAGCATTTTTTCCTCCTGTTACATCACTTCAATATTAATGTCATCCAAATCTTCATCGGATAATTCTTTTCCCAAATCCTCTTCCAGTCCTTCTTCCAGTTCTGTCACCGGCTTTTTAATAACAGCCAGGATAACACCGGTAATAACCGAGCCTATGAGCAGACAAACAAGTCCCTGTACAGGAGATGTAAAGAACGGGAATGCGATAAATCCACCATTCAGCAGTTCAGATGAATTGCCCCATACCATCGACAGACCGCCTGCCACAAACGAACCGCATACACATGCAAATACTACTCTTACCAGATCTCTGGCCGCAATAGGAATTACGCCTTCAGAAATCATAAAGCATCCCATAGGAACAGCAGCTTTCAGTGTTTCCTTTTCTGCCTTTGTATATTTATTTCTGGCTATCAGGCAGGAAATAGCAATACCGAAAGGCTGAATCATGCTGGCAATAATCTGAACTGTTTTGGCATCCCGGATTCCTTCTGCGTACAGAGCATTGACAAACGCCGTCGCTGTCTTATTTACCGGCCCTCCAAAGTCGAAAGTAGCCATGGCGCCTACTACACCGCCATATATGAATTTGGAACCGCTGGACATGCTCTCCAGAAATTCAGTCAGGACACCCATAAGCCATACTATCGGTCCCTGAATTACAATGTACATAAGAAGTCCGGATATGGCAGTTGCCAGAAACGGGATAATCAGCATACCTCTTAAAACTTCCAGCGATTTCGGCAGACGGATATACTTCTTGCAGATATTTACGACAACGCCTACTACAATACCTCCCAGCATACCGCCGATAAATCCTGTATTAATATTCTGAGCAACCCAGCCAATAATAAAACCAGGCGCCAGAGCAGGTTTTCCGCCCATAGAAAAAGCAATGTAAGCACACAGCATAGGAACCATCATCTGCATACCTAAAGAACCTGTCTGATACATCCAGTATCCAATTCCGCTGGTTCCCAGATTATCCAGAGACTGGCCTGCCAGAACACGTCCTATAGCCATAGTCAGTCCGGCGCCAACTACCAATGGAATAAAGTAAGAAATACCTGTCAGTATATGTTGCTTTAATTCTTTAACATTAATGATATCTTTCATTCTCTTATCCCCCGTAACTTATCTTGTATTCTATTTCCCTATCACTTTTTCCACCTTCTGAATAAAACCTATCGGATTTTTTATTAATGTCGAAGTGTCTACTTTAATCACCTTTTTCCCTTCGAATCGTTCCATTTTATCGATAGCAATATCAATGGCAAGTATAACCACATCCGCGTCCCGGATGTCCTGAGGTTTTAATTCGTCTTCAATTCCGATATTTCCCTGTGTCTCGCATGTAATTTCATGTCCTCTCAGTCTTGCCGCTTTCAGAAGTTTTTCCCGTGCGATATAAGTATGTGCAATTCCTGCCGTACAAGCTGCTACCCCTACAATCTTCATCCTTTTCCTACTCTCCTTCCCTAATTTGGCAGAAACGGAATTCCTATTGCTGCCTTGCACTTCGTTCCTGTCATCCGAATCTCACCGCATTCCGCCGGAATTAATGCCCCGTGACCCTGAATAAGAGTTTCTCTTCCATGCTCTGTCTCCAGTATGATATCTCCGTCCACAGCGATTACAATTCTGTGATAAGGCTGGCGTCCCATAATCCAGCTTCCGTCCAGGCTCAGCAGATTGACTCCGAATGAATCATTTTGCTGTCTTCCTATTAATTCTTCCAGCTGGTAATCTCCTCCTTTCTCCAAAGTTGTTCCTTTCATGAGAACTCTTTCCCGAATCTCTTCCTCGCTATAAGTCGTATAGTCAAATAGTGTAAGTCCGTCTTCCTGAGACAATCCATTGTACATTTCTTCTTCGGTAACTGTCATGCCATTGATGTGCTTTTCTACCCGGATTGTTACATCATTACACTCATGAAATTCCAGAAACAGACAGTTAGGCCCTACACAATGAGGCATACCTGCCGGAATCAGTATCATCTGTCCTTCCTTTACAGGAATCCGGTGCAGACACTTCAGCATACGGCTGACATCCTGCTCTTCAATCAGCTCTTTCCACAACTGAGGCGTCACATGTTTTTGAAAACCTGCGTAGACACAAGGCTCCTGCCCTTCCTCATCTCTCGTCTTTGCAATATACCAGGCTTCTGTTTTTCCCATAGGCATATGAAAATATTTCTTTGCATCTTCTTTTCTGGGATGGCACTGCATCACCAAGCGTACTTTTGTATCCCCAACTCTTGCAAGCACAGACAAATTTCCCGGATTATACTTCTGAAAATCTTCTCCCAGTATCTCATTTGGATACTGTGCAATAATATTGCTCAGAAGAAGGTTTCCCTGGGATTCGATAGTTTTGCTCACTGCAAATCCTTCCGCTTCACCTTTAGAAATTGCCCCTATAGAAGTAACCAACAGCTCTTCACACATATGAGAATCTTCTGCTGTTTCATCTTTACGCCATTCATTCAACAGCTTTCCTCCGATATAAAAGCGTTGAATCCTGTTGCCTTGAAACAACAAAGGTTTTTGAATGATGCTTTTATCAATCTCCACGTTCGGTACCTCCCTTTACGTTTTATGATTTTATTCTATCAACTTTACCAATTCAATACGCAAATAAATGTTTTTTTGAATGTTGTCATTTTTCATTTATAGCATAAATATATTTTCTAAAATTTAACATGGTTTTTAGCATATAAATAAAGCCCAAATACTCAACAAATATGTTGAGAAATGGACTTCCTCAGATTACGGAGGCTGCTGGTGCAAAACTCTCCCATAAAATTTTGCAGTTCCTATTATTATATTATTATAAAAATACTCCCTTTCAGGCTGCAAGTTTTTATTATTATACTTGCCTGCCTGAAAGGGAGTATTTTTAATTTTTATTTCTTTATTTCCTTAGTACACGCCTCAAATAAGCCATTTAAATAAGCTGCACCTAAAGCACGATCAAAAAGACCATATCCCGGTTTTCCAGTCTCTCCCCAAATCATACGCCCATGATCAGGCCGAACATATCCGTCAAATCCTTCCTCCACCAATGCTTTCACAATTTCATACATATCCAAACTGCCACACGAAGAAAGGTGTGCCCGTTCTTCAAAAGATCCGTCATCCAGAATCTTTACGTTCCGGATATGCATAAAACCTATTCGATTTAACGCGGCATATTTACGCACCAGAGATGGTACATCATTAAAAGCAGCGCTGCCCAGCGAACCAGTACAAAAGCACAGGCTGTTCGCAGGAGAATCCACAATGGAAAGATACCGATCCAGATTTTTTTCACAGGTAATCACTCTTGGCAATCCCAAAATAGGATAAGGTGGATCATCAGGATGCAACGCCATAATTACGCCACATTCTTCCGCGACCGGTATAATTGCTTTTACAAAAACTTCAATATTGTTCCACAGCCCCTCTTCTCCCAGTTTTTCATATGCACGTATCAGACTGCGTACCTCAGACTGGGTATAGCTGGTATCCCATCCTGGAAGCTGAATATTATCCGTGAAAGGATTCAAACCGCGAAGCTGGTGCGCATACATTACAAGACTGGTAGACCCGTCCGGAGCCTCTTTGTCCAGCTGGGTCCTTGTCCAGTCAAAAACAGGCATAACGTTGTAGACAATACATTTGATTCCATATCTGGCACACCGCCGGATGTTTTCGCAATAAGCTTCTATATGCCTATCTCTCCTGTCTGTTCCCAGCTTGATATCTTCACTGACAGGAATAGACTCCACTACATCAAAAACAAGACCCTTTGCCTTACATTCCTCTGTCAGTTTCCGAATAGATTCTTCCGGCCATACTTGGCCAGGAGGAACATCATAAACCGCTGATACAACAGAGTGCATACCTGGAATCTGTGCGATATAAGAGAGCGGTATAGGATCCTCCTTCCCAAACCAACGAAATGAGAGCTTCATTTTTCTTCCCTTTCTTGTCTGTAAAACTACTTGCTCTGTTATTTATAAGAAATGTATGCGCCCTTCATGGGACTTACTGCATGTTCTGCGAACAGGCGCAGCACACCTTTCTTATACCTCTGTTCTTTGGGTTTCCAGCGAGTTCTGCGTTCTTCCAATACTGCCTCTACTTCTTCCGGGGTCCTCAACTGGTTTGCAATTCCCACAATCTGCAGCCTGCGGTTTGGAATATCAATCTCAATTAAATCATCCGCTTCCACCAGCGCGATAGGTCCGCCTTCCTGAGCCTCAGGACTGCAGTGACCAATGACCGGCCCTGTAGACGCTCCGGAAAAACGTCCATCTGTAATCAATGCAATAGAACTTCCCAGTTCTTTATCACTGCTAATAGCTTCACTGGTATAAAACATTTCAGGCATTCCGCTCCCCTTTGGACCTTCATAACGAATCAGTACCGCATCCCCTTTCTTCACCTTGTGACACAGTACTGCGTCCAAACATTCTTCTTCTGAATCGAAAGGACGCGCTCGAAGAACAGCATGAAACATTGTTTTAGGACAGGCCGTATGCTTGATTACAGCTCCATCCGGCGCAAGATTTCCCCGCAGCACTGCAATGCTGCCATCCGACTGCAGAGGCGCATCTGCCGGGCGTATAATATCTTTCGGTGTGAGATGCAATCCATAACGAAGATTTGCAGATTCCAGCATCTGGCGGCACCGTTCGTAAAATCCGTTTTTTCTGAGAGCTTCCAGATTTTCGCCCAACGTTTTTCCGGTTACAGTCATAACATCCATATGCAGTTTATCACGCATCTCTTCCATAACAGCAGGTACTCCGCCTGCATAGTAGAAAAATTCTGCAGGCCACTGCCCAGACGGTCTTATATCCAAAATAAACGGAGTCCCCCGGTGGAGCCTATCAAACATATCACCGTCGATTTCTATTCCCAGTTCATGAGCAAATGCCGGCAAGTGAAGCAGTGCATTAGTGGAACCGGAAATAGCCGCATGTACTAAAACAGCATTTTCCAGGCTTTCCTTTGTTACAATATCGGAAGGCCGCAGTCCTTCCATCGCCAGTTCTACTGCCCGCTTGCCGGCGGCAGCCGCATATTCTGCAAGCTGCGGAGATTCTGCTGGCAGCAGAGCACTTCCCGGAAGGGCCAGTCCCAGTGTTTCAGCCATAATCTGCATGGTGGAAGCTGTTCCAATAAAGCTGCACGCTCCACATCCGGGGCAGGCATTCTCTTTTGCCCACTGCAATCTTTCTTCCTTGATTTCTCCCCTGGCATACTGAGCACTGTATTTCCCAAGCTGCTCCAATGTAAGCAGTTCCGGTCCAGCGGCCATGGTTCCACCTGTTATAATAATTGACGGAATATTCAATCTTGCCAGTGCCATAAGATTGCCCGGCAGTCCTTTATCGCAGCTTGCAATAAATATTCCGCCATCAAAAGGAGTGGCACTCGCATGAATTTCTATCATATTGGCAATCATTTCTCTGCTGACCAGGCTGTAATTAATACCATCGGTTCCCTGACTTTCTCCATCACAGATATCCGTACAGAAATATCTCGCTCCGAAACCTCCGGCCTGATGTATTCCACAGCGCGCTGCTTCCACCAGTTTATCCAGATGCCCGCTCCCCGGATGGCTGTCTCCAAAGGTGCTCTCAATGATAATCTGAGGTTTTCCCAAATCTTCTGTTTTCCAGCCTGTTCCCAGTCGGAGCGGATCAAGTTCCGGAGCCTGTTTACGCATTTTCTGACTGTTCAGCATTATTTGTTTCTCCTCTTATGCTTTAAAATCATAACTCCGCAGTATTTGATGCACAAAGCTTATAGATTTCTATCATCGCTTTTTTATCAATGGGTACAAAATGACCTACCGGAATTGTATCTCCAAAAGTAGCTTTATCTGCCATTTCCTCAAAAGCATCTTCCGGAATCCCTGCCTCAGCCAACGTAATTGGCATATCCAGACTCTTAAAGAACTGGCAGAGTCTGCGAATCCCTTCCAGAATGATCTCTTCTTTTTTTCCAAAAGCAATGTCCACATCAAATACCCTTACTGCAAACTGAACAAAACGATCCATGTCATGTTTATATACATAGCGCATCCATGCCGGCAATACGATAGATACGCTGGCTCCATGCGCCAAATCATATTTTCCGCTTAATTCTATGCCAATACGATGGGAAGCCCAGTCCTGCTCACGACCCACGTTTAAGGAACCATTGTGAGCCACCGTACCTGCCCAGAAAATTTCTGCTCTGGCATTATAATCTGCAGGATATCTGTATGTTTTTTGACCATTAATAATAATACATCTCATGACCGCTTCGCAAAGCCGATCTGTAATATCTACCTCCGTTGTGTTTGTAAAATACCGCTCCATAACATGTGACAACATATCCACTACGCCACAACCAATCTGATACGGCGGAAGAGAAAAAGTAAGCTCCGGATTTAAGATTGAAAAAACAGGCCGAATCAAATTCAGATTAATGCTTTTTTTCAGCCATCCTTCCTCATTTGTAATAACACAGCTCAGGCTGGACTCGCTGCCTGCCGCAGGAATAGTACAAATGGATGCAGTGGGAAGTGTATGTTTGGGAACATCTTTTCCGATAAAGAAATCCCAGACATCTCCTTCATAAGGCACACCCACACCTATAGCTTTAGCTGTATCAATGACGCTGGCTCCTCCTATAGCCAAAATAAAATTAATTCCTTCTGTACGGCAAAGCTCAATTCCTTTCCGTACAAGTCCTAAGCGCGGATTGGGCTTTACTCCGCCCAAATCATAAATTTCTATTCCCTGCGCTTTTATGGATGCACTCACCCGATCATAAAGCCCATCCTTTTTGATTCGCTCTGAGCCGTACACCAGAAGAATCCTGCTGCAGTCACTATACTGCCGGATCTTCTCTCCTACCTGGTTTTCTGTTCCCTTTCCAAACAATAATTCTGTTGTATTCGAAAATTCAAAGTTATCCATATGTTTTCCCGTACGTTCTTATCATTAAAAACGTAAATTTTCCTTTCTCTTAAATATGTAAAAATATTTACCTCTGAACTCGTCCGGTACCGTCACCTTCCATGAGTTTCTTTACTTCAGATACATCCACCTGATTAAAATCTCCAGGTATGCTGTGTTTCAGACAGGATGCCGCTACAGCAAACTCAAGTGCCTTCTGTTTACTCTCATAATGATTCAATCCGTAAATCAAACCACCCGCAAAGCTGTCTCCGCCTCCAACCCGGTCTACAATATCACGTATCTCATATTTGGTGGATACATAAAAGTTCTGCCGATCATTCATACAGGCCGACCATCCATTCCAGTCTGCACTGTGACTTTCTCTCAAAGTAATGGCAATACATTTCATATCCGGATAAGCTTCCAATACCCTGTCACTCAAATAGCGGTATTTCTCCTTATCCAATTTCCCGGATTCTACTGCGACATCCGCAGCAATTCCCAGAGACTTCTGTACATCTTCTTCATTGGCAATAGCTACGTCTGCATATTTCACAATTTCAGGCATAACTTGTGAAGCACTTTTTCCATATTTCCAAAGATTCTTCCTATAATTTAAATCACAGGAAACTGTAATGCTGCGTTTCTTCGCTTCGCGGACACTATCTAATGTGAGTCCCATAGCCTTTTCTGAAACAGCCGGCGTTATACCGGAAACATGGAACCACTGTACCCCGTCAAAAATCCTGTCCCAGTCAAATAAATCGCAAGACGCTTCTGCCAAAGCAGAACCAGCCCGGTCATAAACTACTTTTGAGGGTCTCTGATTTGCACCGGCCTCCAGATAATAGATTCCCATCCGTCCTTCACACCGGCAAATCCGCGAGGTATCCACACCAAATCTACGCAGTTCTCTTATACACGCATCTCCAATTGCATGATCTGGAAGCACTGTTAAAAATCCTGCATCCATTCCAAAATTCGCAAGAGAAACCGCTACATTCGCTTCTCCTCCTCCAAAGACAGCCTCAAGTACCGGAGACTGAAAAAAACGTTCCTGTCCCGGGGCTTTCAGTCTGAGCATAATCTCTCCAAATGTTAAATATTTCATGTTTGTTCCTCTTTCTTTTCAGCCTCCGCAGGCTCCACGAATATTTAAAACCACATCATGGGCTTTTTGACATAAAGCCGTAATTTTTTCAAAATTTTTTTCGTCTATATCCGCCTTTGAACAAAGCCAGCTTCCTCCCACCGCATAAACAAACGGTGCAGAAACATATTCGCACAAGCATTCCTCACCGATACCACCGGTGGGAATAAACCGAACACCACTAAAAGGGCCTGCCAGACTCTTCATAGCTGAAAGTCCTCCATAGACATTTGCAGGGAAAAATTTAATTACTTTCAATCCACTGGAAACTGCTTTGGTAATTTCCGTAGGCGTAACGCATCCCGGGACAACAGGTATCTTCTGTTCCTGACACCATGACACCACTTCATCACTCCAACCAGGGGACACTATAAATTTCGCTCCTGCTTTAACAGCATCCTTACATTGTTTTAAATTCAACACAGTGCCGGCTCCTACCAGCATATCCGGACAAGCCTCAGCCACTCTGGAAATACAGTTTTTTGCAGCTGCTGTGCGAAATGTAATCTCCATTACATCAATTCCTCCGCTCAGCAAAGCCTTTGCCAGCGGGACTGCATCTTCCTCATTTTCTAAGACCGCCACAGGCACTACTCCTGCGTTTCTGAGACTTTCCAACACTTCCATCTTTTTCATGCTTTCTCCCCAGAACGTTATAACAATCACTACATTTTAATTCCTGTTTTCCGGCATCCCCCATACGTCTGCCTTTCCGATACTTCCAAACAGTTCCATTTTCTGAGCTATTACATTTCTGGCTTCTTCAATGGCGGGACTTAATACTTTTGCAGGAACAAACTCCCCTGTTTCTGTTAATACCTCATTCAGCTTTCGAAAATATGCATATTTAAAATCACTTGAAATATTCACTTTTCTAATTCCAATACGGCAAGCCTGACGGACTTCCTCATCCGGATTATTGCTGCCGCCGTGAAGTACCAGCGGCACAGGAGCCACTTCCTTGATTTTCTGCAGAAGCTCTAACTGCAACTTGGGGACAAATCCTTCCGGATATCTGCCGTGAGCAGTTCCGATGGCAATCGCCAGACAATCAACACCCGTACGCGTTACAAAATCTACTACATCCTCGGGATTTGTGTATGTTACATTGGCCACACCTCCCTCATCCGAATTCACCATCGTACCAATAGTACCAATCTCACCTTCCACTGACACACCTACCATATGGGCAAGTCTCACTACCTCCGCAGTCTTTGCCATATTCTCTTCATATGGTAAAGCAGATCCATCAAACATGACAGAAGTAAAGCCTGCCTGGATAGCTTTCATGCATTCTTCCAGTGTTTTTCCGTGGTCAAGATGAAGAACAAAGGGTACCTTGCTATTGGACAGACGTTCACGCACATATGCATAAAACTCTTTTGTAGCAAAGTTAAATTCTCCCGGAGCAGCTTCTATAATTGCCGGTGCATCCTGCTTTTCAGCCTCCTCTACTACAGAGCGGAAAAGAGAACTCTCTGTTGCATTAAATGCACCTACCGCAAACCCATATTTATCTGCAACCTTTAACATATTTTTCATATTAATTAACATTTTTCTTCTCCTTGTACTTTTGATAAAAAGAATACTGCATGAAATGTACAGCAGATATCTTTGTTCCTGGGTACCCGTCTTTTATACATCCACTATGTATCATTTTCATGCAGTATTATGTTCCATGTTCAGCAGCTTAAAAAAATTTTTTAAAATTTTTCAATTGTAAAATCCACATCTGAAGAATCATTTACATCTATATCCAGAACATTTACACCCAGTTCATCAAATTTCTCATCTTCATCTGTAACCGGCTTTTTAATAACTGCCAAAATAACTCCCGTGATTACACTGCCAATAGCCAGAGCCAGACAGAACTGAAGAGGATTTGTCATCAACGGCACTGTGAGCATTCCGCCATGAGGAACCACCTGCTCCGTTCCCCATACCATACACAATGCTCCCGCAACAGCAGAACCCACACAGCAGGAAAATACAACACGAATCAGATCACGGGCGGCTATGGGAATTACACCCTCTGTAATCATGCAAAATCCCATGGGTACAGCCGCTTTTAAAGATTCCTTTTCAGATTTAGTAAACTTATGACGTGCCAGAAGGCAGGCAATTGCAATTCCAAATGGTGGGATCATGGAACCAACAAATTTGATACTTTCAGGTCCATATATGCCATCAACCATCAGACCATTTACAAAGGTAGACATAGTCTTATTCACGGGTCCGCCAAAATCAAAGCAGGCCATTGCTCCCAGTACAGCACCAAATACAATTTTTGAACCTGTCTGAAGGTTTGTGATCCATTCAGTCAAAACCTGCTGCAGCCATGCAAAGGGAAGACCAACTATGGTATACATCATAACTCCCGCTGCTGCGGTAACAACTACCGGAATAATCATAACAGACATCAAGCCGCGCATCGGTTTCGGAAGTTTTACATATTTCTTTACCGCAAGGACAAGATAACCTACAAGAAAACCTCCTGCAATTCCACCAATAAAGCCCGCTTTTACTGCAGTACAGACAAAACCTACGATAATTCCAGGCGCAATACCAGGTTTGTCGGATATAGAATAAGCAACACCAGCAGTAATAACCGGTACTACCATACTCATACCAAAGTTTCCACACTGATACAGCCAATAGCCTAATCCGGTAACAGAGTTTCTTACATCACTGTCGATTACCTGGCCTAACGCCATACATAATCCGGCAGCAACTACCAGCGGAATCATATATCCAATTCCCGTTAAAATATGTTTCTTTATAGCAGTACCATTAAGTTTCATTTGTAATCCCCCTTCTCTCTCAGTCTTCATTCGCATTTAAAGCTTTTTCAATTTTAACCAGAAGTTCCACCGGATTCTTAATTGCCGCGGCTGTACCTACACGAATAACTGTTTTTCCTTTAAACCGGTTTTCTCCGTTCACCTTTACATCTACGGCCAAAATTACCACATCAGCCTCTGCAATTTCTTCCGGAGTCAGGGAATCTTCTGTTCCGATTGTTCCCTGTGTCTCAATTTTAGCCGTGTGTCCTAATCTTTTGGCTGCACTGACCAGTTTTTCCTTTGCCATGTACGTATGTGCGATTCCCGCTGTACACGCTGCTACACCTACAATTTTCAAGCTACTTCTCCTTTCTTACTGAATAATTGAATTACCTCCTGACTGTCTTCACATTGGAATAACTTCTGCACAATCGTTTCATCACACAGTGAAACTGCCATTTGAGCCAACAATGTGACCAGTTTCGATTTATCATTGGTGTTTACTGCAAACATAATAATTAAACGTGAGGGGCCTTCTCCAATACTTTCCCATTCAATATCCTGATCACAGCGGGCTACCGCCACAGATGTACGAATAACTGCATCCGACTTTCCATGAGGTATTGCCACTCCATCACCAAGTCCCGTTGCTCCTTCTGCTTCACGCAGATAAACATCTTTTATAAACTCCTCTTTTGAAGATAAAACTCCAGCTTTCATCAACATGGTAGCCATCTCTTCAATCACTTCTTCTTTCGTGGTTGCCTGCATATGAAGATTTACACAGGATTCCTGTATAATATCTCCGATAAACAGTTCTTCTTCCATATTATTTCCTCCTGCCTTTTGTATAAATTAAATTACAGCGCTGTAACTAATATCAAAATTAAAACCTAAAATTTATACCCTGCTTTTTTACTTCTATTTTCTTTATAAAATTAAGCTATTCAATATATCAGCTATCTCAGCTTCATTTAGTGCACCCTTAATTTTTTTATTCCACTCCTCGTGAGAACCATTGATTACAGAAATAAAATTCTTATAAAATCTTAAAACGCTTTCTGACATTTCCTGCTGGTCATCCGGAGTAAATGCAACCAGATAAATCTGATTTACCTGAACTTCTTTACTCCATGGAATTTCATCTTCCAGAAATGCAGCTGCAATAACAGTCCGAACCACTTCTGAAATGGCACCATGAGGGAAAGCAATCTGTGTTCCAATTTCTGTACTCATTTTCTTCTCCCGCAGAACAGTAGACTCTCTGAAAGAATCTGTTACATAGCCCGCTTCTGCAAGTTCATTGCACATCATATTAATTACAGAAAATTTGTCCTTTCCTTTTACATTTCTCCAGATAAATTCTTTTCGAAAAAGTTTACGCCTTGATCTCCATGTACGTGAAAGGTTTTTTGCATGTGCTTTTTCCCGCAAAATATTGCGCATGACATTTTCCACAGCCGAAATATCATAATCCAGTAATAAGGCATCTACAACTACCACTGGTTTTTCATCACAACGAATTTCCCGGGTGGTAGAGATAATCATATCGCAGTCACAATTTTTGATCTTAGATAAATCTCTCATCGAAAACTCAAAAGCAATCTTTAACCCCTCTACCTGCTGCTCCAGTTTTTTATGAAGAAGCTGCATCAGCCCAATTCCATAAGAATCACACACCAGGCATGCATTCACATTCGAATTTCTTCGAAGCATTGCCCCTCCCAACAATAGTGTAAGATAACTGGTTTCATCCTCATCCAGGATAATTCCCAGTTCCTTTTCTACAAACACAGAAATGCCCTGAATCGCCATAAAAATATCATGATATTTCTGTCTGATTTGTTTTGTCAAAGGATTGCGATGATGTATCCCATATTTCTTTCTGGCAATCATGGAACGAAGCTGTAAAAACAGATTTTCAACAAAATATTCATCATGCCTTAACTCGTATTCCACCATATCTTCTATCAGCCGCACCATCTTCATCGTACACCGGCACAGTTCCAAAGACTGCAGCTGACAAAACTGGCGGGCTTCCGCAGTTAAAAACTTTTGAATATCCGTAACCTGCAGCACTGATGCAAGATAATCTTTCTCTGTCATCGGTATATGAATTTCATAATACTTCTCTAATTCTTCTACCAAATACGAAGCAATGGAATCATCAAATTCGCTGTCTATTTTTGTTGTACACATTGTAAAAAAATCCAGAGGATTATTTTTACGAATGTTCCAGACAGAAAATGAAATCATAATCTGTGCCTGCTGAAATCCTTCATACGTAAAGCAAAACCCAAACTTTTTTTCTGTATTTTTGATGGCTGTAATTACGCCATTTATATCAAAGCCATCAAAAATTTTGGCATAAAAGCAACTAACCTCACTGTTATATTTGCTCTTGTCTCTGCTTTCAAAAAATGAAATTCCTTTTTTTTCTATATCAGTCCACAAGTGAAAAAAAGCACTGCTTATCACATATCTTTCTTTCTGATCAGAAACTACCAGATTCATCCCTTCGCCTTTTTCTTTTTCAACATGAATTCTGTTCATTTCCAGCCAGGTACAAACCTGCGGCAGAAGTTTCTGTATCATGGTCCTGCTGGCATATAGCTGAGCCTGTAAATTCTTAAAACTCAGATTTCTCTTTTTTAGTAATTCAAAAATAATGGTATATACCATTTTCTCATTACCAGCTTCCAGCTCTTTGGTTAAATATTTTTGTACATTTAATTTCTCCCAACACTCATCTGTAATGCGTAAATATACCCCGGCATGAGGTTTGGATTCTATTTTTCCCAGTCCTTCCTTTTGTAATAGTGCCCGGATTGCATTGAGTTCATTGCGGACAGTTTTTTGTGAAACACGAAGATGCTCTGCTATACATTGAACCGTCACATATTCATCAGCATCACGTAAATATCTCATAATTGTCCATTGTCTGGCACTCAACAAGATATCACCTCCCGATGTCCGCCAGCCTTATTCCATCTGACAGACACATTATAGCATTTAATATTTTTATTGTTTTTTTGGTTTTTTACCACATTTGCCAAACATCATTTCCAGATTTCTTTGTATTGCGTACAAATAATTCTGATATTTTTTGTTTTTTATAAAGAATATCAAAAAGTGCTCTAAGATGTAAAAACTTTACCGTAACACAAAAAAGTGCCACACAATCATCTCCTATCGATGATCTTGTGACACTTTCCTGCAAACTATTCTTCGTCCTTACACAATAATTACTTTGTTATCTGACTCTCTCCGTATACACCTTAATCTTAGGCTCTGTACCGGACGGCCGGATCTGGGCCTGAGAACCGTCCTCCATCCACAGCTGCAGCACATTGGAAGCCGGAATTCCGTCAAGTCCGTCTTTATAATCTTTGTACCGGGTAACCTTTGATCCGGCGAATGTCATTCCTTCCGGGCTCTTTAAGCCTTCACGGATACGTTTCATGCGCTCATCCGCCTCTTCACCATTGAACTGATAAGTCTTGAGCGTAGTCTCGTAACGGCCATAGGTCTGATACATTTCTTCCAGGTAATCCCAAAGCGTCTTGCCCTGTGCTTTGCAGGTATCTGCCAGTTCGCAGAGAATCATGGCTGCGCCGACGGCGTCCTTATCACGGACATAACCGCCTATCATATAGCCGCAGCTTTCCTCAAAGCCGTAAATAAAGCGATCTGCTTCACCTGCCTGCTCCAGACGGCCCACGGCTCCGCCAATCCATTTGAAACCTGTCAGGGTCCTGATAACTTCGGCGCCGTAATGTTCCGCAATCTTATCCGTCATGGCAGTACTTACAATTGTGCTGACAATAGCCGGATGTTCCGGCAGGGTGCCGGCTTCTTTTCTGCTTTTCAGTATGTAATCCAACAGAAGAACGCCTACCTGATTTCCATTCAGACGCTTATACTCTCCGTCCTTTTTCGCTACCACACCCAGTCGGTCGCTGTCCGGATCAGTCGCAATCAGAATGTCCGCATCTGTCTTTTTGCACCATTCAATACCCAATTCCAGAGCTTTCGGGTCTTCCGGATTCGGATAGGGGCAGGTGGGAAAATCACCATTAGGTTTCGCCTGTTCTGTCACAATCTGCAGATTCCGGACCCCAATATATTTCAGAATACTGGTTACAAGGCTTAAACCTGCTCCGTAAAGCGGCGTATACACAACCTTCAGATCGGATTCCAGGGTTTTCTTTGTTCTTCTGCGGATGATGGCCGCCAGAAATGCTTTCAGCGTCTTGTCATCAATAAAAACAATATCTCCGCTTTCCACAAAATCCTCAAAGGTTCTGGTGTCAGCGGCTTCCGCCTGATTGGCCGCCCAGATGTGATTCTGGATACTGTCAGCAGCTTCATTGGTCACCTGACAGCCGTCGGAACCGTATACTTTATAGCCGTTATATTCCCGTGGATTATGGCTGGCTGTCACACAGATACCTACTGTACATTTCAGATGACGTACAGCAAAAGAAAGTGTTGGTGTGGGCGACAGTTTCGGATAAATATAGGCCTTTACGCCTTTCAGCGCCAGAACCCGGGCTGTCTCCCGTGCAAATTCTTCTGAATGATTCCGGCTGTCATAAGCAATGGCTGCACTGGGTGCCTGGCTTTGCTCTTTCGCATATGCTGCTACGCCCAGTGTAGCTTCCTGTATCGTTTCCAGATTCAGATGATCGGGCCCCGGCCCCATCGTGGCTCTCAAACCGCCTGTTCCAAATTTCAGATTCATATCCCGATACCTCCGATACCGCTTTTTATATAAGCTGTTTCTGCTTTCCTTTAATTCCGGAGAGCTTCTCCTCTCCAGTTTATTCTTTTCCGTATCATTGTACCACAAAACAAGGATATTGCACTAATAAAGTTCTGGAATCCGTATTTTTTGCCTGTTTTATTTTCCTGCTTTACTTATAAGTCAACTGCTGTACCATCGGATCACTCAGATTTTCCGCTGAAATCCAGTAGTATCCACTGTCAATAAATTCTGCATTGTCCATGCCGGCAATCTCCCGCAGCGCAGCCACTGCAGAAGCATAACCCATGCCGTATGGATTCTGTGCAATGACTCCTGCCAGTTTTCCATCCTGGATATCCTTGATCTCTGTGGAAGAAGCGTCGAATCCGGCAGTTATAATGCTTCTGTCCTCCGGTCCGTACATTTCGAGAGCAGAAACCAGAGATTCTGTCGTCTCTTCATTCATGGCCTGATAAGCCTTAAGCTCCGGATACTCAGCAAGAACAGCTGCTACAATATCGTCCACACTTCTGTCATCCTGCTCCTGATAAGCGACATTTACTATCTCGATATCCGGATAATTCTGTTCCATCTCTTCCACAAAACCGCGTTCGCGTTCAATGCCGGTCTCTGTCTCAGAGCTGTGTACCAGAAGGGCGACCTGACCAGATCCGCCCATAAGGGAAGCCAGCTGTCGGGCTGCTTCTGCCCCCGCCTGATAATTGTCTGTCTGACTGGAACTGATAATCAATGAGTTCTCTATCCCGGAATCTGCTGAAAATACAGGCACGCCATTGCTTTCTGCAAGTTCCAGCTGTGTTTTCCCTGAATTAATATCCACAAAACCGATAATCAGTGCGTCCGGATTTTTATCCAGCATCTGATCAATAATATCAATCTGCTCCGCTACATCTCCGTTGGCAGAAGCATCATAAAGCAGCTTTGCCTTTGCTCCGCCTGTGTAACCCAGCGCCTTATTAATATCATCAATAGCCTGAGCGGCCCCGGCATGTACCTGCTTCCAGTATCCGCTGGAGGAATCTTTTCCGACCATTGTCACCAGCACGCCTTCCGGAATCTGTATTCCGGATACAGAAAGATAGTCAATTCCTTCTGCCTGTATATCGAACAGATCCTGAAAAGCTGCCGCTGTTTCCCCAGCCTCTTCTTCTGTCTGTCCATCGTCTTTCTCTGTATCTGCTGTCTCTCCTGTTTCCTGTTCTTCTGATGAAATCTGCCCCGCATTTTCAGATGAAACTGCTTTCTTTTCATCTGAAGAAGCACAACCTGCCAATAAGCTCAGCGCAAGCAGCGCTGCAAGAAGTGTTGCTTTCATTTAATCATTCCCTTTCATACATCCCACAAGTGCGGCTGACGCTTGCCATACAGGTCACAGCAGACGCAGCCGGTATATCTTCAAGTATCAACGACAAGAAGTATAGCCCAAAAAGGGATATGCCGCAAGACATATCCCTGAAATACCGAAAATATTAAGGATTTATTTTGATTTTGTTAAGGGTGTTTCTATACAACTACGCCCTTCTGGAGCATGATATTCGCATACAGGGCCTTTTCACTGGTGGCTATAATCGCGTAAGCCTTTTTAGCTTCATCATAGAACGCAAAACGCTCAATATTGCCTACACAGGCTTCTCCTCTGTTATCATACTTACCGATAATCTCTTTGTAGGTATCCCAGATAGGAGTTTCCACTGTATCGCCGGGAACCACTTCCATCAGCGTCACAGGCTTCTCCACATAAGTATCCAGAGGCATCAGCTGCAGAATCGCGTCCAGCAGTTCCGGCACGCCATGTCCGTCACAGCGGATGACAATAGCATCCTTTCCCATGGACTCTGCCGGGAAATTACCGTCGGAAATTACGATACGGTCTCCATGTCCCATCTCACACAGTACCATCAAAAGCTCCGGTGATAAAATCTGCGGAATTCCTTTTAACATAGTTTTCCTTCTCCTCCTTATTTCAACTCCGGGGACTTCCCGGAGTATTGAAAGGGGCACACCAGACGGTGCACCCCTTTGTATTTACTTTTTATTTTGTGAACAAACTGTCCTGATTACTCGTACAGGTTCTGTGCGATTTCCGGATCGTCGATGTTCTCAGCGGTATACCACTGGC
Source organism: uncultured Merdimonas sp. (assembly GCA_944378225.1). Taxonomy (GTDB): domain Bacteria; phylum Bacillota; class Clostridia; order Lachnospirales; family Lachnospiraceae; genus Laedolimicola. The sequence goes on from CALWGE010000002.1 coordinate 55,870, forward strand.
ATCCGGTATCAACATCTTCTACTGTCTCGCCCTGTGCTGCAGCTACCAGAAGCTCAACCAGAGTCTCGCCCATTGCTACAGGAGCCTGAGTAATGGAACCAAGCAGAACGCCGTTTCTTACAGCCTCAAGCTGAGCTGCACCGGAGTCAAATCCTGCGCAGATAACCTGATCTTCTCCGGTTCCGATCTCGCTGTGGTTCTCAGCAGCAGAGATGATAGCGTTTGCAGAGTGCTCGTTGGAGCCATACAGAGCCAGGATGTCAGACTCACCAAGCAGAGAGTTAACGTCTGCTACAGACAGCTCGGAAGTAACGCTTGCCGGTACACGAACATCGATGATAACCTTAGCGTCGTCAGATACTTCACAGGTTGCTCTGTCAATGTATGTATCGTTTCCAACTACAGATACGCCATAGCCGTCAGCTGCTGCCAGCTCTGCGAATTTGTCGATAAATCCAAGTCCTCTGTTTACAACGGACTCAGAAGTGTTGTCCTGAGCAACTACGCCGATACGAACTGTGCCGTCAGCTGCTGCGATTCTCTCAGAAACTGCAGCGTATACGTTCTCTGCTGCGATTCCGCCTGCTGCATAGTTGTCGGTAGAGCAGTTAGCCAGTACGGAGCCTTCCGGAGCGTCCGGAACACCAGAGTCAAATCCGATAATCGGAACGCCTGCGTCCATAGCCTGCTGAAGCAGATCCATTACAGAATCAGTAGACAGAGCTGCCAGACCGATAGCTGTCGGATTTGCGTTCAGAGCGTCTGTAAGCTGAGTTACCTGCTGGTCGATATTGGACTCGCTGTCCGGACCAACGAAGTGTACGTTTACGCCAAGCTCATCTGCCTTGCTTTCCACACCCTTCAGAACTGCCTGCCAGTACTGATGCTGCAGACCCTTGGATACGATTTCAAAGGACATACCGCTCAGATCTGCGGTTTCCTCTGCGCCGGCTTCGGGCTCAGCTGCCTCTTCCGTTTCCGCAGCGTCCGGTGTCTCTGTGGTGGTGGTATCCGCCTTGTTTCCGCCGCATCCTGCAAGCAGAGTAGCTACCATTGCTGTTGAGAGCAATACCGCCAAGATTTTCTTTTTCATGTTAAAACCCTCCTTTTATTTAATATACTCCTTCACGGATGTATATGTTTACTGCTTAAGCAGTTAACATTTCTTATGATTCAGGTTGTGTAACCTGTGCAACTTATGCAAGTTTTTTATTCTTCAATACATCAATGTAAACCGCCACAATCAGAACGATTCCGATGATAATCTGCTGATAATTTGCCTGAAGGCCAATCATCGGAAGACCAATCTGAAGAACTGACATAAAACATACGCCGATGATGGTTCCTGCTACTGTTCCGGATCCTCCGCTCATGGAAGTTCCTCCGATAATAGCGCCGCCGATAGCGTTCAGCTCGATTCCGCCGCCGCCGCTGGGAGCCATGGACTGATATGCAGAGCAGTAAGCCAGTGCGCCAAGTCCGGTACAAAGACCGGAAATAATGTACGCCAGCATCTGGTAATTTGCCACATTGATTCCGGAAAGGCGTGTCGCCTCTTTATTACTGCCGATTGCGATAATATAACGTCCGGGCCGTGTTTTATTGAGAAACAGGCTCAGGAGCACCGCCACCAGAAGAACCCATACGATTCCCAGCGGATATCGGGTATCTCCAATCGGGATTTTAAACAGAAGCCTGGTCCAGCCGTTAGGAGAGCTGGATGACGGCCAGGTGATACTGGCGCCGCCGGTAATAATAGCTCCAAGACCTCTTACTATCATCATGGTACACAGAGTTGCCAGGAAGGGCGCATGACCGCCTCTTGATACAATCAGTCCATTGATGGTTCCCATAATCAGACCGCAGGCCAGAGTCACCAGAATTCCGACGATAACCGGCATATCCTTATGAGTAATCATATATCCGCCGGCCAGCGCGTAGCAGAACATTCCGGTTCCGATGGAAAGGTCTACACCTCCCGTAATCAGACAGAACGTTACGCCCATAGCCAGAAACGCCAGGTAATAGGTTGCGTCAAAGATACTTAAAACCGTTGAGTACTGACGGAATGTACTGCTGACTGAAGTAAAGAAAACAAGCATGACAACCAGCACAAGCAGAACCACGATTTTCTGCAGCCCAATCGCCCGTACCAGGGGATTGTTCGTAAATGCATTTCCATTTTTCTTGTCTGTCATTGCCGTCTCCTCCTATTCCCTCAGCGTCGCCGCGTGCATAATCCGTTCCTGGGTAGCTTCCTCAATACTGAGTTCTCCCGTTTTCCGGCCTTCGCACATTACAACAATACGGTCGCTCATTCTCAGGATCTCCGTCATCTCTGAGGATATCATGATAATGGATTTTCCTTCCGCTGCCAGTTCACTCATCAGCTGGTAAATCTCACTCTTGGCTCCCACGTCGATACCTCGGGTAGGCTCGTCAAAAATCAGAATATCGCAGTTCCTTATCAGCCACTTGGCAATGACCACCTTCTGCTGATTTCCTCCGGACAGATTAACCACCAGCTGATCCACACCCGGAGTCTTTGTCTTCAAAAGGTCTACATATTTCTGAGCCGCTTCATTTTCCTTTTTCTTGTTAATGAACAGGCCCTTCATATAATACTCGAGGCTCGCCATCGTGGAATTTTCTGCAACAGTCTTATCCACTACAATACCAAATCTCTTACGGTCCTCAGAAAGATATCCGATTCCGCATTTTACCGCGTCCTGCGGACTCTTGATATCTACCTTCTTTCCATTTACGTAGATGTCGCCGCTCTGCTTGGGATCCGCTCCGAACAGGGCTCTCGCCGTCTCCGTTCTTCCGGCTCCCATCAGTCCGGAAAATCCCAGAATCTCGCCCTTTCTCAGTTCAAAGCTTACATCCTTTACCATTCTTCCGGCATTCAGATGCTCTACCTTCAGAACCACCGGCGCATCCGGCGAAACAGCGCTTTCTGTCTTGGGATCCTCGTAGATAACACGGCCTACCATCATATTGATGATATCATCCTTGGTGCAATCCTTGGTAATCAGAGTTCCCACGTAACCACCGTCGCGCATAACCGTTACGCGGTCGGTAATCACCTTAATCTCGTCCATACGATGCGAGATATATACAATTCCCATCTGCTTTGCGCGCAGGTCACGGATGATTTTGAAAAGTTCTTCAATTTCCGCCTCTGTCAGAGCCGCAGACGGTTCATCGAATATGATTACCTTTGCTTCATGAGAAATCGCTTTTGCAATTTCGCACATCTGCTGTTTTCCTACTGTCAGACGGCTCATGGTCTCCGTAGGGTCTATATCGATGCCCAGCTGATCGAACAGCTTTCGGGCTTCTTCATTCATTCTCTTATCGTCAATGAGTTTTCCCTTCATATACTCACGGCCGATAAAAATATTCTGAGCCACAGTCAGGTGTCCCATCATGTTCAGCTCCTGATGCACAATCACAATTCCCGCATCCTGAGCTTCTCTGGGATTGGAAAATTCCACTTCCTTTCCCTCATAGGTAATCGTACCCGAGTCCTTGTGATAGATACCGGTCAGCACTTTCATCAGCGTGGACTTTCCGGCTCCGTTCTCGCCCATCAGTGCGTGAACCTCGCCTTTTCTCACTTCCAGATCCACATGATCCAGCGCGTGCACTCCGGGGAACGATTTGTCAATGCCTTTCATGGTTAAAATAACGTCGCCCATTTCTGATCCTCCCCCTTCCGCTTAATTCCGTCTGCGTCTGCTTCGCAGGTCGGCATATACAACTACCAGAACGATAATTCCGGTGATGATGTACTGATAATGGCTCTGATAGCCCATGGCCAGAATTCCTTCCTGAAGCAGCGCGATAATCAGCACTCCTATCAGAGTTCCGCCGATAGAGGCTACGCCTCCTGTCATGGAAGTTCCTCCCATAACACAGCCGGCAATTGCATCATTGTTGAAGGTATCGCCCAGTCCCGGCTGAACGATGGTATTCTTTGCCACATAGAAGATGGCTGCAACTCCGGCAAGTGTGCCGCAGATAATATAAGCAAGAGTTTCCCATTTTTTTGTATTTACACCGGAAAGACGAACTGCCTCCCGGTTGCTTCCGATGCAGAGAATATAACGTCCTGCCATGGTCTTATTCAGAATAACCGCACAGACGGCTGCTCCTGCAAAGAGAATCAGAAGACCTACCGGAATCTCGATGCCTCCCGCCTGCACGCTCAGCAGATTCCGGTACCAGCCGTTCTCTGCCGTCGACTGCGGCCAGCTTACACTCTGTGTCTTGGTAAATACAGAACCCACGCCTTTGGCAATCATCATGCTCGCCATGGAAGTAATGAAGGATGGCAATCCTCCGTAAGTAACCAGCAGTCCGTTGATGATACCGAAAATGGTTCCTACCAGAATACAGAGAACCAGGCAGAGCGCCAGCGGCCAGTCTCTTGACGTCAGCTGATAACCTGATATAAGCGCCGCGCAGAACATTACCGGTCCGATGGAGAAATCAATTCCGCCTGTCGCAATAACAAAAGTAACGCCCAGGGATAAAAATCCCATAAAGCAGGCATACCGCATAATACTTATAATTCGTGCATAGCTCACAAAACTGTTATTTGGACGCATAATCGGCGTCAAGACTGCAAACAGTATGTACAGAAGAATCCATACACATATCAGTACCAGCCGGTTAAATCCAATCTTCTTCACGATTGCATTTTGCTTTATTTTTTCCACGTTCTTCCCTCCTAGTGACCGGGCGTATGACCGCCCCTTCCGTCCAGCACCCCACAGCCGAAGCGCAGGAAAGGATACTGATCCCTTGTCCGTTTTTGAATCTGTGTACATTATATGACCAAACTGTAAATAAATTAATAGAAAATCTTATTCGAAAAGGTGAATATTTTCCAAACTTGAGCCGTGCAAATAAAAAAGAACCGGTCTGAGAAGAGAGCCCGCTCTCTGATTCAGGCCGGTTTTTTTATTTATAGGGCGATAGCCCGAAGCCGGGGGAAGCTGCCTTTTGCTTCTCCCGGCTGCACGGCTCAAGTACTCCCCTGGCGCCGTGCACAAAAAGAACCGGTCTGAGAAGAGAGCCCGCTCTCTGATTCAGGCCGGAGATTTTTTATTTATAGGGCGATAGCCCGAAGCCGGGGGAAGCTGCCTTTTGCTTCTCCCGGCTGCACGGCTCAAGTACTCCCCTGGCGCCGTGCACAAAAAGAACCGGGAGAAACCTGTTTTTGGTTTCTCCCGGCTGCACAGTCTGAATCTACTCTGCCACGGGAAACAGCAGCTTCTGATTCGCTTCCGTATACATATTTTCTTTTGTGATCAGTTCAGAGCCCGAGTCAATGCTGGATTCCACCTTTTCACCGCGGGCAGCCCGGATCGCTGTCTCCACGCCCAGATACCCCATATTGAACGGTTTCTGAATCGCCAGAGCCTCATAGACTCCCGATTCCAGCAGCTGAATCTGCTCAATGGAACTGTCAATGCCTGCCATGCGGATCTGATCCGAAAGTCCCAGCTCCAGCACCGCCCGCGCAGCGCCGACAGCAGAGTACTCGTTGAGTCCTACAATCATATTCATATCAGGATATTTTTCCAGCAGTCCTCTGGTCAGCTCAGAGGCCTTCTCTGTAATGGAGTCGCAGAACACAACTTCCGCCACCTGGCTTTCAGCCTCTCCCAGACCTGCGCGAAAGCCCGCTTCCCTTCCAAGAGCCGTAGAGCTTCCTTCCACATGGCCCACAATTCCGATTACCGTATCTTCGTCCACAAACTGCTTCATATAATTTCCCATTTTAAAACCGAGCTGGAAATTATCTGTAGCTACGACCGAAGTTCCGGCATCTCCTTCCATCGTAGAGTCCAGAAGAATCAGAGTAATACCTGCTTCCTCAATCCGGCGCGCATAAGGCAGTGTGTCTTCACTGCTGCCGGGCGCCAGAACAATCGCGTCCGGTTTCTGCGCGATGGCGTCCAGAATCATCTCATTCTGCATGGAAATATCCTGCTCTCTTGCAGGCCCTGTGACTGTCAGCACCGCATCGTTCTCTGCCGCTGCCATTTCTCCTCCCTGAGCGATGGATGTCCAGAAATCTGTATCATCCAGGGCCTTCTGAATCATCACAATCTCCAGCTTCTTAAACGCCTCCGTCCGTTTCTGCCAGAGCACAAATCCTGCTGCCAGGACTCCCAGCACAAGGAGAAGCACCGCCAGAATTCTTATGTCAGTTTTCTTCCTGCTCATCCGGCTCCTCCTTTCTGCCCGGCAGCCGGACTGTCACCGTCGTACCCTTTCCCGGTTCACTCTCAAAACTCAGCCCGTACGCCGTTCCATAGTACAGACGAATCCGCTCATGAACATTCTGAAGACCTACGCCATTGGATTTTGTATCGCGTATGTGCTTTTCAAAAATGTGGTCCAGCGTGTTCTGATCCATGCCTCTGCCGTCATCCTGTATCTGAAGGGCAATGCCTGTTTCTTCCCGAAAGCCCCGGATCTGAATCATTCCTTTGCCCTCTTTATACTTAATCCCATGATATATTGCGTTTTCCACCAGGGGCTGAAGAACCAGCTTCACGGTTTCCTCATTCCGGATATCCGGATCCACCATAATCTCATATTCCAGCTTATCCTGATACCGCATCTTCTGTATTGTCAGATATGCTTCTGTATAATTTATCTCTTCCTCAATCGTGACAACTTCCTGTTCATTGCTGATACTGCGCCGCAGCAGACGCGCCAGGGAAGAAGTCATTTTAACCACTTCCTGGTTCTTTCCCCATTCGGCCATCCAGATGATAGAATCCAGCGTATTGTAAAGAAAATGAGGATTAATCTGAGACTGGAGCGCCTTCAGCTCATATCTGCGTTTTGCCCTCTGTTCCCGTTCGCTCTCTTCCATCAGCTTCTGAATTTCCCGGGTCATGGAATTAAACTTACGGCTCAGGCGTCCAATCTCATTATTTTCCCGAACCTCCAGGGCAACGTGGGCGAAATTTCCTTTCTCCACTTCCTTCATAGATAATTCCAGTGATTTGATGGGACGGGTAATCTTATCAGAAAGAAGAAACGCCAGCAGCATAGCTACTGTAAGCAGCAGCATAGCCACCAGAAGATAGGTAATTCTTGTCTCATCTGCTCCTTCCATCAGCTCAGACACATAGGACACGCCTACCACTATCCATCCGGTCGCCTCGGATCTGGAAATCGTATAGAGCCTTCCGTCTTTTGTGCGGAAAGAAGGAACCTCTGTATTCATAACTTCTGAAATCAGTTCGTCCTTCATCCCGCTGTAAATCAGCTGCTGCTGAGGGTGGTAGACAATACCGCCATCTTCATCCAGAATATAAATATATCCCTTGTCTCCAAGGCTGATACGTTCGCACAGATCACGTATGGAATTGTAATTCAAATCCACAAAGAAAACGCCCGTCACTCCCGGACTGGCGCTGTTGGAAATACTGCGGCTCAGGGTTACAACCCAGTCGTATTTTCCGGCAATGGCGTTCTGTACGTGAGAAGTGGAAATTACCGCCTGTCCGTCTGCCGCCAGCGCCTTCTGATACCACTCCAGTTCACTTACTTCTATGTAAGGATTCAGTTTATCGTTCCCGTCGTTTACCACAGGCTCCCGTCCGTCCGGCAGAAGCGCCATGTTTGTGATATCTTCACGGGTATCTGATACCGTCTGAAAGACTGTGATAATTCTTTCCTGCAGTTCTTTTCTGCGTTCCTCATTCAGATTCTGGGTAAACAGATAGTCCCGTACATCCGAATTACTCGCCACAATAAACGAAATATTCTCCATATAGCTGATATAGGAGTCAATATCATTATTTACCTGTCCAATCAGCTGAGATGTATATTCCGTGGAGTTTTCCAGGACAGTGTTCTCCGTGTACCGAAGCGAGATGATAAAATACGTAAGAAGCGCGCAGGCTACCAGGACGCCGAAAGAAACTGCGATGGTAGTGCGCACGCTCCGAAAGCGCAGCAGCCGATTTCCCCTCATCTGTTACGTTTCTCCTTTGCGTACTCTGTAGGCGTCTTTCCTGTCGCCTTTTTAAAGGAAACACTGAAATAGTGAGGATCTGAAAATCCAACTTCCTCCGCCACCTCATACGCGCGCTTTGACGTGTTTTCCAAAAGGTTTTTCGCCTTTTCCATCCGTTTTTTTGTCAGAGCCTCAATAAAGGTTTCCCCTGTATGAGTCTTGAAAAGCGTACTGAAATAGCTGGTACTCATGGCAAGATAGCTGCAGACGGAATTGAGGGTTACATCCGAATTCATATAATTCTGCTCAATGTATTCCAGCGCTTTCATAGCCTGCTTTTTACCATAGCTGTCCCTCTGCTCATTGAGGAATCTGGAAATGCTTCCGCAGATGGAAATCACATCCGTAGCCATATCCCGAAGATGCTCGTAAGTATACAGCCGGTTTATCAGTTCTTTTTCATCTTTCAGTATCTGTGTCTCCTGGTCCTCCGCCAGATTTGCCGAATTGATGACTGTCAGCAGCAGATTCTGCATATAAATAATCGCCCGGTTGCGGTTAATCCGGGATTCCCGAATCTCCTGAGCAAAACTGCGGATTGTGTGCTCCACTTCCTCCTGATTGCCTGCCTTTACGGACTGCAGCACCCGATCTGCCCAGTGCTGCACGTCCACAGGCGCACTCCTTCTTGCGTCCAGCATTCCCGATCGCAGCACCTGATTGCCGCCCAGAAGCCATTTCAGTTCCAGCGCAGCACGCGCCTTTTCATAAGACTGATACAGCTTTGCCGGATGCGTCACAGCCTCTCCCACGCCGGCCGATGTTTCGATAAGAAGAAGTTTCCGGATCGTGTCTCGTACTGCTTCCAGAGCCTCCTCTGTATTATCTTCCACTTCCTCTTTCGTCCGGCCGCAGAAAATCGCCACTGTTTTTGCGTCCATGTTCTGGAACACAACTCCCAGACCTTTCTGCTCCACCAGCTCCTGGGTAATATTATAGATCGAAAACAGCGCAAGCTCGTCCCTTACCCCCGGATACCTGTTCACAAAGGGCGACAGATCGTCTCCTTCCACAATTACAGTGTTAAAAATTTCTCCGGGCAGAGAAACCTCCAGCTCACGCATCTTTTCTTCCAGTTCTTCCGGGCGCTCATCACCGCGCAGAAGGCTGTTCAGAAAACGGCTCCGCAGAAAAGGTCTGTTGCTTCGATAAGCTCCCTTCAGCTTTTTCAGCGTCTCATTTTTAGCGTTCTGCTCATCAAGGCTTGCTCTTGCCTTCAACAGAACCTCTGTCAGTTCAGACGGCGTTACCGGCTTCAGGATATACTCCATAACACGGTAACGCACTGCCTGTTTTGCATACTCAAATTCATCATAGCCGCTGATAATCACTGTGCGTGTGTTCGGACAGTGTTCATAAATGTAGCGGGCCAGTTCAATGCCGTCCACATACGGCATATAGATATCCGTAAGAACCAGATCCGGCGGCGTCTTTTTAATAACCTCCATGGCCTGTTTCCCGTTCTCACAGCTTCCAATCAGTTCAAACCCCATCTCTTCCCAGTGGATATTCTGCCGGATCGCCTCGCGGATCAGAACCTCATCATCCACCAGCAACACTTTATACATAAAATACCGCACCCCAATACTCTTCTGTTTTTGCGTCTGCTTCTGTTTTACCCCGTTTTTATTCCAGAAGTCCGCTGATCAAATCTACAATTCTGTCAAAAAATCTGGTGATAAAATTTCCTACCTGCTCTGTATCTATGCTGTCCAGATCCAGTCCCATCCCTTTCAGCTTTTCATAAAGCTGAGATGCCTGCCGGGCCAGCGCGTCCACATCAATATCCAGCTTGCTGATCTTATCCATCAAATCTACCAGCTTTGCCACGTCTTCATCTGAAAGGCTGATGCCAAATTCTTTCATGGCATTCCGGATAATGGTCTCGATGTCCTCTTTGCTGTCCACGCCCTGCTCTACAATCTGCTGCTTGATATAAGCAACCATATCGGATGCCGTCTCGGAATCTCCCAGAATATCTCCTATCTCTCCTGTTACCACCAGCTCATTGACAGCTGTCTCCAGAGCCTGCTCGTTGACAGAACTTCCTGTCATGTCCGCATATCCCTTAACTGCTCCAATCAGTGCCGAAGTACCTGAAATATTGGAAGGAGCGGCCACGTAAACATCTGCATCCTCCAGCCCTGCGGTAAGAAGCGCATTTGTATACATATCGATTGTACAGTAACTGATATTATAGGTGCTTACATTCAGACCCGCACCCTCATCTGCCGGACGAATCAGCACAGAAGACAGCGCCTTTGTACCAATCACACTGGAACTCATATATGCGTCCAGATACTGATGTTCCTCCTGATTGGTCACATAGATAACCTCATAATTCGCCAGGTCTGCCTCATTGATTCCCAGCAGTCCAAGCACTGTAGCACGCTGTTCAGCACTCAGATCCGAACCCAGCGCCAGAATAGGCTTCTCACCGGAATCTGCTCTGGAAGAAAAGCCCAGAGTAAGAGTCAGGGCACATATCAGAAACAGTGACATTATTTTTTTTATTTTTCTCATTGCTGTTTTCCTCCTGTTCCGCGGCGCGGCTCTTCCGCCCGCACGTAAAGCCAGGCATACAAATCACGCAGAACCACTGCGCGATCTGTTTCATTCAGAATTTCATGCCTGTCATTTTCATAGAGTATCCAGGTGACGTCCGTAAGACCTGCCGCCTCGAACTGCCGCCTTACCTGTTCCACCCCTTTTCCAAAATCACCTACGGGATCTTCAGCGCCTGACATGAACAGCACCGGCAGATCCTTCGGCATTTTCTCCATTGTTTCCCGACTGCATGCATCTTCTATACTGACAAACAGATTATAATAACCATTCACTGTAAACCGGAAGGTACAGCGCTCGTCAGCCAGATAGGCATCCACAATCGTTCCGTCCTTTGTAAGCCAGTCCTTATCCGTTCTGCCCGGCCGGAAACGCTTATTATAGCCCCCGAAAGCCATGCTGTCAATCAGACGGCTTCTGTAATGCCATCCCCTCAGCTTTGCAAACAGCGTGCAGAGTTTCTGCCCGGCCTTCAGCACAGGGGCCGGCTGCGTTCCTGTTCCCATAATCACAGCGCCGTCCAGTTCATCTCCATACATACTCAGATACTGACGCAGCAGAAATGAGCCCATACTGTGACCCAGAATAAAATAGGGAACTCCCGGCCACTTATTTCTGGTCTTTTTATGAAGTTTTCTCAGGTCTCCCAACACCACGGCATTTCCGTTTTCTTCACAGAAAAAGCCATATTCCTCTTTTGAAACGACGGAAGTTCCATGCCCCAGATGATCGTTTCCGACCACCACAAATCCCTTCTCTGTCAGATATTCCGCCGTCTCTTCATAGCGTTCTATAAATTCCACCATCCCGTGGAAAATCTGCAGCACACCGCAGACTTCTCCCTTCTCCGGTCTCCACTCTACCGCATGAATCTTTGTTCGTCCGTCCCCGGAAGCAAACGTAAATTCCCGCTTTACCGACATTGATGCAGTTCCTTTCTCTTTTGTATCCCATTCCTTACCCCGCAGCGCACGCTCGATTCCGCTTCGCCAAATCTCGCTCACGGGCTTCGTTCCTTACCCCGCAGCGCACGCTCGATTCCGCTTCGCTCCATCTCGCTCTCGGGCTTTCGCCCTATGCCCTCAGTCAGACAGCCTGCCGCCTATGCAAGCATGCGGCAGGCTGTCTGACTGAGGGCGCACTGCTCATTGCTGACGCGCACATTATACCATACTTCCTGAAGATGCGAAAGGGGCGTCCTTCCGGACTCCCCCTTCTTTTGCATAATTTCATTTGTTTTTGACAGTGGTTATCTGTTCCAGCCAAGCATATTTGCAGCGAAATCTTCGATGGCCTTTGCTGCCTGCTCAAAACTCAGTTCTGTGGTATTGATGCACAGATCATAGTTGCGCATATTCTCCCACTCCTGTCCTGTGAAGTAGCGGTAGTAATCACGACGGTACTTGTCTGTCTTGGTAATAAACCTGTCTGCCTTTTTCCAGTCTACCTTCTGGCGGTTCATCTCTTTCTCAATGCATTTTTCTCTGGATGCGTAGATAAAGACGCGGACCAGATTGGGCTTATCACGGAGCACGTAATCTGCCGCCCGGCCTATTACCACGTAGGAGGACACTTCTGCCAGCTCCTGAAGTACTTTGGCCTGGTAATTAAACAGGTTATTATTGGATGTGAAATCCTCTCTCTCCGGCGGGATAACTCCTCCCTTATATACCTTCTGAGATACACGGAACAGAAGACTCTGCTTCTGATCCTCATCCGCTCTGGCGAACAGCTCCTGGCTGATTCCGCTGTCATCAGACGCCAGTCTCAGAAGATTCCGGTCATAAAGTTCTACTCCAAGATTCTTTGCCAGAATTCTTCCTATGGAAGTAGCTCCGCTTCCGCTGGTTCTTGTTATCGCAATCACGAAGTTCTCCATATACACACCTCCTATTTAAATCATTTCCCCATATGCTGACAGAGCACGTCTGTACTCTGTTACGCGGGAATTCTTTTCTGATTTAATCTTAAAATTTTTTGAAACGTTTGTCAATTCTTACGGCAGAACTTACCTGTTTTTCCCCAGGTTCAGCACCCCGGAAGATTGACACCTCCTGCCGCCTCTGCTATGATCAGAATTGCCGAAACTGCCGTCTGGCTGTAACGGCAGTATCTTAGACAGGGAGGCATACAATTATGAAAAGAATGATACAGAAGTTCCGCAGAATTCCCCGCGCAGTTCAGGCAGCTGTTCTGATTCTCGCGGCAGCAGCACTGGCTGTAGTCCTGGAAATCGGCCTGTTTCATATTTCCTTCTTTACGCAGGACGCGGAACAGTATCCTGAGACTGTCCTTCCTCTGTCTTCCATGGACGGATGGAACGGAGAGGCTCTTCCTCTTCTTCCGGACAATTCCAGCATTTCTTTTGACTCCCTGTCTGTACCTGCACGCAGTGTCACCATCCGCACATCCGGCCCCTCAAAGGTTCTGTCAGGCAATATCGGTATCTGTGACGAAGCCAGCGCCTATAAGACTGTAGGAGCAGGAAGCTTTCAGGTAAATCCCGGCGGCACGGAAAATACGGTCACTGTCCGCCTTGAAAGCCGGGGCAGTCTTTCCCGTCTTCGTATCTCCTTTACGGATGAACTGACGGAACCTGTCTTCCTTCTTTCCGTCACACTGAACGAAAAAGAATCTTTATCAATAAACGGACTTCGTGTTTTTCTGATGGCCTGCATTCTTTCTGCCATCTTTCTTACCCTGCGTTTTCATATTTACCGCAGGGAATATCAGCACGATCGTCTCAGCTGCCGGATAATGAGTCTGTGTATGATGCTGCTCTGCATAGTAATCTGCGGCGCTGTTTTTTATGCCCAGAACTCCGACCATGCACTCCTGCGCCCTTATCCTTCTCTGGAAGAAATCCGTTCTCCGGAAATGGTGGTGGATGCCTATATGCAGCAGCTGGACGCCTTTGAAAAAGGTCAGACTGCCCTTGATCTGGATGTGAATCCGGAGCTTGCTGCTCTGGACAATCCTTACGATACAGGAGAACGCGATAAAAAGGGCGTGGATTACCACTGGGACAGAGCCTGGTATAACGGGAAATATTATTCCTATTTTGGCCTGGCTCCGCTTTTTATGGTATATTATCCCGTCTACTGGCTGACAGGCATGCTGCCCACCACGGCTTTTGCCGGTTTTCTGCTGTCTGTTTTTGCCGTTATCATGATCTTTGCGGCTATTCACGCCCTCATCCGTCTTTTCACACCCAGAGCGAACCTGCTGCTTCTTCTCACGGGAGAACTGGCTGTAGTCTGCGGAAGCTTCCTGTATCTGATGCAGGCTTCTTCCTCAAGCTTCTATTACCTGCCGCTCATTGCGGCCGCCGGCTGGCTGGCCGCCTTTGCCGCACTGGCTTCCTGTGCTTTTATGGCCTGCAGACCCGTCGCCGGACCTGCATCCTGTATCCGGAAAAGGATTCTGCTTTTCGCACTCTGCGGCATCTCTCTGGTTATGCTCGTTCTGTCCCGGCCAAATATGGTTCTTCTGGCTGTGGCTTTTTCTGCCCCCCTGTTTCTCCGTATCCTTACAGATCGGAAGCTGAGTCTGCGTCAGCGTTTTGCGGAAAGCGCTCTGCCTTTCCTTATCCCGGTTCTTCTCGGAGCAGCCGCCATTATGTATTACAATTACATCCGCTTCGACTCTGTCTTCGAATTCGGTACTGCCTATCAGCTTACAGAAAGTGATATCCGCTATAACAGTCTGCAGATAAGTCTGCATCATTTCTGCTCAATGATCTACCATTATTTTGCGGAATCCTTTGTATATACAGAATTTTTCCCGTTTCTGCGTTTTACCACGGAGAAATGCATCGATTTCGGGAACTACCTTTATCAGGAATACAGCGCCGGACTTTTCCAGATGCCGCTGAACCTGGGAATCTTTCTGCTGGTTCCTCTTCTTGCCACACGTTTCCGCGACAAAAAAGATTCCCGGAAAAAGCTTATTCCTGCCTGCCTTCTCCTGGGAATCCTTGTCCTTGGCTATCTTGATTTTATGCTGGGCGGCATCCATATCCGCTATGTATGCGATCTGAGTCTTGCCTTAAGCCTCTGTTCGTTTCTGATGATTCTGGATCTGATTCATTTTGACGGAACACGCTCTGCCCGCATCCTTTACGTCATTGTGCTCCTGTCCTTTCTGCTGACTATCGCAAAAGGTCTGCTTCTGATTTTTTCCAACGAGACGAATGACGTCCTTCTGCATAATCCGGATTTCTTCCTGAAAATCAGTCGGATATTCCACAGATAATTTTCCGGCACTCATTGTGTTCTGCAACCGCACTCTGTTTAAACATTATAAATTAATTTTATAAAACAAAAAAGAAGCCTTCTCAGGCTTCTTTTTTCTTCGTCGGCGTGACAGGATTTGAACCTGCGACCTCTACGTCCCGAACGTAGCGCTCTACCAAGCTGAGCCACACGCCGTTTTGCTAAACTTGTTGTCAGCAATAGATATATTATCACAGAATCTGTCGTTTGTCCAGAAGAATTTTCATTTTTTTTAATTTTTTTTACTTCCTTATGAAACGCAGTTGTTTTTCTAACTTTTCACAAGCTCACGGGCTCTCTGAGCGCACTCAGCGGCATCTTCTGTATAGGCGTCTGCTCCTATCTCCTCTGCCAGAGCCTGTGTAACCGGAGCGCCTCCCACCATAATTTTGATATTTTTGCGGAATGCAGCCTTGTTCAGATAAGACACCGTATCCCTCAGCGCCTGCAGTGTACTTGTAAGAAGAGCTGAACAGCAGACAAGATTTACATCCGGATTCTTCTGTATCGTTTTTGCGAATTTTTCTCTGGATACGTCTACTCCCAGATCAATCACTTCAAAGCCGGCAGATTCCAGCATCATGGCCACCAGATTTTTTCCGATATCATGCAGATCTCCTGATACTGTTCCAATCACAGCCTTTCCTGCCGACCCGGGCGTACCTGTCAGCAGACGGGGCTTCAGTACCTCTACCCCCTTCTTCATGGCACGGGCAGACATAAGCATTTCCGGAACAAAAATCTCTCCCGCCCGGAACTGTACGCCTACTTCATCCATCGCCTTAATCATTCCGTCGTTCAGGATCTCCTCCGCTGCGCAGCCCTCAGCAAGAGCTTCCTGTACAGCCAGTTCCACAGCTTTCGTTCTTCCTTTTAATACCATTTCATACACTTCTCTGATTCCCGACATTTTCCGCTGCTCCTCTTCTGTACTCCTGCATACTCTTTCTTACTGTCCGCACGCCCTCATACACGCTTTTTCTTTCTGGCCAGGGGACGGAATATCGTCATCCTGCCAATAAAGCATATTATCTGCACCAGAATTACACCCACTGCAATTCCAATGCTGTCTATCATCACATCCCGCTTTGAAGGTCCCCGCCCCGCCACGAAAGATTGATGATACTCATCCAGACAGGCAAAGCCTACACAGATCGAGCCTGCCAGCAAAAGAAGCCAGATGCCGCGCACTCTGTATACATATAACGGGAATGACACAGACACTGCCAGAAGAAAATATTCTGTCATGTGAGCCAGCTTCCGAACCGGATGGTGGATTCTTCCAATATAATACTCTACCTGCTCCGGAGTCCATTCCAGTTCAAAGGCTTCATTGGCAGTCTCCACAATAATTTCACTGACCTGATAGCTCAGATTTGCCGACGCCGTTCCGTCCTGAGCAGAAAAACCATAAATCAGATACATCATCACCAGCGCCGGAATAAAAGAAAGAGGTTTCAATACAGCTCTCAGAATCGCCTTTATCATAATATATCATCACTTCATTTCCTCAAAACTTCGCAGTCAGTTCTGCGATGTGGCTATCATAGCACCAAACCCGGCTCCTGTCCAGCCGCTGCCGGTGAATTAAGGAAACTATAAGGAAAGAATAAGGTTTTCGATATATCAGGAATAATTTCTTCTGTACGGCTGCCGGTACGGACCCTTGGGACCTTCGGCTTTCCGTCTGTCACGTTTCCGCCCGCGGAATTTGGAAAACATATTCTCAGACTTCGCAGGTGTCTCGGACATCTTTTCCTCTGTGTAGCTGAGTACGGCTGCCGAGTGCGGCAGCATATAGATCTCGATCTTGCCTTCGCTGACGAGATAATTGGCTTCCTCCAGCGTAAATCCGTCTTCTGTGGAAAGAATATGCCGGCGCATCAGCACCTTGTCCGGCACCTCTATAATCCAGACCGGAATCTCCATTTTCTTTCCTTCTTCTGTATTATTGACTACGGTTACCACATAATTGCCGTCCAGAAATCTTCCATAGGAAAGATAACCGCCCTCCGTATACAATCCCTGCGCGCAGCCCCAGCGGCAGGCGGGATTTTCCCGGCGGATGCGGATCAGCTCCTTATGATAACGAATCAGCTCCTTATCCTCATGTCCCCAGGGATAAGTTCTCCGGCTGTCCGGATCTGTAAAGCCGCAGACTCCTGCCTCGTCCCCATAATAAATGGTCGGAGCTCCCTGCCAGGTCAGCATAATGGCTATCGCTTCCCGGAATACGGCTTTTGATACGCCCTCTTCCGCAGCCTCGCTTCCCAGTTCTCCCACGCGTCCTACCTTGTGATTTGTCCGTGTCAGAAAACGGGAATGGTCGTGATTGGAAAGCTGATTCATAGCTACCAGAAACGACTGGCCATAAAAAGCCGGCGCTTTGTTCTCCAGTGTTTCAAGAAAAACTTCCATATTGTTCAGAAGCGCCGGATTATAGGCGTCGCTGTGCTTCTCCATACCGGTCAGATACCAGGTAACGGGTTCCATGAAGGTATCGTAATTCATTACAGAGTCCCATTCATCGCCGCGCAGCCATGCGGCAGCATTGCCGTAATGCTCTGCGAAAATAACTGCCTCCGGATTGGCTTCCTTTACATTTCTGCGGAAATCCTTCCAGAATTTATGGTTGAATTCTTCGGAAAATCCCAGATCCGCAGCCACATCCAGCCGCCAGCCGTCTACATTATAAGGCGGTGATACCCACTTGCGGCCGATTCCCATAATATAGTCGTAGAGTTCTCTGGAGTTTTCGTAATAAAGCTTTGGAAGGGTCTTGTGTCCCCACCAGCCGTCGTAATATTCATTATAAGGCCACTCATGAATGTTATTGAATTTAAAGAAATCTCTGTAGGGACTCTTATCTGATACATAAGCGCCTTTTTCATAGTCGCCGTCCCCTTCATACAGACGTTCTCTGTCCAGCCATTTATTAAAGGAGCCGCAATGATTGAACACGCCGTCCAGAAGAACGCGCATGCCTCTCTTATGTACCTCCTCCACAAAGTGAATAAAGAACTGATTGCTGGCCTCCAGATTTTCCTTGCTTACCACCCGGCGGATGTATTTCGTAGCTTTCTGGTTATTCAGCTCTCCGGGAGGCAGCAGTTCGCCTCCGTCATTTTTTATAACGGTAAAATGCGGGTCAATATAATCATAATCCTGACAGTCATACTTGTGATTGGACGGCGATACAAAAATAGGATTCATATAAATGACTTCAATTCCCAGATCCTGCAGATAATCCAGCTTGTCAAGAATTCCCTGCAGATCGCCGCCGTAAAAGCAGCGTACATCCATGGCCTTCGGATACTGGTTCCAGTCATCAATATGCTCTACCTGCTCGTCAATATAGCTGTACTCTCCTGTCAGCACGTCATTGGACGGATCTCCGTTACAGAAGCGATCCACGTAAATCTGATACATCACTGCGCCTTTGGCCCAGTCCGGTGTGGAAAATCCCGGCACAATACCAAAGGAATAATCACTCTGCAGATCATCCGTTACTTTCTTTTTATTATAGAATAATCGTTCTTCTCCGGAACGAACTTCAAAAAAATAGTGGATTGTCTCTGTTTCCACATCCACATACGTCTCATAATAATCAAAGCGTCCTCTGGAACAGACCTTTTTCATGGCCCACCGCTGGTCCCCGCTGATAACAAAAACCTTATCTACATTATCTTTTGCCGTACGGAACCGCAGCGTCACTCTGTCCCCTGTATTCGCCTCAAACGGAATCCGATAGACACTGGATTCGTCTGTATAAAGCGCTTCCCGGTTAATCTTTCCCATGCTCTCCCTCTTTCTGTTGCTTCTTCCGCATGTTTTATTCTATAATAGCTTATTCATGATTACAATAGTTTTTTCTCTGTAAAGTGAAACAGACAGCTTACGCTGTCTGTTTCAGGAGAAGGTATTTCTTTTACTTATGGGGTGTAGCAAAAACTATATAATGTATTGGGGGTTTTACGAGTATTATTATAACAGGATTCCGGAATAAGTGTGCACAAACTTCACAAAAATCGTTTTTTGTTTTTATGCATTATTTACAATGTCTTTTCGTCATAATGACGGATTGCACAAAATGCACTTCCTCTTCTCCGGGGTTTCCCGTCAGTAAAACGCCCTACGCCTGTTCTCCTTCATCTCCGGTCTGTTCGAACAGAGCCTCAAACTCTTCCCGGCTGATCTTTTCCTTTTCCAGGAGCAACTGTGCAGCTGCGTCCAGAACTTTTCTGTTCTGCAGGATGATTTCCCGTGCTTTTTCATAACACTCATCCACGATCCGCTTAATCTCTGCGTCAATCTTTCCGGCTACATTTTCACCGTAAGTCTTCGTATGTCCAAAATCCCGTCCAAGGAAAACTTCTTCGTCAGAATCATAGCTTATGAGACCCAGCTCTTCTGACATACCATATTTCGTTACCATAGCTCTGGCCACGCGGGTCGCCTGCTTGATATCCTGGGAAGCGCCTGTGGTAATATCGTCAAAGACAAGCTCTTCCGCAATCCGGCCGCCCAGAGACACCTGAATGTCCTGAAGCATACGTCCCTTTGTATTGAACATCTCATCCTTTTCCGGAAGAGGCATGGTATAGCCTGCTGCTCCCACGCCGGTCGGAATAATGGATACGGTATAGACAGGTCCCACATCCGGCAGCACGTGGAAAAGAATTGCATGCCCCGCCTCATGATAAGCCGTGATTTTCTTTTCCTTTTCCGATACGACGCGGCTCTTCTTTTCCGCTCCTATTCCCACCTTGACAAATGACTTGCGGATATCTTCCTGCATAATATAAGGACGATTTTCCTTGGCCGCAAAAATAGCAGACTCATTCAGGAGATTTTCCAGATCCGCACCCGTCATGCCGGCAGTCGTCTGCGCAATCTGCTTTAAATCCACATCCTCAGCCAGCGGCTTATTCTTGGCATGTACTGCAAGAATCTCTTCTCTTCCGCGCACATCCGGACGTCCCACCATGATCTTCCGGTCAAAACGTCCCGGACGCAGGATAGCGGGATCCAGAATATCCACCCGGTTTGTAGCCGCCATCACGATGATACCCTCATTAACACCAAAACCGTCCATCTCTACCAGAAGCTGATTCAGTGTCTGCTCTCTCTCATCATGACCGCCGCCCATGCCGCTTCCGCGGCGTCTCGCCACTGCGTCAATTTCATCAATAAATACAATGCAGGGATGATTGCGCTTGGCATCCGCAAACAGATCGCGGACGCGGGAGGCTCCCACGCCGACAAACATTTCCACAAAGTCTGAACCGGAGATACTGAAGAAAGGAACTCCTGCTTCTCCGGCCACTGCCTTGGCAAGCAGTGTCTTACCTGTTCCGGGAGGTCCCTCCAGAAGCACGCCCTTGGGAATACGCGCTCCCACACGGATATATTTCTGAGGAAGCTTCAGGAAATCCACAATCTCTTTAAGATCTTCCTTTTCTTCCTGAAGCCCTGCCACATCCTTAAAAGTGGTATGAATCTGCTCCTGGGTCGTCATTTTGGCACGGCTTCTGCCGAAATCCATCATCTTTCCGCCCCCGCCTCCGCTCTGACGGTTCAGAAGCATCATCACCAGAGCAACGGTAACGACGGATACCAGAAGCGAAATACCTACAGAGCCAAACAGGTTTTCCTCTTTCACCTGCGCAAATCTTATTGTCACATCCGGATCACTTTGAAGAAGCTCCCTGGCTTCCACAGTATCCGGCACATTGACCTGGTGCTCGGAGCCGTCCTTCATGGTCAGGATTATAGTTCCTGTAGGCACAGATTTCGACTGATGAATGTCTGCGCTCACCACCTGTCCGCTTTCCACGGCCGTCTCAAACTGATCATAGGTATATACGTTTTCCATGTCCATGTTGGCGATCCACTGCACAAAAAGCAGAATTACGATCATCATAATCACCATGGACAGGCCCGATACCCGAAACTGTCTGCTGTTCAAATCTTTTCCTCCTTACGGATTTTTCCCCTCTTTCTTCTTTCCCTCTTCCGGGAGCAGTCCGAAAGCCGGAAATCCGTTCTGCCATCTTTTCTCGTTAATCCACAAATTCTATCACGCCGATATAGGGAAGATTGCGGTATCTCTGATCATAGTCCAGACCATAACCTACCACAAACTCATCGGGAATCTGGAAACCGGTTATCTCTACATCTACATCCACAACTCTGCGGGAAGGCTTATCCAGCAGTGTGCATATCATCATGGACTTGGGATTTCTCTGAGACAACAGCTTTACCAGATGGCTCAGCGTTCTTCCTGAATCTATAATATCCTCCACAATCACTACGTTCTTGCCCTGCAGGGGTTCATCCAGATCCTTGCTCAGGCGCACCACGCCGCTGGACTTGGTCTCTGCGCCGTAGCTTGATACCTGCATAAAATCTATTGTCACAGGAACTGTGATTCTCTTGGCCAGCTCGCATACAAAAAATACGCTGCCCTTCAGAATACAGATCAGATGAACAGATTCTCCTGCAAACTTTTCGCTGATCTGTGCTCCTATCTCTCTGATTCTGGCATCAACTTCATCTTCTGGAATCATCACTTTGATTTTTTCAGCCATCTCATTCTCCTCCGTCTATTTGTACTCTCAGGATTCTCTCCGTATTCTCTGTAACCTTATATCTTTCACTGATTCGATAACCCGGAATCCAGACAATATGGGAACCGTCCGCCAGCAGGCGCAGCCGTTCCCGTTCTCCGGCCGGAATTTTGTTGTCTATCAGGTAAGACTTCAGTTTTTTCCTGCCGTGTTCCCGGTTAATCTCCAGATAATCGCCGGGCTCTCTCCCGCGGATTTCCAGATATTTTTCTATTTTATCATAGTCAAACCATTTCGTATATGTTTTTTGCGGAATAATTTGATCTTTTTGCGCCATTTCAAGCGAAAAATGCCATACATGCCCGCCATCTGCCGTCTGACCGGGAATATGCGGAATCAGAACAGCACCGGCAGGACTGTCTGTCCGTTTTCCCAGAGAAATGCCCTGGTATTCCCTGCGGGCTGACCTTCCACCCGGCAGATCCGCCTGGCTTCCCGTCTGCTTATCCATCAGCTCTTCCAGCATACGAATGTGTACCCTCTCCACATCCCGCAGTCCTCCGGTTTCCTCCATACACCTGCGCAGAAGACGTTTCCGTATGACCGGATCCAGGCTGCGAAATCCATTTTCAAACAGAAAACACGCCTGTTCTTCCATGCGCACACAAAGACGGAAGGCCTCCTCTGTCTTCCTCTCCAGAAATTCTTCCACTTCCGAAAGCTCCCGGGCTGCCTCCGCCACATGGCGGTCTGCCTGCGGATTCATATACTGCCGCACGTAAGGAAGCAGTTCACCCCGAATCCGGTTTCTCATATATTCTGTGCTTGCATTTGTACTGTCTGTGCGCCAGGAAAGCTTTTTCTGCTGCAGCCATTCCAGAATCTCACTGCGCCGGACACACAGCAGCGGACGGATAATGTCTCCGCGTACCGGATCCATCCCGCACAGCCCCCGAATTCCTGTTCCGCGGAAAAGATGAAAAAGCACAGTTTCAGCCTGATCGTCCATATGATGCGCCACGGCAATACGGGCTCCTCCCAGTCTTTCTGCCTCTTCCCGGAACACCTCGTACCGGCAGAGCCTTCCCGCCTCTTCCAGCGACATTTTTTCCCGTGCCGCCCGTTCCCGTACATCGAAGGAAAAGACACGCAGAGGAACCTGTTCCCGCCCGCAAAGCTCCCGCACGAAACATTCATCCCCGTCAGCTTCCGCCCCGCGAAGGCCATGGTGTACATGAACTGCGTACAGACGGGCTCCTTTCTCCAGGCACAGCTCCTTCAGCAGAAACAGCAGACATACGGAATCGGGACCGCCTGACACGCCGGCAATCACAGTTTCTCCCTGCCCGATCATTCCATATTTGTCCGCAAAAGCCCGTACCTGCTCCAGCATCTAGTCCACTCCCTTCCCGCAGCGGCCTGTCCTGCTTCTGTCCCTGCCAGACCGCCCGATATCTGGAATCAGTATACAGGCTTTTCTTTCCGGAAGTCAATACTTTACGAGCCCCATAACCAGTACGGTCATATCATCGGATGGTTCCTTCTTCCCGTACTGGCGAATCCGGCCAAGAATATAGGCTGCCAGATCCGCCGGATTTCCGGTGTCATGCTCCAGAATGATATCTTTCATCATACTTTCCTGATGAGACGCAGGAAGCGCATCCATTACCCCGTCCGTAACCATCACCACCATGTCTCCTGCATAAAGTTTCCGGCTTGCGCAGTCCGGATCCAGTCTGTGAAACACTCCGGCAGGCAGGCTGGTGGACGAAATGGTCTCCACCCACCCGTCTCTCCGGATAAAGGTAGTGGAAGCCCCTACTTTCAGGAATTCACACACTCCCGTATACAGATCCAGAGAAGCAATATCGATTGTGGAAAACACCTGGGCGTCTGAGCGCACGATCAGCGCAGAATTGATCATACGCACCGCCGTCTCTTTGGAAAAACCGGCCTCCAGAAACTGCTCCAGCAGGTCAATCACCATCTCGCTTTCCCGGTATGCCTCGATTCCTGAGCCCATACCGTCTGAGAGGGCGCCGATAAACTGGCCCTCCCGACAATGCTGCAGGGAAAAATTATCTCCGGAAATCTGTTCTTCTTCCTTGACAGCCTTCTCTACACCATAAAGCACCTGAAAATTTGTGCGCTCCACAAACAGTACGGTAGCTTTCTCACTGCCCACAAAGGCGCGGCTGTCTCTTGCCGGCATCATGGCCTTTTTCATCAGCTTCGTCAACGCTTCCGCAATATCCCTGACTGCCACACACCTGCGCCTTTTAGTGCTTACCGTCAGATACACCTCCTGACGCCGGTGTTCCTCACAGTACACCAGCACAGAATGAACCGACAATCCCATTGCTTTCAGCTTTTTTCTCAGATGTTCCTCCAGCTCCTCATCACTTTTCGTATCCCATGCATGCTCCACAGTATCTGTCATTATCTGCGCCATCTCTGTCAGCTGCACTGCCATCGCCTCTCTGTTCTCCTCCAGCCGGGTATTCCACAGGAGTTCCGTCTTCGCCGACGCAGTCAGCGCCGCAGCGCCGCCTTCTTCCTTTTCCGCGTCCGGTGATGAAATGCCGCAAAAACTCTGAGCCAGATTGCGGAAGGCTGACTCATATTCCTTTACCCGTGCGCGTACAGGTCCCAGGGCGCTTCCCGGCTCCTGTTCCGGAAACGGCAGAGGCCGCAGCAGCCATTCCATAATACTTCCGCAGATGACTGTCAGTGAACACACCAGAATCCCCTGGGCGCCGCCCAGCATTACCGCGTAATCCCGCTCCAGCTGCATCATTCCCACGCCAATCTGCATAGCTGCCACGCAGACTCCTGCAGTGATGCCATAAAGCCAGCTCCAGCTTCCGTTTTTCTGTCTTTCTTCTTCTCTTCTCATTTTCCCAATCCTCCTAATCTTCCGTGTGTGTCTGTGTGATTGGGTATTATAGAGGACAGAAAAGAAATAATTTGTCAAATTCCGAAAGCGGATTCTGGATCTTTTTGACATTTTAGGACATAGAATCTTTTTTAAGAAGCTGAACAAAAAACATAAAAAACGGACCGTCCTCTTCAGAATTCTGATGAAGACTGCCCGTCCGTGTATTCCCTGCTTTTATAAAACTCTCTATTCCTGTGCCTTAAAAAGAATCTCATCCTCATAGACAAGACCCAGCCGCTCTTTGGCGACTTCTTCCACATATTTCTTGGTCTGGATATATTTTTTAAGCTCCTCAATCTCTTCTGTTCGCTCTTCTTCTGAAGAGATCTCTGCCAGAAGCTCTTCTTCCTGCTGGCGGTAAACCTCGTTTTTCTGCTGAAGTCTCAGCTTCCCGAAAGAAGCCACAAGCAGCAGACAGAATACCGCCGCCAGAACCAGTCTGAATTCCATGCGCTTTTTCCGTTTCATAACACGCCTGGTTTTTGTGGTCATGGCTTCCTTCCTCCCTCCTGGGTAGACTTTGAGGTTATTATACTCCCCTTAACTGAATTATGCAATTTCTTTCTCACTTTTTTCAAAAACTTTTCTAATTGCAAACACAATAACATGCCCAGGATGACGGCCGCTATGGCAAATCCCCGAATGGCCCCGCTGTTTTCTTCATAAAGCATACGGAAAATCAGAATACCGCAGGTAATCCAGTACAAAAGATCCTCCGCTGCCAGAGCGAACGTCCCATGAGTAACCAGCCTGCGGAAAATACGAAGCAGGTCATAGAGAAGCGTCAGAAAGATTCCCCACAGAAAGGCTCTCGCAAAAAACTGCAGTTCCAGCAGAATCTGCCCGCTCATATCTATTTAAACAGGCGGCCCAGAAAAGATGCGCCCGCCTTATGAAAATCCGTCACTTCCGAATACGCCATGCTGTCAATTCTTCCTTCGATATCCACCTCTCCCTTTTCCAGTGTCAGGCGGTTCACATGGAGATCCGCACCTTTTATAGTCAGCATTCCCTGCTCCGTCTCCAGCAGAATCTCTGCGATATCAAAAGAAATGACGTCTGTCACGCCGCTTACAGTACCTGTCCTTCTGTTATTCAGCAAAAGCTTATGAGCTTTCGCATACTGCTTTTCCTCCACAAAAAAACCTCCTAACATATTTAATCTGTTTTAAATATATTAAGAGGTCTCTCATTTTATTCTTTTATTCTAAAGATAACGGTACAGTTCTTTTGCTTCTTCCTTACGGACTGTTTCCTGTACATCCAGTACTTCGACCTTTACGGCCTTGCTGCCAAACTGTATCTCTATCACATCCCCGGCCTTTACATTCACGGAAGCCTTGGCAGTCTTGCCATTTACCAGCACACGGCCCGCGTCGCAGGCCTCGTTCGCCACAGTTCTCCGTTTGATGAGACGGGAAATCTTCAAATATTTATCAAGGCGCATATTACGATTAGTTCAGAGCGTCCTTCAGTGCCTTTCCGGCTGTGAACTTCGGAGTCTTGGAAGCTTTGATCTGCATGGTCTCACCAGTCTGCGGATTTCTTCCTTCTCTTGCAGCTCTCTCAGATACTTTGAAAGTACCAAAGCCTACCAGCTGAATCTGCTCACCTTTCTTCAGTTCTTCTGCAACTACATCAGTGAAAGCCTTCAGAGCCTTCTCTGCATCTTTCTTGGATAATTCACTCTTCTCTGCAATGGCAGATACCAGTTCCATTCTGTTCATTCGGATAATTCCTCCTATCAAAATACTTCTTTTTGGATTCGATGATATGTCTGTGTGTGCGTTCTCCATATCTTCATTTCCTATTTATACCCGTTTGACGTACGTTTGTCAAGGAGTTTCCCCTATTTATTTTTCCTGCGGCGCGCTTCCTTTTCCTGCCTTTTTATCTCTTCCCAGCTGGCAAGACCTTCTTCCGGAGTCAGCGCTTTCCTGTCTCCAAACACATGGGGATGACGGCGTACCAGCTTATGCGCGAGCATGTCTGTCACATCCTCTATGGTGAACCGTTTCTCCTCTTCCGCAATCCTGCTGTGCATGAGTACCTGCAGCATTACGTCGCCAAGCTCTTCACAGAGATTTTCATCATCCCGGTTCTCTATAGCCTGAACCACCTCTTCACATTCCTCACGCAGACATTTGATCAGGCTTTCATGTGTCTGCGCTCTGTCCCAGGGACAGCCATCCTCTCCGCGAAGTCTGGCTATAATTTCCAGAAGTTCTTCATAAGTATAGCGTTTTTCTTCTTCTGCGTTCCCGTTCAGCTTCATCATTCCGTCCATTTTCATCCACCTTTTTATCTGACAGCGCCGGTGCACCGGCAGGAAAATGATCTCCTGCCTGATACACCGGCGCTGCCTTCTGTCTGTTCTGTTAATTTGCTGTCAGTCTCTGTGTCTTATGCAAGAATAGGCTTCAGCGCTTCCGCCAGCTTATCCTTCTGAGCCTGCGCCTCTTCCAGCGTCTTTCCAAGCGTTGTAAAATACGTCTTGATCTTGGGCTCGGTTCCGGAAGGACGTACAATCACTTCTGCTCCGCCTTCCAGTTTATATGTCAGCACATTGGCTGCCGGAAGACCGGTCTCCTGTGTATTCTTATAATCTGTAGCCTTCACTACAGCCAGACCGCCAATCTCCTTCGGAGGCTCTTTGCGGAGACTCTCCATGATTCCGGCCATCTTGTCCATACCGGACAGTCCCGGGAATTCAAAGCTGTCCACCTTATTCAGATAACGGCCATATTTCTCATAGATCTCTTCAAGTCTCTGCTTAATGGAAGATCCGATACTTCTGTAATAAGCAGCCATCTCACAGATAAGCATGGAGCCGATAATCGCATCCTTATCACGTACATAGGGACCTGCCAGATATCCGTAACTCTCTTCAAAACCGAAGATGAACCGATCTACCTCGCCTGCTGCCTCCAGCTGCGCAATCTGATCTCCAATCCACTTGAATCCTGTCAGAACTCCGCGAAGTTCCACGCCATAATTTTCTGCCACTGCGTCTGCCAGCGGAGTGGATACGATAGACTTCACTGCCACAGGATTCTTTGGCATGGTGCCGTTCTCAATCCGTCCGGCACAGATATAGTCCAGAAGAAGCACGCCCATCTCATTTCCGGATACCAGCTCATAGCTTCCGTCCGGACACTTCATGGCGATTCCCACACGGTCCGCATCCGGGTCGGTAGCCAGCATCAGATCTGCGCCGCACTTTTCCGCCAGTTCCAGACCAAGCTTCAGCGCCTCAAAAATCTCCGGATTCGGATACGGGCAGGTGGGGAAGTTACCATCCGGATACTGCTGCTCCGGAACAATGGTAATATCGGTAATACCGATATCCTTTAATACCCGTGTAACAGGAACCAGACCGGAGCCGTTCAGCGGAGAGTATACCAGCTTCAGGCCGGCTGTTCTGCAGATGTCCGGACGCACGCTGCGTGCTTCAATAGCCGCATAGAGCGCTTCCTTGCAGTCTTCTCCCACGTATTCGATCAGACCTGCTGCCTGACCTTCCTCAAAACTCATCATCTTTGCGCCGGTCAGAATGTCTGTCTTCTGAATCTCAGCATATACGATATCCGCCGCTTCATCTGTCATCTGACAGCCGTCCGGGCCGTACGCCTTATATCCGTTATATTTCGCAGGGTTATGGGACGCTGTCACCATGATACCTGCATTCGCCTGATAGTAGCGTGTGGCAAAACTCAGTGCCGGAACAGGCATCAGCGCGTCGTAAATACGTACTTTTATTCCATTTGCTGCCAGCACACAGGCTGCCGTCTTTGCAAATACATCGCTGTTGATACGGCTGTCATAGCTGATAGCCACCAGCTGGTTTCCACCCTGAGTCTTCACCCAGTTTGCCAGTCCCTGCGTAGCCTGCCGTACCACATAAATATTCATCCGGTTCGTTCCTGCGCCCAGTACGCCGCGCAGTCCCGCGGTTCCGAATTTTAAGGCCACTGCGAACCGATCCTTAATCTCTTCTTCTTTGCCCTGAACCGCTTCCAGCTCTTCCTTCAGGGCAGGATCCTCCAGATCCGCTTCCAGCCAACGTTTGTAATCATCCATGTACATAGTTCTGCACCTCACCCTAAAATGATCCGGGGCTGCCGCGGTTTTCTCCATCCGTTCTTCTCTGATCCGCGCCTCCGGCGGCGGACCCGGTCACTATTAATTGTAAAATGTTTATAGTCAAAAGTCAATCAGAAGCTCACCGAAAACAGGCCCCGGATCAGCTCCTTTCTCCGGTCGTTCTGCTCCAGAAACACACTCAGTTTCTCTGTACTTTTTTCCGGTATCCACGCCTTATTCGTATTGTAATAATGGTGGATCAGTTTCCACACTTTTTCGGGATAATACAGACTTGCAGCCAGGAAGAACCGTTCCTGTCCGGACAGAACCGCTTCCCTCTCATACGCTGCCAGCATACGGCCTGCCAGAGCTTCATTCCAGTTCTGTTTCTCCAGAATCTTTCGCAGAAACAGCGCCAGATCTCCCAGCTGCACATTAAGCTCAAACCGCTGAAAATTCACCACTGCCGTCTCCTGACGGCCAAGCAGAATATTGTGATGAATATATTCCCCATGGCAGATATGCTCCTCCCGGCAGGCACGCTCATAAAGTCCCCGGCAGGCTGCATTCTCAGCCAGTTCCCGTGCTTTTTTTCCATCTTCCAGAATTCCCTCGGCATATTTCAGAAACAGCAGCTCAAAACCTGCCTTCCGATGCCTGCTCCTCATAAAATTCTGAGCGCGCCGCAGCTCCCGGTTGTGTTTTTCCAGCTCCAGGCAGCGCTCCAGACCTGTCACTTTCTTTTTTTCTTCCCCGGAAAACTCCGGGAATCCGCGCAGTTCCCGGTGAATCCTTCCCAGCGTCTGCATGCTGCGCATGAGATCCTCCTCGCTGCGCGGATCGCATTCCCGCCCCTGAGGCCAGTTCTTAAGGACATACGGTGTCTCGTAGGCGCCTATGGAAATCAGTTCTCCCTCCCGGTTGGGAAGCACGCGGTCTGTTCTGCAGACTCCCTGATCCTCCAGCCGTTTCAAAAGCACCTGTTCCAGAGGGAGCTTTGTCCTGGAGCCTGCAAATTCTTTTAAAGTTTTCAATCCCTGACTGGTTTCCAGCATCAGGCTTCCCCGTCCGCCAAAGCTTCTCTGAAGGCAGATATCATACTGCTCTAAAATTTGCAGCGCTTTTTCGTTCACACAAATCCCCCCGTTCCTTTCAAATCTATGAAGAAACGGGGGGCATTATTCTTTTACAGGTTTATTCTTTTCTATTTTTCTTCTGTTCCTGTTTCACTCTCTCCAGAAGAATTTCTTTTGTATTATATTCCGGATGTTCAAGCACAAGCTCCAGCAGTCTGTTCAATACTTTCCCAAGTTCCGGACCGGGTCTCTGTCCGGCGCTGATGAGATCCCGTCCTGTCACGGCCAGCTCCTTTAAGGACAGACACTGCCCTGCTTCGAGAATCCCCTGATACAGCTTTTCTGTCTCTTCCAGCGTTTTCAGCTTTTCCTCTCTGAGTACCGGGTTCTGAGCCATAATATCCGCCCGGCGCACCTTCAGGTAATCGGGAAATGTCTCCGCTCCTATCCGGTGTACAGCCTGCCGTACGCCGCGGGGCGTCAGCGGAATCTGCCGGTCATCATGAACAAGCACCAGTTTCACCACTTTTCTGCGGGTATCATTGTCAAACTTCAGACGGCGCAGGATCTGATCCGCCAGCTCGGCTCCCTTCTGACCATGTCCGTAGAAATGATCAATACCTGCCTCGTCTGTGGTCCTCGTCAGCGGCTTTCCGATATCATGAAGGAGAACTGCCAGCCGCAGGACCTTATCCGGCTCCGACGCGTACAAAGCGCGCAGGGTATGCTCTCCCACAGACCAGCTGTGATGCGGATGATTCTGCGGCGTATTCATACAAGCGTCGAATTCCGGCAGAATCACTGCGGAAATTCCCGTCTCCCAGACTACCCGAAACCGCTCCGGATGAGGGGATGTCAGCAGCTTTACCAGTTCAGTCTGAATTCTCTCTGCGCTGACCTTCGAAAGGCGCGGCGCAAATCTGGACAGGGCCGCCCGGGTCTGATCCTCTATCGTAAAATCCAGCTGGGCGGAAAAACGTACCGCCCGCAAAATGCGAAGTGCGTCCTCTGTAAATCGTTCTTCCGCATTTCCCACGCAGCGTATCTGTCTGCGCTTCAGATCCCCCAGACCGTCGAAGGCATCCACCAGCCCTTCCTTCTCATTATATGCCATGGCGTTGACCGTAAAGTCCCGCCGTCTCAGATCTTCCAGAAGACTGGGGGTGAATGTCACTTTTTCAGGATGACGGCCATCCAGATATTCTCCGTCAATCCTGTAGGTTGTCACCTCAAAACCTTCTCTTCCCTGCATGACTGTTACGGTTCCATGCTGAAGTCCCGTATCCAGGGTACGGGGAAACAGTGCCTTCACCTGTTCCGGTCTGGCGTTGGTGGTAATGTCCCAGTCGGCAGCTGTCCTGCCCAAAATGGCGTCACGGACGCAGCCGCCCACCACGTAAGCCTCAAAACCGGCTTCCGTGAGGGCGGCTATGATTCGGTTTGCTTTTTCCGGAATCTGAATGCGCAGCATAAAAAACGTTCCTGTATCTGTGATTAATCGATCTGTTATTAGTACGCCTTGCCCCAGTAAACCATAGCTTTCGCCGGTTTTCCGCAGCAGACGCAGACATCTGAAATTTTCTCCTGCTTGAACGGCATACAACGGGCCGTAGCAGTCGTATCTTCCTTTACCTTATCTTCGCAGGCCTGATCGCCGCACCACATAGCGCGTACAAAGCCCGGCTTTTCATTGATAGTCTTTACAAACTCATCATATGTCAGAGCGTCGTATGTATGCGCGTCTCTGTGCGCACGGGCGCGCTCCAGCATATCGTGCTGCATCGTATCCAGCACCTCGGTGAGCTTCTCAGAAAGGCTGTCCAGGGAAACCACGATCTTCTCCCGTGTATCACGGCGTACGATCACTGCCTGATTTGCCTCGATATCCTTCGGTCCGATCTCGATACGCACCGGGATACCCTTCATCTCCTGTTCGGAGAACTTCCATCCCGGGCTCTTGTCGGAATCGTCCACTTTTACCTTAAATCCTGCCTGCAGAAGGTCAGCCTTGATGGCATAAGCCTTATCCAGCACGCCTTCCTTATGCTGAGCAATCGGAATTACCATAACCTGAACCGGAGCAATCCGCGGCGGCAGTACCAGACCGCTGTTATCTCCGTGCACCATGATGATAGCTCCAATCATACGGGTCGTCATTCCCCATGAGGTCTGATGTACGTACTGAAGTGTATTATCCTTTGCTGTATACTGAATGCCAAATGCTTTTGCAAATCCATCGCCAAAGTTGTGGCTGGTACCGGACTGCAGCGCCTTACCGTCATGCATCAGAGACTCAATTGTATAGGTAGCCTCTGCTCCGGCAAATTTCTCTTTGTCAGTCTTGCGGCCGCGGATAACCGGAATCGCCAGAACTTCCTCACAGAAATCCGCATACACGTTCAGCATCTGCTGTGTACGGGCCTCTGCCTCTTCTGCTGTCGCATGAGCCGTATGGCCTTCCTGCCACAGGAACTCTCTGGAACGAAGGAAAGGACGCGTTGTCTTCTCCCAGCGCACTACAGAGCACCACTGATTATATACTTTCGGCAGATCCCGGTAAGACTGGATCTCCTTTGCATAGAAATCACAGAACAGAGTCTCAGATGTAGGGCGCACGCACAGACGCTCCTGAAGCTGCTCCATACCGCCGTGGGTTACCCAGGCCACTTCCGGAGCGAAGCCTTCCACATGATCCTTTTCCTTCTGAAGAAGACTTTCCGGAATGAACATGGGCAGATATACATTCTCCACACCTGTCTCCTTAAATCTTCTGTCCAGCTCATGCTGAATATTTTCCCAGATTGCATAACCTGCCGGCTTGATTACCATACATCCCTTTACACTGGTGTAATCCGTCAGCTCTGCCTTTTTTACAACATCCGTATACCACTGGGCGAAATCCACGTCCATCGACGTAATTTCTTCTACCAGCTTCTTCTCCTTAGCCATTTGTTCTCTCCTCTCGCCGCCCCGGGGGCAGATCTTTTTTCTATAAAAACAGGATACCCTTTTAAAGGGCGTATCTTCTTGTTATTCTATCGCCCCCGGACAGCTTTTGTCAAGCCTTCTCTGTACATCCCGCTGCCCTCAGCGCCCGAAAATTCAGGGTTTTCTCTTACAGTTCCCGTGTTTTTTCCAGTTCTTCCGCATCTGCCCGGTCTGCCTGGCGCCACAGTTCCTGAATCAGAAGCACAGACAATGGTCCCAGCAGAATTCCGCCGAAACCATAAAGCTTTACTCCTGCATACACACTGGCCAGAATCACCACCGGAAGAATTCCGAGACGTCCGCCTATCAGCTTGGGTTCCAGAAGCTCTCTTGTGAAAACACAGACCCCATAAGTGACAGCCAGAATCACAGCAGCCGTATAATTCTTCTGAAAAAAGACAAGAATCAGAATCCAGGGGACAAAAACTGTCCCTGTCCCAAATACAGGCAGAGCATCCAGAAGCCCTGTGCCGATTCCTTCCAGCACCGGATTCGCTCCTGCTCCGGAAATCCAGATGCCCGCCGTGCATTCCAGGATCACAAGCCCCATAATAATACACTGTGCCCGCAGATAACCGCCGGCAGAACGCAGGATTCCCCGCAGCACTGATACCGCCTGCCTGTAAAAGGGCTGTTTTCTTCCTGCCAGTCGGATTTTTTCAAAATCCGATGCTGTCAGAAGAATCGCCACTCCGGTGACCAGAATTCCTGCTGCCCAGGAACCTGCCTTCTTCAGAATTTCCCAGGAGCTGCCGAATGCTCCCGGAAGAATATTCTGACTGGCATGATCCCGGAATACATTCAGCTGATCTGTCACAAAAATGCGTACATCCTCTGCTTCCAGATTCATGATCTCACTGATGCCGTCACAGCATTCGTATAAAATCCGTTCCGCTTCCCCCGGACTGGAAAGCTCACGGAGCGCCTGCTGCATGAAAGCTGCCGCGTTCCTGCCCAGCCACGCTCCTCCTGATGCCAGGATGACAGACAGCAGAATCAGAATTATGGCCATACCAAAAGACGGCTTCAGATGAAAATGGCGCTGCGCCCACCGGAGACCGGGCCAGCACCAGTACACCAGAAGCGCCGCAAGAAAAAACGGAACCAGCAGCGGCACCAGGTACTTCATTCCCAGATAAACGCCCGCTGCGATTCCGATTTTTTTCAATAGAATCTGTGTTTTCCGACTTTTCCACAGCTGCTCCATTGGCATTGTTCCCTTTCTGCAGCAGTCTTTTGAAACGACTGTCTGCTGACATCCTTTCTGAGAGTAGTATTGCCAGACAATCATTTTTCAGCCTGTTACTTTCATCCAGAATTATCAGAGACTCTCCACGGGGATAACTGTGGAATACAATGTGGATAACTCGCTATTTTGTGGATAAAAAAGTGGAAAACACAGGATTTTGTGGTTTTATCTCAAATTCCATCCATTTTCCTGTGGCGGGATGGCGAAAACGGAGCCTGTATGCACACAATGCCGGAAAAGAGTTTTCCACATTTTCCACATATTTTTCTGTTT
Organism: uncultured Merdimonas sp.; assembly: GCA_944378225.1. Lineage (GTDB taxonomy): Bacteria > Bacillota > Clostridia > Lachnospirales > Lachnospiraceae > Laedolimicola. Next base: position 89,938 of record CALWGE010000002.1, read on the forward strand.
CTGCAGAGCCATACTTCCGGTCGCCTGCAAGAGGCGTTCCCATTCCGGCCATCTGTACGCGGATCTGGTGATGACGCCCTGTTTCCAGGCGAATTTCCACCAGCTCCTGACCCTTTCTCCGTTCCAGAATCCGATAGCGCAGCACTGCCTTTTTTGCCCCGGGATAAGTGGGAGAAGTGATTTCCGAACGGTTTTCTTTACCGTTTTTACACAGGTAGTCCACACATTCCGTCCAGTTATCCACTTCTTTTTCCACATTTCCCACAGGTTTTCCACATAGTTTCTGACTATTTGTGTTTTCCACCGAAAAGTTATCCACAACACGGCGGACCGCCAGATAGGTTTTTTCCATTTTATGCCCTGCGGACTGTCTGCTCAGAGCGGCTGCGGCCTGCGGCGTCAGCGCGAAAAGCACCAGTCCTTCCACGGGCTGATCCAGACGGTGCACCATTCCCAGATATGGCGCCCCCTTGCCTGGATTTTTTTCATAAAGATAATTTTTTATCAGACTTTCACAGTCCTTTGTCCCCACACGGGCACTTTGAACGGGAACACCCGCTGGCTTGTACAAAACCAGCAGGTGCTCATCCTCATATACAATATGTAATTTCATCTTTACCGTCTCTTCAGAAAATTACAGTCTTTTCAGAAGCTCTTCGCGCTCCTTCTCATATCCCGGCTTTCCAAGCAGGGCAAACATATTCTTCTTATACGCTTCTACTCCAGGCTGATTGAAGGGGTTCACTCCCAGAATGTATCCGCTCACGCCTACCGCAAACTCAAAGAAATAGAAGAGCTGACCCAGGCAGTACTCGTCCTGGCAGGGGATATCCACACGCAGGTTCGGTACGTTGCCGTCGGTATGCGCCAGAACAGTTCCGTTCATTGCGTTCTTGTTTACAAAATCCACGGTCTTTCCAGCCAGATAATTCAGTCCGTCCAGATCCACAGCCTCCTCATGAATGGTGATCTCAGCCGGGCACTCCTCCACATTCAGAACTGTCTCAAACAGATTGCGGGGACCGTCCTGAATCATCTGTCCCATGGAGTGCAGATCTGTGGAAAGATCCACTGCTGCCGGGAAAATTCCCTTCTGATCCTTACCTTCGCTCTCGCCATAGAGCTGTTTCCACCATTCAGATACATAGTGCAGGCTCGGTTCATAGTTTGCCAGCACCTCGATCACCTTACCCTTGCGCAGCAGAATATTGCGGATAGCTGCATACTGCATTGCGCCGTTCTCCTCGAAAGGTGCGTTCAAAGCTTCTTCTCTGGCTGCTGCTGTTCCGTCCATCAGCTTCTGGATATCTGCTCCGCTTACTGCGATAGGAAGAAGTCCGACTGCAGTCGTCACAGAGAAACGTCCTCCTACATCATCCGGAACCACAAAGGTCTCATATCCCTTCTCGTCAGCAAGTTTCTTCAGCGCTCCTCTTGCCTTGTCGGTTGTGGCATAGATTCTCTTTGCAGCCTCAGCGTCGCCGTATTTCTTCTCCAGCATTTCCTTGAAAATACGGAAAGCGATGGCCGGCTCTGTGGTTGTACCAGACTTGGAAATCACGTTTACAGAGAAATCGCGATCACCGATTACATCCATCAGATCCTTGATATATTTGCTGCTGATGCTGTTTCCTACAAAATAGATCTCCGGTGCCTTACGGATCTCTTTGGAAACCACATTATAAAAGCTGTGCTTCAGGAACTCAATGGCCGCTCTGGCTCCCAGATAGGAACCGCCGATACCGATTACCACCAGAACCTCGGAATCATTTTGAATCTTCTCTGCCGCCTTCTGAATTCTCGCAAACTCTTCCTTATCGTAGTTTACAGGCAGGTCTACCCAGCCGGTAAAATCATTTCCGGCTCCCGTTCCTGATACGAGAAGCTCTTTTGCGTTTTCCGCGATTGCTTTCATGCTCTGAATCTCATCCTCGCCGATCACACTCAGAGCCTTGGAATAGTCAAATGAAATCTTATTGCTCATTTTCGTTTTCTTCCTTTCTTCGCGCCGGCTTATGCGGCTCTATGTTTTTATTCTAGCAAATGCTCTCATGTGAATCAAGTTCCAGCGCAAAAAATTCTTACCCAAAAACATCCGAAAATGGCTTTTCAGGTTATTTTTCTCCCGCCTCCATCAACTGAGAAATTCGCTCAGAACTTCGTCCAGCACCCGTTCCTCGGAAGCGCTTAAAGGTACGGTTCTGTTCTGTTTTTCGCCGATTTCCTCCGTTCCTGATCCATTCTCTCTCTCGTTCTCTCCGTGTTCTTCACGCAGATTCGGAAAACTTTCCCCGGCCCGCTGGCTCAGATTACTTCGAAGCAGCTCTCTTTTATTTTCCTTTACAAGTGTGGAAATTTCCCTTACATCTGCCCACATATAAAGCAGAATAATCAGTACCGCCGCCCAGCCTGCTATAATGAAAATCTGAAACATCTCAACTTCTTCCTCCCTGCCTGTCCCTCTGTTCCTTGTTTGTAGCTCTCCCGGATACATATCAGTTCCTGTCCCGGTATCTGCTTTCATTATACGCCTGCGGAAATGGGATAAAAAGAGCAGGCCTTCGCCGGAACCTGACCTGTTCCGACAGAAAGCCTGCTTTTTCTTTCTTATTCTTTTCTGTAAAACCTAAAAGATATCTTCCGGGATCCGCTCCACAAAGTTTTCCACCAGACGCACGCTGTGCTCGATGGCCTTTTTCTCAAACTCAGGATAATCCACAGTGGCGCTGTCATCCGCCTTATCTGAAATCGCTCGGATAATTACAAAGGGAACTCTGTTCAGATATGCAGCCTGGGCAATGGCCGCGCCCTCCATCTCCGTGCAGTATCCTTCTGTCCAGGAGGCAATCTCTTCTTTCTTCTCGCGTCCTGCCACAAACTGATCCCCGGTCACTACTCTTCCCACAAATACCTGAATCTCCGGATTCACTTCCTCGCAGGCAGCCTTCGCCATCCGGATCAGTTCCGGATCCGCCGGAAAACTGATGGTGTCCATACGCGGAATCTCTCCTTTGGCATAGCCGAAGGACTGGGCATCCATATCATGCTGCAGAGCATCGAAGGATACCACGATATCGCCAATCTCTATCTCAGCCTTCAGTGATCCTGCAATTCCCGTATTAATCAGGCGGCTCACATTGAACACATCCACCAGGATCTGCGCGCAGAGTCCGGCGTTTACCTTGCCAATACCGCTCCGTACCAGTACCACCTCTTTGCCGTTCAGCCGTCCCTGATAAAATTCCATGGACGCCTTCTTTACCACTACCTCTATCTCCATCTTCTCTTTCAGAAGAAAAATCTCTTCTTCCATCGCTCCGATAATACCTGTTCTTCCCATAACCAACCTCTCTTCCACCCGGTATTTCGTTTATTTTCATCTATTTTACCAACAGATCCATATAATTTCAACCTATTTCGGGCAAGGCCGCCTTTCTGAAGCTTTTTACTGTACGTTTTTTCTCAAAAAAACGAAAGACCGGCAGGGATATACCGCCCCGCCAGTCTTTCATTTTGCAGTAGTTAAAAGGTGTGTTACTTTTTTGTGTTACCAAATTTTTATCAAGTGTGTGTTACCTTTATATAAGGATTTTTTTACCATATTCAGTTGTCTTTTGTGTTTGTTATGATTTACTTTAAAATCATATGGATTATAAATTAAACCAAAAGTAATGGTGCTACATCAGGATGCTTTCATTGCGTACGTCTGAGTAGTTGTAGTCTCTGTTGTAGAGCCTTCTGTTACTGTATGTACACCACGAACCATATACCAACGACCAGATGTTACTGCAATATTAGATTTACTTCCATAACAAGATGTTGTGTTTGTTTCCGTATAATAGTAACTGCCAATAGTTCCAAAGCTACTTCCACCGTTTGTACTCTCATCCAAATAAACAGCAACTTTAACCTTATCGCAAATGGAATGAGCATTTGTAGTTCCCGAAATATTAACTTTGGCTTTTCCAGCATCAACTAAGCCTACAATTCCACTTTCCAAATAAGTCCCTTTGGCAATTCCATACCAAGTATCAATCACTTCATGCTCTGTAGTAGTATATACGTGGTATCCAGGTGGCGTTATATCTTCAGCTTGACTTGTTAATAGTTGGCTATTCCATACACAAATTCCAAATGCAAAATATAATCCAGCAAAAAGTATTTTTTTTAAATTATTCATCTATTCTCCCCCCTTTCTTCAAATATCTTATTGCAGAATATTCTGCAACAAGAATACGAATAGAAAAGCAAAAATCACACATTCACAAAAAAAATGCTTTTAACAATTTCTTTAAAATCGTTAATCGATAAACTTGACGCAATATAATAATATGCATTTCCTTGATTTATTTGTATAGCATAAAAAACTCCCCCTTCATTTTTGCTCACTTCTAATATATTTATTTTTTCTTCCGTATAAAAAATTTCCACTGTATCAACCACTTTTCCATCTAACTGCACATCAAAAACAGCCTTACTATTTTGTTTATTTTCATAAATTCTTAAAACACAATCTTTATAACTAAATTCCATCTGAGCTTCGCCCATATCTTCACCAATTGTAACTTTAGTCATCTCCATGCCCTGCGGCTTATACCCTAACCGCAGCGCCAGGATCCCCAGTCTCTCTTCTATCTCCTCATATGCCTCTTCTTCTGTGACTTTCAGATAGGTTTCTTTATCACCACTTAAAATTTTTACATTATATTCCCCATCCTCGATTTCGCCTACTACTTCCGGCTCAAACAGTCTCTCTCCTGCCACGCCGATTCCGGTGCCGACCAGAAGAACCGCGACCAGAGCGACAGCAATAAGCGTGCGGCGGCGAAGGTGGAATACCTTTGCTCCCGCAGACCCTGCTCTGCCTTTCCCGACATCTGCCCCGGCTTTCTCCCGGGCCTCGATGCGCTGCATCAGATCCGCAAAGGAGTCTTCCGGCATCTGAAGAGAAGAAAGCTCTTCATTTTCTCCGGCATGTTTCTCCAGCGCGGCCGCTTCTGTCTCTATTTCTTTTTTTATCCATCTACGGAATTTATCTTCCCTCATTTTCTTCCTCATATTTCTTTTAACTATGAATTGACAGACCAATCAGAACCTATCATAATAAACATAATAACGCCAATAACATGATTATTGACTCTTTTTCACGGAGGTGGAATCATTGAAACGAATATTGCTGACCGGCGGCGGCACTGCCGGACATGTTACACCCAATATCGCCCTGTTGCCGGGCCTTCGGGAACTCGGCTATGAAATTTCCTATATGGGCTCCTATAACGGAATCGAAAAAAAACTGATTGAGGAATTCCAGATCCCCTACTATGGTATTTCCTCCGGAAAGCTTCGCCGCTATTTTGATCCGAAGAATTTCACGGATCCATTTAAAGTACTGAAGGGCTACGGGGAGGCCCGCAGCATCATCAAAAAGCTGAAACCAGACGTCCTGTTCTCCAAGGGAGGCTTTGTGTCCGTTCCTGTCGTGCTGGCCGCCAGACATTTTCACATTCCTACGATTATTCACGAGTCAGACCTGACTCCCGGACTGGCCAACAAGCTCTGCATTCCGTCCGCCTGGAAGGTCTGCTGCAATTTTCCTGAAACCCTGCAGTATCTGCCCGCAGACAAGGCTGTACTGACGGGCTCTCCTATCCGGCAGGAACTCCTGAAGGGAGATCCCGTACGGGCTCTGCAGTTCACAGGGCTTACCCCTGACAAACCGGTGATTCTTGTCATGGGAGGCAGTCTCGGCGCCGCTGCGGTAAACGAAGCTGTCCGCAGCATCCTGCCCCGGCTTCTGAAGGATTTTCACGTCATCCATCTGTGCGGCAAAGGTAAGATTGATCCTTCTCTGAATGGTCTTTCAGGTTATGTGCAGTATGAATACATCAAAGGAGAGCTAAAGGATCTGTTCGCTCTCTCCGATGTGGTTCTCTCCCGGGCCGGAGCCAACGCCATCTGTGAGCTTCTGGCTCTGCGCAAACCCAGCCTTCTGATCCCGCTTCCGGCTGCTTCCAGCCGCGGAGATCAGATTCTGAACGCCCGCTCCTTTGAAAAGCAGGGCTTCAGTATGGTTCTCGAGGAAGAAAATATAACTCCCGATTCTCTCCTCGAAGCAGTCCGTACCCTCTATGAAAACAGAAGCGGACTTTCCGCCGCCATGGCTGCCAGCCGGCAGACGGACTCCATTCAGACGATTCTGAGCCTTATCGAAGAGGCATCCGGACAGAAATAACAGATCCCATCCGACATGCCTGCAACAAGGCGCTCTTCATACTATACTGAACAGAAAGGGAATGCGTACACTGCGTTCCCTTTTATAATTCGTCGTATTCCTTCTGAAAATTATCTTTCATCCATTTCTTGGCTTTCCGGAGATAATAATCAATCATGCTGAGCGATACTCCCCGCTTCTTTGCCACGACCTTTCTCGGAACTCCCAGATACTCCACCAGAATCAGGACATCATACCAGTCTTCATTCTTTTCACGCAGAGCCCGCAGAACATGACTGCACAGCTGTCTGTACTCCGTCTGTTCCAGCGAACGTATTGCCTTTTCATCAGGGGCGTCGTCATCACCGTCCCGGGAAACATCCGTAGGCACTTCTCTCCTGCTGCTGGCCTTCTTCCTGTGGTCAGTAGCAAGATGAGAAGCCACTACGATCAGCCATCCCTTTACCAAATCCAGATTGATATGATTCTGGTACCCGTATAATCTGGTAAATGTCTCCTGACAAATATCCTGCGCCATGTGATAGTCGCCGATTTTGTCATAGACAATTTTCAATATCATATTTTTATATTCTTCGTATATTTCCTGAAATCTTTTCTCTTCTGCATTCACTATAATCACTCCAGGGGCCGGCCCGGGGTAAGAAGCGCTTTCAGCTCTTCCTTATCTTCCTGAGTAAGGCTGCCCGGTTTCCAACTGATTCCCACTCCATCATTGTTATACCGCGGAATCAGATGAAGATGAAAATGGAAAACTGTCTGTCCGGATGCCTCGTCATTATTCTGCACCAGATTGAGTCCATCACAGCCAAGCTTCTCTTTCATCTCTTTTCCTATCTTCTGTGCCAGTACAATCGCCTTCTTCAGAAGTTCCTGATCCATCTCATAAAGGTCTGCGTAATGCTCCTTGGGAACAATCAGAGCATGACCGCGGGACGCCGGATTCACATCCAGGAAACACAGAAAATCTTCATCCTCATAAATCGTTGTGGAGGGAATTTCTCCATTGGCAATTTTACAGAAAATACAATCCTCTTTTTTCATAATATTACTCCTTTCTGTTTGAATAAATTATCGGATTTTGTCGGATTCTGCCGAATTTTTCTATATTGTAAAACTATTCCTGTCATGGTAAACTTAAGTTCAGGAGTGATACGAACATGGAAGACCTCAATTTCACCATTGCAAAAATGGTACATGAAATACGCAACCCGCTGACTCTGATTAACAGTTCTCTTCAGCTTATAGAAACGACACATCCGGAGGTCAAAGACTTTTCTTTCTGGTCTCAGACTCTGGAAGATGTGGAATATCTGAACCAGCTTCTGGACGACCTTGCGGCATACAGTGATAACCGCCGCTTTTTTATGTGTGAAGTGGACCTGAAGGAGCTCCTTCGTTCTCTGGAGGAAAGCCTGCAGCCTTATGTGGTTTCCCGCAAGAAGAACCTGTCCGTTCATCTGCCGGCCCAGCTTCCGCCGGTATTCGGCAATCCCGTTAAACTGAAACAGGCATTTCTGAACCTTCTCAAAAACGCCTTCGAATCTACGGGAGAAAACGGCTGTGTATCTCTTTCTGCCAGAAAATATCTGGATCAGATTATCGTCCGTGTATCCGACGACGGCTGCGGAATAACACCCGAAGCCATGGAAAACCTGTTTGTTCCGTTTTCTTCATATAAAACGGACGGTACAGGTCTTGGTCTTGCCATCACGCAGAAAATCATCAAGTCCCATTATGGTCAGATCGATGTATCGTCCACACCGGGCCGCGGCACTGCCTTTACCGTCACACTTCCTCATTTATAGTACATATTCTAGTATACTTAACTGGATAATACAAGAAATATTTTCTAAATGGAATCCCTGTCGCAGGCTTTACACACATATCTGTACAGCCGTCAGGAACAGATGACAACCCCCGTTTTCCCTGTATGTGCATACCCGGAAAAACGGGGATTTCTTTGTCTCAGAATTTTACAGATTTATCAACATCAGAAATAAAGATTGTCGCACCGCCTATTTTCAGCGTCCGTTCTGTCTCAATCATAACATGTCCGTTATATTCCCAGACCTTACACTCTTCTTCGCGTTCTGTACAGCTCTGGCGGATATATGCCAGGATTTCCTCCTCACGATCCGCTTCCACACAGATGAGCAGCGTGATATTCTTTTTATTGGAATAGAGGCCCTCCGTCTGAAATTTTGTGGCACGGACACGGTTCTGAATCAGCAGCCTTGCCAGAGTCTCAAAATCCTGTTCCTGTACAATCACGATCATCAGCTTCATATCTGTCTCCTCCTGAATATAGCGGCGCGGCAATGAAGCGCCGCAGATTGTATAGAACAAAGTATATCCGACTTTTATTTAAATTACAACCATTTCTGTCATTTGAATCACAACAGAAAAAAGCACCGACCCCGCGTTCCCTGCCGCAAAATCAGTGCCCTGCATGCGCGATCAGGGGTTCGAACCCTGGACACCCTGATTAAGAGTCAGGTGCTCTGCCAGCTGAGCTAATCGCGCTTAAGTTTTATGTGTTGTTTTCCAACGCAAGAGTTATTATACTGTATCCTTTTTCAAAATGCAAGTACTTTTTTTATATTTTCTTGATTTTTTTTTTCGGTTTATATACAATGATAAAAAAGCCGCTTTGGAACTGATTTTCGAAGTGTGCGGAACACCCCAATATCATAAACAAAAGGAGTATATACGTGAGACTGAAACACATTAAAGGAGCGGAGGAAGCTGTGGCACAAAATCCTTTCGTCATCCATGATGCAAAGGATCGTCCGGGCAGCTGGCGAAAGCTGTTTGAAAACAATAATCCGATCCATATGGAGATCGGTATGGGAAAGGGCCGCTTTCTGATGGAACTGGCGGCGCAGAATCCCCAGATTAATTATCTTGGCATAGAAAGGTACAGCAGTGTTCTTCTGCGTGCCCTTCAGAAAATGGAAGAAGATCCGCTCCCCAATCTGTATTTTCTCTGCGAGGATGCTGCAGAGCTGGAGCAGTTCTTTGCTCCCGGCGAAGCAGATCGGATTTATCTGAACTTTTCCGATCCGTGGCCTAAAGCCCGGCACGCACGGCGCAGGCTGACTTCTGTCGATTATCTCAAACGTTACGCTTCCGTACTGTCCGAACATGGACAGGTGGAGTTTAAGACAGATAATGAAGCACTGTTTGATTTTTCTCTGGAAAGTGCAGAGGAAGCCGGATGGACTCTTCTGGGCTGCACCAGAAATCTTCACCAGGATCCTGTCATGAATGAAGGAAATATTATGACAGAATATGAAGAAAAATTTTCCGCAAAAGGAAATCCTATCTTTAAAATGATTGCAGTTCCGCCAAGGGAATCTTCTGAAGAGAGCAGATGATTTTGTGCGGTCTTCCGGAAAAGGGAGCAGGTCTGGCCTGCTCCCTTTTTTTCAGATAATTTTTATTATATTTCGACATTGTCATTGTCAAGCAGTTTTTACAGCTTCCAAAGATTTTTCTGCGATTTATTCAATCTGTACAAAACATCTGTTTTTCCTGAAACTATGTAAACCAGGCTTATACACATCAAAAAATGTGGATAATGTGGATAACTTCGTTGATAACTTTTTTTCCGGCATTTTCTTTCGGGATAAAATGTGGATAATTTTTTTCTTATCCACTTTGTTTCGTTAAAATTTTGTAAACTGTGTTAAAAATTTGTGCAAAATGCAGTTCTTATATTTTTTTGTACACTGCTGTCGTTTTTGAATGTCTGACAATATACAGCTATTGTCAAACTATATTATCTGTCCTTCAAGCGATAAAAATACAGTAAAAAAGACAGGAATCCGATGATTCCTGTCTTTCCGATTCCGGCGCAATGCCGGATACAATTCTGACAATTATATAATTAGAAGATTCTTCTTACACAGATAACGTCTCTGTAATTTGCGGGAGAAGTGTACTTGATACCTGTAGCCGCTGTGCTGGCATGAACGATGGTGTTGTTACCGCAATAAATCGCCACATGACCGCTGTAGCAGATAACATCTCCCGGCTGTGCCTCTGACAGGCTGACGCCATATCCTACGCTTCGCATCGCGCTGGAAGAGTGCGGCAGACTTACGCCGAAATTCGCGTAAACGCTCATAACGAAACCGGAGCAGTCCGCGCCATTCGTCAGGCTGGTACCGCCGTATACATACGGGTTACCCACAAACTGGCTGGCAAAGCTTACAACAGCATTTCCACTACTGCTTCCGGAACCGCTGCCCACTACTGTCTGAGAGGATTTCTCCACTTTGGCTTCTACCTGCGCAGCTTTCTTTCTTCCTTCTTCTCTGGCTTCTTCTTCCTCTGCCAGACGTGCCTCTTCTTCTTCCTTGGATTCCGCCTGTACAAAATCCGTTCTCAGTTCTACATAATCGGTGGATACCCAGCCGTCTCCCTCTTCGATGGAAACCTGTACCCAGCCGTCCTGCTCATTCGTTACAGTCAGCTCTTCTCCTTCTCCGATAAGTCCCAGAACACTGGCATCTGTGCTGGCGTCTGTTCTTACACGGAGTGTTTGTGTGGAAACTGTCGCGATTCTCTGTCCCACCTCTGCGGCAAGAGCCTCAGCCGCGTCTCCTGTCACTACATAATCTGACTTTACATAGCCTGTTACGCTTCCGGAGGTGATTTTATACCAGCCGTCTGTCTCCTCTTCAATTGTACCGGCTGATTCATCATAAAGCTTTCCCAGGATCTCGCTTTCTTCATTAGGTTCGCTTCTGACATTTACATAATCATTCACCTGAGCAATGCAAATCGTATCATATTCTGAAGGTGTCATTTCTTCCAGTATCTTTTCGTCTGCTGCCGGATCTGCCTGGTAAGCTTCTGTCATAACTGAAGCAATTCCTTCATCTGCTGCCGGCAGAAGATTCGCCGCCTGAACGTGGGAACCGCTAATCAGAAAACAGAAAGCCCCTGCCAGGCAAAGCGCTGTATATCTATGCATTTCGTCATCATCCTCCGTATAATTCCATTTCGCTAATTATTACAAATTTGTTAAGACTTATGAAAGAATTATAACAGTCTGCCCACTGCTTGTCAACCGTTTCCTTCTACTTTCCTATTGACAAAAGGCCTGTTTCCACATAAAATAAAGAAAACGAAACAATAATTGTTATTATTATTATCAACAACAATCAGGGCGATTTTACCGCCTGCATTTATTTGGAATAATTAATATAAGGAAAGGAGGTTTTTATGCCAGCACTGAAATACAGCAGACAGCGGGAATCTATCAAACGGTTTCTTCTGTCAAGGTATGATCATCCCACCGCGGATACTATTTATCTCCACGTGCGGGAAGAATTTCCAAACATCAGCCTGGGTACGGTATACCGCAATCTGTCGCTTCTGACAGAGTTGGGAGAAATTATCAAAATTACTACGGACGGCCCTGACCGCTTTGACGGTCACGTAGAGCCACATTCTCATTTCCTCTGCAGGAAATGCCATTCTCTTCTTGATGTACATCTGAAAAATGAAAAGACTGTCGATGAAGAGGCGCAGAAAAATTTCCCGGGTACTATCGAAGGGCATTCCATTCTTTATTATGGAATCTGCTCTGACTGCCAAAACTGACTTTTATGATTTTACGTATGATTTTAGGTCAGAGAAATTCAAAAAAATTTACAGAAATAATGCTTGACGCAGACAGAAATCTGTGGTACATTAATTTCAGTAACAAGAATCATTACTATTTTTAGCAACAACATATTAATTCAAATATCAAATGGAAAAGGAGAACATCATTATGAAAACATGGGTATGTACAGTATGTGGTTATGTATGGGAAGGCGAAACAGCACCGGAGAAATGTCCGCAGTGTGGCGTTGGTCCGGACAAGTTCAAGGAGCAGAATGAGGGACTGAGCTGGGCAGCTGAGCATGTAGTAGGCGTAGCACAGGGCGTAAGCGAGGATATTCTTGAGGATCTGAGAGCAAACTTCAACGGAGAGTGCTCTGAGGTAGGTATGTATCTGGCTATGGCAAGAGTGGCTCACAGAGAAGGATATCCGGAGATCGGTCTGTACTGGGAGAAGGCAGCCTGGGAAGAGGCTGAGCACGCTGCTAAGTTTGCAGAGCTTCTGGGCGAGGTTGTTACCGACAGCACCAAGAAGAATCTGGAGATGAGAGTTGCTGCTGAGAACGGCGCTACTGCAGGTAAGTTTGACCTTGCTAAGCGTGCTAAGGCTGCAAACCTGGATGCTATCCATGACACCGTACACGAGATGGCTCGCGATGAGGCTCGTCACGGCAAGGCATTCGAAGGTCTTCTGAAGAGATACTTCGGCTAATTACAGGAAATTTCCTGTGAATCATATGTGGAAATACTCCACACCTAATAGATAAGCTTCTCCAGAAAGGAGTGGATTCTTATGGAATCCACTCCTTTTGCGTATCCTCAGTCTTTGTCTTTTTATTCCCGGTATTTTTCTTATTATTTCCTTAACCTCCTTGACAATAGAAAAGCACAGGTATAATATGTATACATCGTCACATAGTATTGAATACTACATATTAAAATATAGATATTGTTTTGTCAAAGGAGGAGACATCTATGAAACTTGAAATTAAAGATCCCGGAAGCGCCATTACACATTTTATCGGTATGCTGATGGCTGCCTTTGCGGCGACGCCGCTTTTACTCCGGGCTGCACGCAACCCTGACAGAATCCATGTCATCTCTCTGACTGTCTTTATTGTAAGCATGATTCTGCTTTATGCAGCCAGTACAACCTACCATACTTTAAATATCTCAGAACGAACCAACCGTATTCTCCGCAAGATCGATCATTGTATGATCTTTGTTTTGATCGCCGGATCCTATACGCCGATCTGTCTTATCGTTCTGGGCGGCCGCACCGGTTATACACTCTGCGCTCTGGTATGGGGCGTGGCTCTGGCCGGAATTCTTCTGAAAGCTTTCTGGGTGACCTGTCCAAAATGGTTTTCTTCTATATTATATATTGCCATGGGCTGGATCTGCGTACTGGCCTTTACCCAGCTTCTGAACTCACTTTCCCCGGCTGCCTTTGGCTGGCTTCTGGCAGGAGGTATCATCTATACTCTGGGCGGCATCATTTATGCATTGAAACTGCCGCTTTTCAATGCCAGACATAAAAATTTCGGTTCCCATGAAATCTTTCATCTCTTTGTCATGGGCGGAAGCATCTGCCACTTTATCGTCATGTATGTATTTGTGGCACCCATGCCGCTTTCATTTTAAAACCATTGCAAAATATAATTTGCACGCACAAATCCCTTCGCTTATAATAAACAGCGGAGGGATTTTTTATGAATTACACCTATATCCTGCAATGCGGGGACGGGTCCTATTATACTGGCTGGACCAATAATCTGGAGCGTCGCCTGAAGGATCACAGCCAGGGCCGGGGCGCCAAATATACCCGAGCCCACCTTCCGGTTATTCTCGTATATTATGAATGTTTTGACACAAAGGAAGAAGCTATGAAACGGGAAGCTTCCATAAAAAAACTAAGCCGCTCCCAGAAGGAACGGCTTATCGCTTCCCGGCCTGTACAGGTCTCTGACTGAAATGCCGGCTACTGAAGGAGAGACATGGGATCGATACTCTCTCCGTCTTTTCGGACTTCAAAGTAGACATTGCAGCCTTCCTTCGTATAATAGCGTGTGGGTTCGCTGACATATCCCACTGTTTCCCCCGCCTGCAGAGTGTCGCCTTCCTTTACCGGAAGTTCCTTAAGCTGACCGCACACAACTTCATATCCGTCTCCAATATCCATAGTCACTGTCAGACCCGTCTCTTCCAGGGTCTCTACTTTCGTAATAACTGCCGGAGCCGGACACATTACGTTTTCATCCAGTTCTCCCTGAATAATAATGGCCGGATTATATTTATACTGATCCAGCGTCGCAAAGTATACTGTCTTGTCCATACTGTAATCCATCAGTACATTTCCTGCCACCGGCCACAGGAGCTGATCGTTTTCCGGTGAAAAGGAAAGTGCAGCCTGTCCGGAAGCTGCCTCTGCAGATGCGGCTGCCTGAGCTTCATCGAGAATCACTGTTTCTCCCGTTCCTGCCGGATCTGTCTGGGCAAATTCACTCTCCAGTTCGGCTCCGTCAACAGATGCTGTTCCGTCTTCTGCACTCTCCTGCTGCGATGCATCTGCAAGAGCCTCTCCTGCTCTGTCTCTGGCCGCGCTTCCGGAAGCCGCTTCCTGCGTCTCTTCCTGTACGCTTTCTTCTTCTGTCTCCTGCTGCTTTCTGGCCTCAGCTTCAGCCTGTGCCTGCTCACGCGCCTCTGCTTCCCGTTCCGCCTCGGCAACTTTCTGCTCCAGCTCTTTTTGCTGCTGGTCTGATTTTCCTACCGTGTACATGCCAATCATCGTCACAACTGCCAGAAGGCACAGACTGAAGGCAACTGTAACAGTTCTTCCGCCGGAAAATCCGCCCTTTTTCTTTCTCTTCACTGTCATAAGCTTCACCTCTATACTGTTTTCCACACAGGTACTGTGCCGGCGCCGCTGTCTGGCTTTTCCGGACAGCTGCCTGCCGCTATTTCTAGGATAGCCAGTTTACGAGAAGCTTATACACTTCAGATTTTTATAAAAATATAGCAGAATTTCCTCATACTGACTGCCGGAAAGAGCCTGAAGATTCGCCTGATACAGACTCATTCCCAATCCATGACCAAGACCTTTTGTAACGATGCGTACCCCCTCTTCTGTCTCTTCAGCCGTAAAACAGCTGGAGTTCAATCCATAGTTTTTACGGAACTCCTCACCCCCGAGAACCTCTCCCTCCAGCCGTACTTCTGTCACATACCCGGCTTCATCACGGGCAAGTATCTCAGGGAGCCCCGGCAGGCTGCCTGTCTCTATTTTCAGATAATCTGCAGACTGCAGGTCTCCGGGACATTCGACACTTTCCAGCCAGGAATATTCCTCACCCAGCACAGCTCCATTTCTGGTAACTCCCGCGCTTACTGCATGATAAGGTATGTCTGACGGAAACCGCAGTTCTTCTTTGTTTTCAGTCTGACTGCCCTCCGCAAAGGCCAGCACCTGTCCCGCCGTCTCTTCTGCTGCTTCACTGCACTTTTTTGCATACTGTTCCCAGGTTTCATATCCCCACAGCCTGATTTGTTCTTCCCGGCTGTAAAAATCAAATCCGAGCGTTTCCAGATCTTCTTCCCTGACAGCATCCGCTGCTTCTGCGGCTATACTGAGCCCATAATACTGCATGGCACGGGTCAAAAGATTCGTACGGATTATAACTGCCTGGGCTTTCAGTGCCTCCTTTTCATAACTTACCGGTATCTGCACAGGCAGAATTTCTGCCACCAGCTGTTCCAGCCCTGTGTCCAAAGTCAGCTGTTCTGTTCCGCTCATGCTTCCCGTTCTAAATACGGCAGCCACGTAAGGAAACAGTATCAGAATAATCAGTACAGAGATTCCTGTCTTTATTTTTTCCTTCATTCTACAATCTATGAACACAAAAAGAGAGATAGACGTTGTTTTACGTCTATCTCTCTGAACATTTTATCCTGTATCAGCTTAATTTTTTGCCTTTCCTGTCTTCGGCAGTGTCACTGTCATCTTATCCAGATGCCAGATTTCATCCACATACTGCTGGATCGTCCGGTCAGAAGAGAACTTGCCGCTGCAGGCTGTATTCATGATGGCTTTCTTTGCCCAGCCCTTCTCATCACGGTAAGCTTCCTCTACACGCTTATGCGCCTCTGCATAGGAACGGAAATCCTTCAGAATGAAGTAGGTGTCTGCACGATCGCTGCTTCTGGTGTTCAGCAGAGAATCGTAAATATCACGGAACATCTCCGGATCCTGGTGTGCGTAGTAGCCATTGATCAGCTGCATCAGCACGTGACGGATATCCTGATCGCTGTTGAAGATATCCATCGGATTGTAGCCGCCGTTCTGCTCATAATTAATAACTTCATCAGAACTCATACCGAAGATGAAGGCGTTCTCTTCGCCCATCTCCTCTACCATCTCTACGGTTGCTCCGTCCATGGTTCCGATGGTCAGCGCGCCGTTCAGCATGAACTTCATGTTTCCGGTACCGGAAGCCTCCTTGCTGGCGGTGGAAATCTGCTCGGATACATCTGCCGCAGCGAAAATCCACTCTGCGTTGGATACGCGGTAATCCTCAATGAAGACTACTTTCAGCTTTCCATTAATGGAAGCATCATTATTGATTACATCTGCCACAGAGTTGATCAGCTTAATGGTCAGCTTTGCTCTGTGATAACCTGCAGCCGCCTTAGCTCCGAAAATAAAGGTTCTCGGATAGAAAGGCATCTCCGGATGCTCTTTGATCTGGTTGTACAGATACATTACATGAAGAATATTCAGCAGCTGACGCTTATACTCATGGAGACGCTTTACCTGAACATCAAAAATGGAACGCGGATCTACAGTAATTCCGTTATGCTCCAGAATATATTTTGCCAGACGTACTTTGTTCTGGTATTTGATATTCATGAACTCCTGCTGGGCTTTTTCGTCATCCGCATAAATCTTCAGCTTCGCGATCTGGGACAGATCGGTAATCCACTCATCTCCGATGTGAGCTGTTACCCAGTCAGCCAGCAGCGGATTTCCATGAAGCAGGAAACGACGCTGTGTAATACCGTTCGTCTTATTATTGAATTTCTCAGGCATCATCTGATAGAAATCCTTCAGCTCCTGATGCTTCAGGATCTCTGTATGCAGTCTTGCAACACCGTTTACGGAGTATCCGGCTACAATAGCCAGGTGAGCCATCTTTACCTGTCCGTCATAGATGATTGCCATCTTGCGGATCTTCTCCTGATCACCCGGATATTTCTTCTGAATTTCAATCACAAAGCGACGGTTAATCTCTTCAATGATCTGATAAATACGGGGAAGCAGACGGGAGAACAGCTCGATCGGCCATTTTTCCAGCGCCTCAGCCATAATGGTGTGGTTCGTGTATGCACAGGTCTTTGTGGTTACCTCCCATGCCTCATCCCACTCCAGGCCTTCCTCATCCACCAGAATACGCATCAGCTCGGCTACTGCCACGGTCGGGTGCGTGTCGTTCAGCTGGAAGGTAGCTTTCTCGTAGAACTTCCGGATATCATCATGATTTCTCTTATAACGTGCAATTGCCTCCTGCACACTGGCGGAAATAAAGAAGTACTGCTGTTTTAAGCGCAGTTCCTTTCCTGCCATATGGTTGTCATTGGGATACAGAACCTCTACCAGCAGCTTTGCCAGATTTTCTTCTTCCACTGCCTGCTGATAATTTCCCTTATCAAAAGCATCCAGACGGAAGGAGTTCATAGCCTCTGCGTCCCAGATACGTAAGGTATCTACTACGTTGTTTCCATATCCGACTACAGGCATGTCGCAGGGAATGGCGCGTACACTCTGGTAGCCCTTCTGTACGAAGTGATTCTTTCCCTTCTCATCCACTTCCACATCCACATAGCCGCCGAATTTGACGATCTTTGCCAGCTCGGGGCGGCGAAGTTCGAAGGGATTTCCGTCCTTCAGCCACTCATCCGGTACTTCTACCTGATAGCCGTTTTCGATTTTCTGCTTGAACATACCGTAACGGTAACGGATTCCACAGCCGTAAGCCGCATAGCCCAGAGTTGCCAGAGAATCCAGGAAGCAGGCAGCCAGTCTTCCCAGACCGCCGTTTCCAAGAGCTGCATCCGGCTCCTGATCCTCAATGACATTGAGATCACAGCCCAGCTCCTCCAGCGCTTCCTTCACTTCATCATAATAGGTCAGATTAATCAGATTGTTGCCCAGTGCGCGTCCCATCAGGAACTCCATGGACATATAATATACGATCTTCGGATCCTGCTTCTTCATCTGATCCTGGGTGGCAAGCCAGGCATCGATAACCGCATCCTTGGTGGCGAGAGCCACAGCATTAAAAATCTGCTGCTGCGTAGCTTCTTCAATGTTTCTTCTGTACAGAGTCTTTACGTTGTACACCACGCTTCTTTTAAAGAGCTCCTTGTCAAAAGGTCTCTTGCTGCTCATAATTGTTTCCTCCTCATTTCCTGTTTTGGGCCCGGTCTGCCGGCCGAAAGCGTTAAATGCGCTCTACGCCCAGGGTCACATCTTCCCCGTTAATATTCCAGTCCTTCACATAGCCAGTCGTATTTCCGAGCTTCACCTCGGCTGCCAGGACTTCCGACCTGATCTCTTCCTGGTTATTCTGCAGGATCTTTTCAATCTTCTCATTTCCGCTGCAGGAAACAATAATCTTGTCGGTTACCTGGAAATCTGCCTCTTTCCGCATGGTCTGTACCTTGCTGATGATCTCACGCACATAGCCTTCCTCAATCAGCTCCGGTGTCAGCTTTGTATCCAGAACAACCGTAATCTCATTGTCTCCGTCGGATACATAGCCCTCTGTCTGAGCCATATCAATCAGCAGATCCTCTTCTGATAATACCACAGCGCTGCCATTTACGTCAAACGTAAGATTTCCATTTTCTTTCAGTTCATCCATGGCGCTGTTTCCGTCTACAGACGCCAGATGCTCGCGGATACCGTTCAGGAATTTGCCGTACTTGGGTCCTACGGTCTTCAGCTGCGGTTTAAAGCTGTATGTGGTAAATGCGCGTACATCATCCGTAAAGTCTACTGCCTTTACGTTCAGCTCATCCCGGATAATGTCGCGGTAATACTCTGCCAGCACATAGGGAGCCTTTACATACATCTGAGCGATCGGCTGACGGTTCTTAATGTTCGCTGCGTTTCGGCAGGCACGTCCCATTACTACGATGCGGAGTACCTCATCCATATTCTTCTCCAGATCCAGGTCAATCCATTCTTTTCTGACTTCCGGGAAATCACAGAGATGAATACTTTCCGGTGCGCTCTTGTCAATGCTGCGTACAAGATTCTGGTAAATATCCTCTGTCATGAACGGAATCATGGGCGCTGCAGCCTTGCTGATGGTCACAAGAGAGGTATAAAGTGTCATGTAAGCGTTAATCTTGTCCTGCTCCATTCCCTTTGCCCAGAAACGCTCACGGCTGCGGCGCACATACCAGTTGCTCATGTCATCCACAAACTCCTGCAGCGCTCTTGCTGCTTCCGGAATCTTGTAATTTTCCAGATCACTGTCTACCTCGCCGACTACTGTGTTCAGCTTGGAGAGCAGCCATTTATCCATAACATTTAAGGAATCGTAATTCAGTTCATATTTTGTGGCGTCAAAATTGTCAATGTTCGCATACAGAACGAAGAATGCGTAAGTATTCCACAGAGTTCCCATGAATTTACGCTGTCCTTCAGTCACTGCCTTTCCGTGGAAACGATTCGGCAGCCAGGGAGCACTGTTAATATAGAAATACCAGCGGATAGCGTCAGCGCCGTATTTGGCCAGGGCATCAAAGGGATCCACTGCATTGCCCTTGGACTTACTCATCTTCTGTCCGTTTTCATCCTGCACATGACCCAGCACGATAACATTTTCGTAGCAGGCCTTGTTGAACAGCAGCGTAGACTCAGCAAGCAGAGAGTAGAACCAGCCTCTCGTCTGATCTACAGCCTCGGAAATGAACTGAGCCGGGAACTGCTTTTCAAACAGGTCCTGATTCTCAAACGGATAATGATGCTGCGCAAAAGGCATGGCTCCGGAGTCAAACCAGCAGTCAATCACCTCCGGTACCCGGTGCATGGTCTTTCCGCATTCCGGACATTTCATTGTAATTTCATCAATATACGGGCGATGGAATTCCACTGTCTTTGCCTTCTCGTCGCCGCTCATCTCATAAAGTTCCTGACGGCTTCCGATAGAATGCTGATGACCGCAGCCTTCGCACTCCCAGACGTTCAGCGGAGTTCCCCAGTAACGGTTCCGGCTGATGCCCCAGTCCTGAATGTTCTCCAGCCAGTCACCGAAACGTCCCTTGCCGATGCTTTCCGGAATCCAGTTAATCGTATTGTTATTGCGGATCAGATCGTCCTTCACTGCGGTCATCTTGATAAACCAGGATTCGCGCGCATAGTAAATAAGCGGAGTATCGCAGCGCCAGCAGAACGGATAGTCATGCTCAAACTTCGGTGCGGAAAACAGCTTTCCTTCCTGATCCAGATCCTTGAGAATCACCGGATCTGCTTTCTTTACAAAGAGACCTGCATACGGAGTCTCTTCCGTCATATCACCTTTGCCGTCTACAAACTGAACAAACGGCAGATCATATTTTCTTCCCACACGGGCGTCGTCCTCACCGAAGGCAGGCGCAATGTGTACGATTCCGGTACCATCCGACATGGATACATAGCTGTCGCAGACTACATAGAAGCCTTTTTTATGCTGGCTTTCTGCCTTTTTGCCTGCGCAGGCGAAGAGCGGCTCATATTCCTTATACTCCAGATCCTTGCCCACATATTTATCCAGGATCTCATAAGCAGCCTTTCCTTCTTCACCCAGATCACCGAGAACCTTGTCCAGCAGCGCCTCTGCCATGTAATATACATAACCGTCTGCCGCCTTTACCTTTACATAGGTATCATCCGGATTTACACAGAGACCTACGTTGGAAGGCAGGGTCCAGGGTGTAGTGGTCCATGCCAGGAAATAGGCATCCTCATCCTTAACCTTAAAACGTACTACAGCAGAGCGCTCTTTTACCGGTTTATAACCCTGTGCCACCTCATGGCTGGACAACGGGGTTCCGCAGCGCGGACAATAGGGGACAATCTTGAAGCCCTTGTAAAGCAGACCCTTTTTCCAGATCTCCTTCAGCGCCCACCACTCGGATTCAATGTAATCATCATGATAGGTTACATAAGGATCATCCATATCTGCCCAGAATCCGACGGTACCGGAAAAGTCTTCCCACATACCCTTGTATTTCCACACACTTTCTTTACACTTCTGGATAAAGGGATCCAGGCCGTACTCTTCGATCTGTTCTTTGCCGTCCAGACCAAGCTGTTTCTCCACTTCCAGCTCTACGGGAAGACCGTGGGTATCCCAGCCCGCTTTTCTCGGCACATAATAGCCCTTCATCGTACGGTAGCGGGGAATCATATCTTTGATAACACGGGTCAGCACATGGCCGATATGCGGTTTTCCGTTAGCCGTAGGCGGTCCGTCATAGAAGGTATAGGTAGGACCTTCCTTCCGGTTTTCCATACTCTTTTCAAAAATACTGTTTTCTTTCCAGAATTTTTCCACGTTTTTTTCGCGGTCCACAAAATTCAGATTCGTTGATACTTTGTCGTACATCGCAGCCTCCTTATCAGTATAAAACTTTCACGGCTTTCTGCGCCGTCTCCGCCGGCCTGCCGCCTGCGGAAAAAAAGGCTTCCGTCCTGTAAAAGGACGGAAGCCATATACTTACGTTATACCACCTTGTTACAGCATGCTGTCACATGCGTCTCCCTGTAACGGAGGAAATCCGTCGGTGCCTAAGAAGCTTTCCCCGATTCCCCAAAACCTGCCTGCGGAAATTCCGCGGCCCGGTCAGTTCCTGTCTTCCTTCAGCCCGCGGCTCGGAAGTGATTTTCAGAAACCCGTACTCGCGCCGGGCTTCCACCCTCCCCGGCTCTCTTGGCCTTTCCGGCTTTTCCTACTCTCTTCGTCTCAGCCTTTTCGTCATATAAGCTGTATTCGCTAAACGTCCCTAGTATACCCCGTTTTTGCGGGATTTGTCAACCTTTCGGCCTGTTTTTTTCTTAAGGAAATGTGAACTTTTACGATTTACCCTTGCGCATCAAAAAAAAATGACATATACTTTACCTGATAAATATTACAGAATTGTTTCGTTATATAAAGGAGTTTTTTCAACATGAAGTTTTCACATAAATTTCGGACAGGTTTTCTCATCCTGTCTGTTGTCAGCGCGCTCTGTGCATATCCTGTCACAGCTGACGCCAGGACTCTGACTGCAGCCGAAAAAGCGGCAGCAGAAGCCCTCGAGCAGGAACGTCAGGCAGCGTACAATAAATCCATTGATTCCAATTCCATAGAGAACTGGCCCCAGGGGCCGCAGATTTATGCAGAGTCTGCCATTGTCATGGAAGCAGATACCGGAACAATCCTTTATAATAAGGATATGGATATGGTCAACTACCCCGCCAGTATTACCAAGATCATGACGGCTCTCGTCGCTCTGGAGAACTGTTCTCTGGATGAGACAGTAACTTATTCCTATTATGCCACTCATTCCATTGAGGCAGGAAGCAGTACTATCGGAACAACAGAAGGGGAAGAGCTTACCGTGGAGGAATCTCTTTACGCCCTGCTTCTTATGTCAGCCAATGAATGCGGCAATGGCCTGGCAGAGCATGTGGCCGGTTCTATCGATGCCTTCGTGGATATGATGAATGAGAAAGCCGCAGCACTTGGCTGTACCAACACTCATTTCGCAAATCCCCATGGACTCCATGACGAAAATCACTATACTTCTGCTCACGACATGGCGCTGATCATGCAGGCTGCCCTGCAGAATGAAGACTTCGTTCGTATTTCCGGCACAGATCGCTATGAAATGCGGGCCACTAATAAGGATGATGAAATCACCTATATGACCAACCATCACAAGATGATTGCTCCTTATAAAAGCGACTCCCGGTTCCTGGACGACACCGTAATCTCCGGAAAGACAGGCTATACTTCTGATGCTCTGAATACTCTCGTTACTGCTGCCGAACGTAACGGCATGACTCTGATTGTTGTTACCATGAGAACAGCAAATTCGGGGGAAACAGGTATTCCGCTTTATACGGACACCGCCCTGCTTCTGGACTACGCTTCTGAAAATTTCAGCCGAGTCAGCGTTGCGGATAATGAGACAAACTTTTCTGTTGCAAAATCAAATAACTTTTTTGCCGGCAGTGCTATTTTCGGACAGACAATGCCTCTTATCACGATTAATCCTGATGATGGAATTATTCTTCCCAACGGTGCTCCTTTTACAGACGCATCTCCGGAACTTGTGTTTTCAGAAGACAACTCTGATTCAAACATCATTGCAACCCTGTCCTACACTTACCAGGGACAGCCTGTAGGATCTGCTTCCATCATGCGCGGAGAAGCCAATGTACAGGATTTTACCTTTGATCGGGAAATCGGTTCTGAAGAAGAAACTGAAGCCGTAACAGCACTGAGTACAGATGTTCAGCAGAAACACTTTATTAAAATCAACATACGTCTGATCCTTATTTTTGCAGTGATCGCAGTTATTATCTTCCTGCTGTACCAGGTTGTCCGTCAGCTTATGAAGAATTTTCAGTTTTCTCTGGGCTTTGCCCCGAAACGGAGCCGCTATCGTTACAGCCGCTCCCGCAGAAACAGACGTTCTTCTCTGTGGCGCAGAAAAAACAGACATTCTGCAAGATACCGCAGAAACAGCCACAGCAGAAATGACCTGTCTGACGATATTGATTTATAAGTCAAGACCACCGGCTTAGCCGGTGGCTTGTTCTGCCCCTGTAAGGGGCTGTTACCTGCTTGCGCCCGGAAGGCG
>CALWGE010000003.1 GCA_944378225.1 uncultured Merdimonas sp.
TAAGTGGAGGATATTTTACCACATCCGGGACATTTTCATTTGTGGTATATCAGGACATTATCATAAATGGCTTATATGTTTTACTATAATAGACAGAAAAACACTTGTCAAATCCCCCGTAACGTGGTATATACTAAAAATGTTGCCCTTGAGACATTTTAATGATATACTACTGCTGAAAGTACCATATTTATGGACGGCCTATGAACGAAACAGGAGGAAAATTTCGAATGAGAACCTATCTCGTTACCGGTGGCGCAGGCTTCATCGGTTCCAACTATATCCATTACATGTTCCGCAAATACGGAGATTCTATCCGTATCATCAATGTGGATGCCCTTACCTACGCCGGGAATCTGGAGAATCTGAAAGACGTGGAAAATAAGGAAAATTATACTTTTGTCAAAGCAGATATCCGGGACCGCGAAGCGATTGAAAAGATTTTTGAGGAAAATGATATTGACCGGGTGGTACATTTTGCGGCAGAGAGCCATGTGGACCGCAGTATCCGCAACCCGGAAATTTTTGTTGAAACAAATGTACTGGGTACGCTGGTGATGCTGAACGCAGCGAAGAAGGCATGGGAACTGCCGGATGGAACTTACAAGGAGGACAAGAAGTTCCTGTATGTGTCCACAGATGAGGTATACGGTTCTCTGGAGGAAGGGGATACTTATTTCTATGAGACCACTCCTTTTGCGCCTCACAGTCCCTATTCTGCCAGCAAAGCATCCGGAGATATGCTGACAAAGGCGTACTGGGATACTTACCGTTTCCCGATTAATATTACAAGCTGCAGCAATAACTACGGACCTTATCAGTTCCCGGAGAAGCTGATTCCGCTGATCATCAATAATGCGCTGCAGGGCAAGAAGCTGCCTGTGTATGGAGACGGAAAGAATGTACGTGACTGGCTTTATGTGGATGATCATGCGAAAGCCATTGATATGGTACAGGAGAATGGCCGCCTGGGCGAGAGATACAATGTCGGCGGTCATAATGAAAAACAGAATATCGAGATTATCAATATTATTCTGGAGACACTGCAGGAGATGCTTCCGGACAACGATCCCAGAAAGCAGCTGGTGAGCAAAGATCTGATTACCTATGTGACGGATCGTAAGGGACATGACCGCCGTTATGCGATTGCTCCGGACAAGATTAAGGAAGAAATCGGCTGGTATCCGGAGACCATGTTCAAGGATGGTATCCGTCTGACGATTCAGTGGTACTTCGAGCATGAGGACTGGATGAAGAATGTGACCAGCGGCGATTATCAGAAATATTATCAGGATATGTATCAGGACAAATAGAAAAACCGGGGAGGCAGGGAAGAGTACGTTCCCGGCTGCCGGACAGGGAGGTTTTCGCAAATGAAAGGAATTATTCTGGCAGGTGGAGCCGGCACAAGGCTTTATCCGCTGACAAAGGCGATTTCAAAGCAGATTATGCCGGTATATGACAAGCCGATGATTTATTATCCGCTGTCCACACTGATGCTGGCCGGTATCCGGGAGGTGCTTATTATTTCTACGCCCCGGGATCTGCCTGTATTCCAGGAACTGCTGGGTGACGGATCACAGCTTGGTATGCAGATGAGCTATGCAGTACAGGAGTATCCGCGGGGGCTGGCGGACGCCTTCCTGATCGGAGAAGAATTTATCGGAACGGACCGGGTAGCTCTCGTTCTGGGAGATAATATTTTCTACGGACAGAGTTTCTCTCAGGTACTGAAGCGGGCCGCAGAGAGGGAGCATGGAGCGACTATCTTCGGCTATTATGTGAAGGATCCCAGAGAGTACGGCGTTGTGGAATTTGATGCGGAGGGAAAGGCCCTTTCCATTGAGGAGAAACCGGAGAATCCCAAGTCCAACTACGCTGTTCCCGGGCTGTATTTTTATGATAACGATGTAATTGAGATCGCAAAAAATGTGAAGCCTTCTGCCAGAGGCGAGATTGAGATTACGAGCATTAATAATGAGTATCTTCGCCGCGGTACACTTCAGGTAGAGACTCTTGGACGCGGATTTGCCTGGCTGGATACAGGAAATCATGACGCTCTTCTTGACGCGGCTGATTTTGTGTCAGCGTTCCAGAAACGTCAGGGAATGTATATTTCCTGCATTGAAGAGATTGCATACCGCAGAGGTTTTATTGACAGGGAACAGCTGCTGAAGCTGGCTGAGCCTCTTCTCAAGACTGCCTATGGACAGTATCTGGTAGATGTGGCCAATGGATTATAAGCCTGCAGAAGGAGAGAAAAGAAAAGTGGGAAAGATAACAGTAGAGACCTGCCCCATCGAGGGATTGAAGGTTATTACGCCTGCCGTCTTCGGGGATGAGCGTGGCTATTTCATGGAGACATATAATTATAATGATTTTAAGGAAGCCGGAATTGATCTGACCTTTGTTCAGGATAATCAGTCGTCTTCCAGAAAGGGTGTGCTCCGCGGTCTGCATTTTCAGCTGAACCATCCGCAGGACAAGCTTGTTCGGGTAGTCAGCGGAGAGGTGTTCGATGTGGCGGTGGATCTGCGTCAGGGCTCGCCGACTTACGGACAGTGGTACGGCGTGCGGCTTTCTGCTGAAAACAAGAAGCAGTTCTTTATTCCGAAGAATTTCGCGCATGGATTTCTTGTACTTTCTGATTACGCGGAGTTCGCTTACAAATGTGCGGACTTCTATCATCCCAATGATGAGGGCGGCATCATCTGGAACGATCCGGATATCGGAGTAGAGTGGCCGATCCCCGAAGGAATGGAGCTGATTATGTCTGAGAAGGATCAGAAATGGGGCGGCTTAAGGGAGTTGAAGAAGTAAGATGGCAGAAAAAATACAGCTTACCGCAGAGGTTTTTATTGACACGGGAAAAGATTTCCGCCCGGAAGATTCTCTGACGGTTCCTTATACCTGTACTCTGGGCGAGTCTGTGTCGCTGGATTTCGACCTGAGTGTTTTTGAGCATACCTGCGGGTTCCGGTTTGATCCGCTTCTGGAAGACAGCAGTATGGTTCGTCTGGAGGAGATTTCCCTCACTTATGAGGACGGAGAAACAAAGAATATTGAGTTTTCCAGGATCAAGACGAACAGTGATGTGGATTTTGAACCGATTTTTGTATATCTTCATAAAGATCCCAAGTTTTTTGTGGATGAGGCATTGTCTCTGAAACTGAAAGCTGCGCATGTGGTATTCCGCGTACTGGAACTTGGACTCGGAGAGAAAGAATACTGGCAGGAGATTAAGAAACACAGCGTCTCTGAAAAAGAGAAGGAGCAGCTTCTGGGAAAACTGGACGCGGCCATGAAAGAGAAACATTCTCTGGAAAAGGAGAACCGCAGACTGAAGATTGAGGAAGAGGATATCTATTCCTCAGGTATCTGGAAGCTTCAGCATGACGCAAGAGGACCATGGAAGGTCATTTTCGGAAAAGGAAATATCTTCACTTTTCTGGCGGCGGTTTATATCGCGCTCTGCTCAGAGCTTTTCATTTTTAATAATGCCTACTATTCTGTACCGCGGCCCAATGATCAGGTGCTGTGTTTCAGTTTCCTGCGTTTTGGCATGATATGGTTCGGAGCCTTTGTGCTGATTGCCGTGATTAACAGTCTGATTCAGAAAGGATACCGCCGTGAGCTTGCTTAGCGTTTTTGTCAAATACAGAGCCCTCATTGACCAGCTGGTCATGAGGGATATCAAAACAAAATACAGACGGTCCATTCTGGGACTTCTCTGGACGGTGCTGAATCCTCTGCTGATGATGACAGTGCTGTCTATTGTCTTTTCATACTTCTTTTCCAGATACGGAGAAGTGGAGAACTTTCCTGTATATCTGCTCTGCGGCCAGGTAATCTTCAACTTTTTCAATGAGTCCACCAGCATTGCCATGGGTTCTATCGTTCACAGCGGGGAGCTGATTAAGAAGGTTTATGTGCCCAAGTACCTGTTCCCCATTTCCAAGGTCATGTCCAGTGGCGTAAACCTGATGGCTTCCATGATCGCGCTGGTGATTGTGATGGTGGTGACCCGCTCCAGAGTGACGCCTACGATTCTGCTGGCCGTGCTGCCGCTTCTGTATGTGTTGCTGTTTTCCACAGGCGTGAGTCTGTTTCTGTCAGCGGCAGCCGTAAGTTTCCGGGATCTGATGCATCTGTACAGTGTTCTGACTACGGCCTGGATGTATCTGACACCTGTAATTTACCCTATGTCGATCCTGGAGGGAGCGCCGGACTGGGTACGTTTTATTGTAAACGCCAACCCGCTGACAGCTTTTATTAAGATTTTCCGTGCCGTGGTGCTGGATGGAGTCACTCCGCCGGCTATTCTGCATGTGCAGAGTCTTATCTGGTGCGCGATTGCTCTCGCGGTTGGTTCCCTGGTATTTAAGAAATCGCAGGACAGCTTTATTCTGAAGATATAGGAGAGAGTTATGAAGATAGAGAATGCAATAGAAGTAAATAATGTATCCATGTGCTTCAATCTCTCCAAGCAGAAGGTAGATAATATCAAGGAGTACGTGATCCGCGCGCTGAAGCATCAGCTTTTTTATGAGGAATTCTGGGCGCTTCAGGATGTAAGTTTTGAGATACGCAAAGGAGACTCTGTGGGACTGGTAGGAATGAACGGTTCCGGAAAGAGTACCATGCTGAAGATTATCGCAGGCGTTCTGAAGCCTACGAAAGGAAACGTAGAGACGACGGGTACCATCGCTCCGATGATTGAGCTGGGCGCCGGATTTGACCATGATCTGACAGCCAGAGAAAATATTTTTCTGAACGGAGCCCTGATCGGTTATCCGAAGGAAATGCTGGAAGAACGTTTTGACGATATCATTTCTTTCGCGGGACTGGAGCGGTTTGTCGACGTACCGATTAAAAATTTTTCTTCCGGTATGCTGGCGAGACTCGGGTTTTCCATCGCTACCATTGTGGATGCGGATATTCTGATTATTGATGAAATTCTGTCAGTAGGAGATTATCAGTTTCAGAACAAGTGTAAAAAGCGTATTCGTGAAATGATGGATCGGAATACAACTGTGCTTTTTGTATCTCACAGTATTGAGCAGGTAAAAGAGATCTGCAATCGGGCCATCTGGATCGATAAAGGTCATATCCGCATGATGGGTGAGGCGGAGGAGGTATGTGACGCCTACGAAGATCCGAACGACAAAATGTTGTAGATATCAGCCGCAGATATGGGAAACGGTGCAGAATGACACGGACAATGAGGGAGAATATGGACAATCAGGAATTACAGAATGATTATAAAAAGCTGTATGAGGCAGAGAGGGAAAAATCCGAGGTCCTCGTAAGCAAGATTGAAGAGTGTGAAAAGGAGATTGAAGAGCTGAACTTCAAGCTGGATCGCATCAAAGGCAGCTTTGCCTGGAAGATGGCGATTCCTTTGCGCAAGGGCCTTCATTTTTATGAAAAAACCAGGGATCGGCTGACACGTTACGGCTCTATTCCGGGGATCATGCGTAAAGTCCGCAGTAAGATGCAGGAGCGCAGGAATATGAAACGCCACGGTACGGCCAGTTTTCCTTCTCCGGAAGAAGCGAAGCGCCAGAGAGAAGCAGTTTTTCCGAATATGGTGAAATTCAGCATTCTGACGCCGCTTTATAATACACCGGAAAAATTTCTTACAGAACTTCTGGACTGTGTACAGGCTCAGACTTATCAGAACTGGGAACTGTGCCTGGCGGATGGAAGTGATCAGGAGCATTCTTATGTGGGAGAAATCTGCAGAAAGTATGCTGCCGGGGATTCCCGTATTATTTATCATGTGCTGGATCATAATGAGGGTATTTCGGGAAATACGAACGCATGCCTGAAACTGGCTACCGGCGATTATATAGCGCTTCTTGATCATGATGACATCCTGCATCCGGCTGTACTCTATGAGTATGTGAAGGCTATCAATGAAACGGGAGCCGATTATATATACTGTGACGAAATTACGTTTGAGGGTGACAGCATTGATCATATGATTGTCCTTCATTTCAAACCGGACTTTGCCATTGATAATTTAAGAGGAAATAATTACATCTGCCATTTTTCAGCTTTTTCCAGACATCTGCTGGATGAGACAGGTGTATTCCGGAGTGAATACGACGGAAGTCAGGATCATGATATGATTCTGAGACTGACAGGAAAGGCGAAAAAGGTATATCATGTGCCGAAGGCGCTCTACTACTGGCGCTCTCATAAGGCGTCCGTGGCTCAGGACATCAATGCGAAGACTTATGCGGTGGATGCGGCCAAAAGAGCTGTTCATGATCACATACTGGATGTGTACGGTATGGAGGCAAAAGTGGAAAGTACACGCGCTTTTCCTACGATTTTCCGTATCCGTTATCCTCTGACAGAGCGGCCGCTGATTTCCATAGTGATCCCGAATAAGGATCATATGGAAGATCTGTCCCGCTGCGTGGAATCCATTATTAACAAATCCACCTATGAGAATTATGAGATTGTTATTGTAGAGAATAACAGTGAGACAAAGGAAATCTTTGATTATTACAAGGCTCTGGAGCACAATCCCAAGGTACGGGTTGTAAAATACGAGGGAGACTTCAACTATTCCCGTATCAATAACTTCGGCGTGACTTTTACGAATGGAAAGTATGTACTGCTGCTCAATAACGATATGAAGGTGATCACCCGGGAGTGGATGGAGGAGCTTCTTATGTATGCTCAGCGTCCGGATGTGGCTGCTGTGGGTGCAAAGCTTTATTATGCGGATAACACTATTCAGCATGCGGGTATTGTCATAGGCCTTGGAGCTCATCGGGCTGCGGGCCATACCCATTACAAGGATGACAAAATGCATCTGGGATATATGGGACGTCTCTGCTATGCACAGGATGTGACAGCCGTAACAGGCGCCTGCCTGCTGGTCAGCCGTGCCCAGTATGATGAAGTGGGAGGCCTGGATGAGACCTTCAGCGTAGCCTTTAATGATGTAGACTTTTGCCTGAAACTGCGTCATGCGGGTTATCTGAATGTATTTACGCCTTTTGCAGAACTGTACCATTATGAGTCCAAGACGAGAGGTATGGAAGAAGGAGAGAAGATGAAACGCTTCCAGCATGAGGTGGATCTGTTCCGTACAAAATGGAAGGCAGATCTGGATGCAGGAGATCCGTACTTTAACCCGAATTTTTCTCTGGACTATTCTGACTATACGATTAAATAGAAGACAATTTTCATGAAATCAGGAGAGAGCATGGCAGAAAAGGGTGGATTCCGGGCAGGAACTATCGGAAATATCATAGCGGTAATTGCAGCTTTTCTGGCTGTCACAGGATTCAACCTGCTCTATCAGATACGCGGGGAGAGCACGCTGTTTTCCAACAGTGTATTCTGCGGACTGGCATTTGGTGCTTTTCTGTATATCGGAATCCGTTTTTTTGCAGAAAGAATTTCAGAAAGGCTGCTTATTATTTCGCTGGCAGCCGGGATTGTTTTTGCAGCGATGACGGCCTTTGGCTTTTCTTTAAACTATACAGATACCATCTGGAATCCGCAGACATTTCCGGCACTTCTGTGTCTGACTCCTTTTTTGGGAATCTGCACAGGTTTTGCGATACGCAGTCTGACGGAAGCTGACAGGCTTGAAAAGACAGACAGGAAAGAAAAAAAAGAGAACCGGTTCTGGCTCTGGCTTTCCGGCCTTTCTGATGGCAGATTTTATCTTGGGTGTGCAGGGATCCTGTTTCTGTGCTGGGTACCGGTGCTTCTGGCTGCCTGGCCGGGAATCTTTTCCTATGACTGCGGATGGCAGCTGGCAGCATTTGCAGATGGAGATGTCACAGGGCATCATCCGATTTTCCATACGGCGCTGCTGGGAATAACGCGGATGATGGGAAGGTTTCTGTCCGGAACAGGACAGGAGGGAAATCAGACAGGAGCTTTGCTGTATTCGCTGATTCAGATGACAGCAATGGCATTCCTCTACGCAAGAGTCTGCCTGTTTCTGCGGCAGGAACGCGTTCCGCGCTGGCTTCAGGCCGGCACAGTGCTGTTCCTGGGACTTCATCCGGTGAACGGACTGATGGCCCTCTGCGCCACCAAGGATTCTCTTTTTACAGCAGTATTTGCAGTATTCATTGTTCAGCTGTTCCGGATAACAGGCGATCAGGAAGCATTTTTTTCTTCCGGGAAAAGGCAGATCCTGTTCTGTGTCAATGTATTCTTTCTGTTTGCCCTGCGCAATAACGGATTTCACACATTTCTGATTACTGTACCGTTTCTGTTTCTGGCATTCCGACGGTTCTGGAAAAAACTGCTGCTGTTGACAGTTGTATGCCTGACGTTGTATGGAATTTACAACGGACCTGTTTACAGTGCGCTGGGAATTGAACCCGGAGATCCCCGGGAGATGTGCAGTGTACTGATGCAGTCAGCGGCCAGAGTATGGAATCTGGATAATCAGGGATTAACGGAAGAAGAGAAAGAAGCCTTTCTTTCCATTATTGACGAGGAAGGACTGAATACCTATCTGTCAAGATTTGCAGATCCGGTAAAAGCGTATTTTAACGGAGAAAAATTTGCAGAAGATCCTGTACCTTTTCTGCGGGCATGGTTTTCTGCCGGAATGCGGCATAAGAAAATGTATCTGGATTCTTTCCTGGCGAATACGTTCGGATACTGGTATCCGGGAAATTCTATTGAAGATACAGAACAGGGAAGGGATTATTTTGAGTATTACTGCAAGGATTTCCGGGAAGATATAGATGTGGAGATGGAATCAAAACTTCCGCAGCTCTCGGAGTTTTACAGGAAAATAGGAAATGAGTCTTCGTTTCAAAAAATTCCGGTGGCAGCGGCCTTGTTTAATCTTGGAGTATATACCTGGTTATGGATATTTACAGGTTTTCTGCTTCTATACAGAAAACAGTGGGGAAAGCTTTTGGTGCTGGTTCCCTTTGGAGCTTATTTTCTGACAAATCTTCTTGGACCTGTAGTGAAAATGCGTTATCATTACCCGTTTATTGCCTGCGCGCCGTTACTGTGCTGTCTTATATGGATGGTATGGAATGAACAGAAAAGGAACAGTCAACCGGACGGCAGCATAGGGGGCAATCAGAAAAACGGGAAAAAGGAATGCAGCATATCATAGACGGAGGACATAGGATATGGATAAGATAGCGGTGCTTATCCCCTGCTATAATGAGAGTAAAACAGTAAAAAAAGTTGTAGAGGATTTCCGGAAGGCCCTGCCGGAGGCGGTAATCTACGTCTATGACAATAATTCTACGGACGGGACGGCTGCGCTTGCTGAGGAAGCCGGCGCTGTAGTGCGTTATGAATATCAGCAGGGCAAGGGAAATGTCATACGCAGGATGTTCCGCGAAATAGACGCTCAGGTGTATGTGATGGTGGATGGAGACGACACATACCCGGCGGAAGCCGCGCCGGAGATGGTGCGTAAAGTCGTGGAGGAGCAATCAGATATGGTGGTGGGCGACAGACTTTCTTCCACCTATTATACAGAAAACAAGCGACCCTTTCACAATTTTGGGAATTCTTTTGTGAAAAACTGTATCAATCGCTTTTTTGACACGAACATTCAGGATATCATGACGGGATACCGGGCTTTCAGCTATCAGTTTGTAAAGACCTTCCCGGTACTGTCCAGAGGATTTGAGATAGAGACTGAGATGAGTATCCATGCGGCAGACAAGCATATGCAGGTGGATCATGTGGTGATTGATTACAGGGATCGGCCGGAAGGCAGTGTTTCCAAGCTGAATACGTTTTCGGACGGAATTAAGGTGCTCAGCCGGATTCTGAGTCTTTATAAGAACTATAAACCTCTGGCTTTCTTTTCCATGCTTTCAGGAGTGATGGCGGTACTTTCTGTAATCTTTCTGATTCCCATTCTGGTTGAATACTGGAAAACGGGGCTGGTTCCGCGTTTCCCGACTCTGATTGTCTGCGGTTTTGTCTTGATTGCGGCTTTACAGTCTCTGTTTGCGGGCCTGGTGCTTCAGAGCATGGAACAGAAAAATAAACAGGATTTTGAGATGCGGCTGATTCAGGCTAAGGAATGCTTTGAGAGAACAAAAGCTTCTGAATCGGAGGAGCGTAAATGAAGAAAAGAAGTGTAAAGACAGGCGCGGCGCTGGCGGCGTCTGTTTTTCTTGTTTTTATATGCGGCATTGCGATGTATCAGACTATGGGGTTTGTTTACGCAATTGCAGATGATGTTATCATGCGGGACATTGCGTCCGGAGCATTTACAGGAACGCCGGATGGACATCTGATTTTTGTAAAGTATGCACTGGGACTCGTCATCAGCTGTATGTATACCTGGAATTCGTCTGTAGACTGGTACGGTTTTTTTATGACCGGTGTCATCTTTCTTAGTCTGGCAGCTGTGATGTACCGGGGACTTTCCAGAGAAACGAGTCTGAAGTGGAAAGCTATGTATGCCGGAATTACGCTTGGAGTTTTCGGATGCGGAATGTTTTTTCATATCGCGCAGTTTGAGTGGACTGTCAGCGCGGCAGCCGCAGGAGCAGGAGCTCTGTATCTTTATGTTACGATGCGGACAGATGAAAACGGCGGGAAGCTTTTGGATGCCATTCTTATCTGGCTTTTGCTGACGTTGACTTATGGGATCAGAGATGACGTATTTCTGATGGTTCTTCCGGGCTTCGGAATTGCATTTCTGTGGAAATTTTTCCGTAAAGCAGAAGGAAAATTCCTGTTTGACTGGAAGCAGCTTTTGCTTCCGGCAGCAGTGTTTGGCACCATTGCAGTTATGATGCTGGCAGAACAGCAGGAATATCAGGGAAAAGAGTGGGAGGAATTCCGGACTTTTCAGTCGGCACGTTCTGATATCTACGACTATTATGGAGTACCGGTCTATGAATCGAACCCGGCATTTTTTGATAAAATGGGCCTGAATGAGGCAGAGATTCGTAATCTCAGGCACTATGCTCTGTATCTTGTGGAGGATATGGACGCGGAGCTTGTGAGAAGCCTTGCGGAAGAGGGAAAAAGACAGAGCGGTCAGCAGGGAGTGAAAGCAAAGATACGAAATGGCGTTCTTCTTGCGGCAAAGCAGGCTGTCGATAAAGAATATTTCACAGTCAGTATTCCTTTTCTTATTTTTCTGGCAGCTGTGCTTTATCTGATTTTCCGGTATTACAGAAAAGCAGTCTGGCCTTTGCTGCTTTTTCTTGGAGCAGAAGGATGTCTGTGGCTGTATCTGGGAATTATGGGAAGACTTCCTGAGAGAGTGGCCTTTTCCATGCATCTGGTTACGCTTGCAGGAACGGCAGGAGCATTTCTGCACCTGTGGGGAAAATGGGAAGAGAGCGGCCGGAAAGGGGAAGGGTGTAAAAGAAAGCAGGTGTTTGTCACAGCTTTGCTGCTGTGTTCTCTTGCGGCAGCAGCCTGGCAGTGGAATGTTTCCTCTCAGGCAAATAAAGAAAAGCTGGCTATGGATGGCAGTTATCAGCAGTTTAAACTGAGCTGCAAGGAGCAACCCGAAAATCTGTATTTTATAGAAACTTTTATGGCTGAGCCTGTAGGCGGCGCCCGTGTCAGCACACAGTATTCGGCACAAATCAATAATTGCCTGACTTTGGGAGACTGGTACAGTACGTCGCCTCTGGATGAACAGCGCATGAAAAAACTGGGAATTCAGAATGTGGAAGATACGATTCTGCATAATCCGAATGCCTATCTGGTAGTTCGGGATGTAGAGAATCCGGGTTTTCTGAAAGATTATTTCGAGGAAAAGTATCCGCAGTGCAGTCTGGTTATGCGAAGAAGTGAGACAGTGGGAGGCAGGACTTATTTTCTGTATCAGATAAGCGGTGATTAATGTGCCGGACCGGAAATGGACAGGGAAGGAGAAAAGGTGATGAAGCAGATAAATGAAAAAATCAGGGTATTGTCTGTACTCTTTTTGTCTCTTGTGATTATGGGGCTTTATTTTCTGCTGCTGTATGGCCGCTTCCCATTTATCTATGATATTAATGACGACGTGGCTATGCGAAATGTGGCTGCGGGAGTCATTACAGGGGAACCGGACGCGCATCTGATCCATATTAAATATATTCTGGGACTTTTTATCAGTGGATTATACAGAATTCTGCCTGGATTTGACTGGTACGGTCTGACCATGACAGGTATTATACTTGTGGCTTTCGCCATGATTCTGTATCGAGGGCTGATATCAAAAAAAAGTGTGCTCTGGAAAGCGGGATACATAATAGTTTCACTTTTACTGTTCACCTGTGTGGGACTTCAGCATATCACGGCATTTCAGTGGACAGTAACGGCGGCCATTGCAGGCGCGGGCGGAATATATCTTTTTTATACATCCGGAGAGGGAGAAAAATTTCAGATCGTTCTGGAAGAAGGAATTGCGGTATGCCTGATCCTCCTTTCTCTGATGGTGCGAGATGATGTTTTTCTGATGATGCTTCCTCCTGCAGGACTTTGTTTCTGCTGGAGATATATATCTTTTCAGAGAAAAGGAAAACTTCCGTTTTCAATGCGGCATGTGGGAGTGCCGTTGGGATTGCTTATCGGGACACTTACAATTCTTGGAATTGAGGCTTTTGCGTACCGTTCACCGGAATGGAGAGAATTCCTGGCTTATAATCAGGATCGGGAAGCAATTATGGATTATTATGGGCTGGCTTCTTATGAGGAGGATTCCGAATTTTACGATTCTCTTGGGATAACGCCCGAGGAAGCCGAAAATATGCAGAGATATTCGCTGTATCTTGTGGATGGACTGTACAGTGAAAAGATGCATGCGCTTGCAGAACGCTCCAGAGAGCTTTATATTGCGCAGCATTCCACAAAAGCACGGATTGTGGAAGCGGCAGAAAGTATTTATGAGCATTGGTGCAAGGATACTTATCGCGGTACAAATCTGATTTGTCTGGCTGTTGTGGCAGGGACTCTTGGTTTCTGCTATGTGAAAGACAGAAAACAATGGAACCTCGCCTGGTGTCTGACAGCAGTGACAGGTCTGTACTGGCTGTACCTGGGATACCGCGACCGGATTCTGGAACGGGTTGGTTTTGCGCTTTATCTTCTGCTGATTTTTGCCCTGCTTGCAGTCTGGTACCGGACAGCATTCCTGGAAACAGTGGAAGAGTTACCGGTGCGAGAAAAAAAGCACACGGAGCTTATAAAGGCTCTGCCGGGTGCTGCGGTCTGGGCAGCGTCCTGCCTGGCGCTTACTCTGGCAGCCTTCAGCATCTGGAAAGGCGTAAAAGAGAATAATTCCTGGCGCAGCAGTTACAATGAGGAATTTCTGGATGTAAACCGGTATATGGCGGAGCATATGGAAAATGTATATTTTATGACGACGTTTTCCATTGAGACTTATACGGATAATTTCACGATTCGAAGAGATTTTGAGTTCAGTAATCTGCTTTCTGTAGGAGGATGGCATACATTTTCTCCTCTTGAGAATGAAAAGGATGAGAAGCTGGGGATTCATGATCCGAAACGGGATATCGCTGAGAAAGAGAATGTCTATGTAATTTCATTGGAGAATGTAAATCTGCGGTATATGGATCGGTATTTTACCAGTATATACGGAGAGAACTATCTGGGAAGAGAACTTACAGACGCGCTTGACTATGGGGAAAGGGTGTTTGAAGTGTACAATTTTGAGGTGGCGGAATGAGAGAGAATATGAAAATGAAAAAGCTGTCGGCATTTGCTCTGTTTTTTCTTTTTTTGATAATTATTTTTTCTGTGCTCCCAGTAACTTATGCCATTAATGATGACGTGGCCATGAGAGATATTGCATCAGGAGCTATGTCAGGACAGCCAGATTATCATCTTGTATTTGTAAAAGCGGTTCTTGGGCTTATACTGCAGGCTATATATCTTCGTTTCCCGGGCATGGATTGGTACGGATTATTGTGGATGAGTTTTATTGTACTATCTGCTGCTTTGGTTTTATGGAATATTCTTGCCATTTGTGAGAGAAAAAAGAAAAATTTGTTTATAGCTGCGGTTTTATTCCTGATGATATTTACTCTGACGGCTCTCGGACATCTGGTAAGTTTTCAGTTTACGGTGGTTGCCGGAATCCTGGCTGGAACAGCAATTTTTCTATACGGAGTGGATGAAAGCAAAGGGAAAAAAGAGTATCTGACAGCAGCATTGATTATTTTTCTGATTTGGGCATCTTTTTGCGTCAGAGAAAATGTTCTCATGATGGCTGTCCCTTTTGGCGGTTTGATGATTCTGTATAAAACCGGAAGTGTAAAAAAGAAAGTGCTGATGGCTTTTATTGTGGTCATTGGTCTGGCAGGCATTATGCTGTTTGAACACATAGCATATTCCGGAGAAGAGTGGGAGACTTATCGGTATTATAATTCAGCTCGTTCTGTGGTATATGATTATTATGGGGTGCCGCCGTATGAAGAGAATAAAGAGTTTTATAACAGTATCGGGTTCGAGGAATATGATGTAGCAAATTTGGAGCGCTATCAGCTGGTTTTTGTGGATGAACTGGAAAATGGGAAAATGCAGCAGGTGGCGGAATATGCAAAACAGCAGTATAATAAACAGAATACTTTGATTACCCGAATTAAATCCGGAATTAAGACAGCGATATTGGGAGAATGTGAAAAAGAAAATATTATTTTGAATCTTTTAGCCAAGCTATTGATTTTGTTTAATATGATATGGGGGATTCGACATAACAAAAAAAATTTTTTTATAATCAATGCAGGGTTTTTAGTATGTGAAGGAATACTGGTGCTTTATCTTGGATATGAAGGAAGACTGCCGGCCAGAGTGATGGCGGCATTGCTTCTGATAGAGTTTCTGTCGGCTTTGTCGGTCTGGTTTTCGAATCAAAGTGAGAGAGTGAAAACTGCAGAAGATAGAAAAGGGTACAGATGGAAAACGGCTTTTCTGTTCATAGCGTTATTGATTCTGTCCGGTTGTAAAATATCTGAGATATATGATTCTCAGACACAAAGATACAGAAGTAATCAAGAATACGAGCTTTTACAATCCTTTTATGTGAGTAACCCGGAAAACGTATATTATATTCCTGTTAATTGGACAGCGGCATATTCAAGTAATTTTTATATCAGGAAAGATGCCCAGGTTATTAATGGATTTAATCTGGGAGGCTGGACAAAACATCTTCCGGTTTATGAGAAAGGGTTGGAGAGATTCGGTATAGAGAATGAAGATACAGCTATTGTTGAAAATGAGAACGTATATTTGATTCTGAGTGCACCGTCCAGTAAAATCACGCCGCATTATGAAGAAAAGTATAAAGAAGTTCAATGGACACAGGTTGATACAGCTCCAGTCTACGGAATGGAGGTCCCTGTCTTTAAAATAACGGGAGGAGATAGAAAATGATACCATTTAATGTGCCACCTTGTGTGGGAACAGAGTTACAGTATATCAAAGAGGCGATTGAGTCGCATAAAATATGCGGAGACGGTGTTTTCACCAAAAAATGCAATGCGTGGCTGGAGGAGAGATTTCATGCGCAGAAAGTGCTCCTGACCACCAGTGGGACAACAGCTCTTGATATGGCAGCGTTGCTGTGTGAACTGCAGGAGGGAGACGAAGTAATTCTGCCAAGCTATACCTTTTCCAGTACAGCAACATCTGCAGTTCTGGGAGGAGCAAAGCTTGTATTTGTGGATATCCGTCCGGATACCATGAATATTGATGAAACAAAGATCGAAGAGGCCATTACAGAGAGGACGAAGGTTCTTATCGTTATGCATTATGCAGGAGTGGCCTGCAACATGGATGCAGTGATGGAGATTGCGCAAAGGCATAAACTGGTCGTGATAGAGGACGCTGCGCAGGGAGTCATGAGTACTTATAAAGGACGTGCGCTGGGAACCATTGGAGATTTCGGCTGCTATTCTTTTCACGAAACGAAAAACTACTCCATGGGAGAAGGCGGGGCGCTCGTCATCAATAATCCCAAATATAATGAGCGTGCGGAAATTTTGCGGGAAAAAGGAACTAATCGTTCAAAATTTTTCCGTGGTCAGGTAGATAAGTATACGTGGGTGGATTTTGGAGACAGTTACCTTCCCAGTGAACTGAATGCCGCTTATCTGTGGGCACAGCTTTGTGCTGCAGATGAGATTAATGATAATCGCATGGCGAGCTGGAATCATTATTATCGTGAGCT
Source organism: uncultured Merdimonas sp. (assembly GCA_944378225.1). Classification (GTDB taxonomy): domain Bacteria; phylum Bacillota; class Clostridia; order Lachnospirales; family Lachnospiraceae; genus Laedolimicola. The sequence goes on from CALWGE010000003.1 coordinate 16,169, forward strand.
GAAGGAGCTGGAAGATGAAGGGAAAATAGAACTGCCTGTCATTCCGAACGGTTGTGTACACAATGCGCATATGTTCTATATGAAATGCAAGGATCTGGAGGAGAGAACGGCTCTTATTTCTTATTTGAAGAACAATGATATTTTGGCAGTATTCCATTATATTCCGCTTCATTCAGCTCCAGCGGGATTGAAATATGGACGTTTTGTCGGAGAGGATATTTATACGACTATAGAAAGTGAACGTCTGGTACGGTTACCGCTGTATTACGGACTGGAATCGGAACAGGTAGATTTTGTTTGTGAGAAAATCAAGAATTTTTATGAATAAGCGACTGTCTGAGGTAAAAAACAGAGAAAGGCGGAAAGAATGAATATTGTAGATGCATTCTGGGAAAAAAGGAATCTGGGCGTGGATGTGACGGAGATTCAATGTGAACTGACAGATCGGAAAGAAGATTTGAAGAAAGCACTTTCTGTGATTAAGACGCCTTATTCTGTGTGCAAGATTCCCGGAGGAGCCGTGGAACTGCTTTTATGTGCGCAGGAACAGGGATATCAGGTGATAGAAATGAGTATTGGCCTGGAAGGGAAAGTAAAAGAACTGGCGCTTCCCACGATTTATAAACGGTTTGCTTCAGAAATTTCCATACGGGATGCTGAGCAGGATCAGATAGAGAAAGTATTGCGGGAAATAGAATCCGGAGACATTTTCAGTACAGATCGCATTGCACTGGATCCTCAGTTTGGGAAAAGAACAGCAGGAAAGAGATATGCGAACTGGACGCGGGACTTATTGCAGCAGGGAGCACGTCTGTGTATTGGCTATTATAAGGATAATCCGGTTGCTTTTGGAGTTAATAAAGATAAAGAAAGAGGTGTGTCAGATGCTGTATTGGGAGGTGCCTTGGCCAGCGGAGCTGGAGTCGGACTAGGGTTCCTTTCCATATATGCAAATCTGGTATCGGGGATACAGCATGGAAATACAAAAATGAAAACACATGTTTCTTCAAATAATCCGCCTATTATCCATTTGCATCGTCAGTTTGGCTTTCATATCAGTGAGATGCAGTATGTATTAGTAAAACATCAATAAAACATATTGAAGAGTGGCATTATGAATTGACACTAAATAAAAATATAGGTAAAATCATACTGAGTCTGAAAGAAGTGTATTTATAGCGTTATTGAAGGAGGAAAATATGCTTACGAATAAAAACATAGTGGTTACAGGAGCAAATAGAGGAATTGGTAAAATGATTCTCCAGAAATGCGCTGAAAATCATGCTAATATCTGGGCATTGACGAGACATATTGATGATGAGATGCTTGGATTTTGGAAAACGCTAGAGAGCCAATATCATGTCTGGATTACTCCGGTAAAGATAGATATGCAGAATGAAGATAGTGTAATAAGCAGTGCCAAAGAAATTTTAACAAGAAAAGAAGCTATTTGGGGAATTGTAAATAATGCGGGAATTACCGGAGAAAATCGATTGTTTGCTATGACTTCACAGGATGAACTTAGGAAAGTGTTTCAGACAAATTTCTTTTCTCCTATGTTGTTAACACAGAAACTGCTTAGAAATATGATTAAAAACAGAAAGGGCAGTATTGTAAATATATCTTCAGTGGCAGCTTTAGATGGAGAACCTGCTCAGTTTGCTTATGTGACAAGTAAGGCGTCTTTAGTAGGTGCCACAAAGAAACTCTCAAGCGAGCTTGCGGCAATAGGAATTCGTGTAAATGCAGTTGCTCCGGGAATGACAAATACCGGAATGATTGAACAGATGCAGGAAGAACTGAAGCAGAAGAGCCTGGAAAATATTCCCATGAAAAGACTTGCGAGACCGGAAGAAATCGCGGATACAGTAGTATTCTTGCTGTCAGAAAAAAGCAGTTTTATCACAGGTCAGGTCATCAGGGTAGATGGAGGAAAAATATGAATACAGAATTAATTGCGTGTATGAAAAAGGCTGCCGGAAATATGCGCAGGAATATGCTGGAAATGACACTGCATGCAGGAGCCAACGGAGCTCATATAGGCGGTGCTTTGTCTGCAGCGGATCTTATGGCTGTGCTTTATTGCGGTATTATGGACAGAAAAGGCAAAGGCGATCATTTTGTTCTGAGCAAAGGACACTGTGCTTTGGTTCAGTATGCGGCGTTGTGTGAGACAGGAGCCATTTCGAAAGAGGAATTAATGACCTTTGAGGATAACGGGGGAATTTTTCCGGCTCATCCAGTGATGAATGACGCCATTGGAATTGAATTATCGAGCGGCAGCCTGGGTCTGGGTCTGGGATTTGGCATTGGCCTGGCACTGGCGGATAAGAAGAAACATACGGAAGCGAGAACGTACGTTCTGTTGGGAAATGGCGAGTGCAATGAAGGAAGTATATGGGAAGCAGTCATGCAGGCTCCTAAATTGAAACTGGATAATCTGATAGGAATTCTGGATAATAATCATTTGCAGCTGGATGGTGCACCAGAATCTATCGTTCCGCAATCTAATATTGCAGAAAATTTTCGTTCTTTTGGCTGGGAAGTTATCGAGATTGACGGACATGACATCAGGACTATTTATGAGACACTTTCACATTTGGAACAGGATGGCAGGCCCAAAATGATTGTGGCGGATACCATAAAAGGAAAAGGAGTTTCTTTTATGGAAAATCAGGTAAGATATCATCATGCAGGTCTGACACAGGAGCAGTTTGAGCAGGCAATGGAGGAATTGAATAATGACTAATATTTCTAATGAAAACGTTGCTCTCTGGTCGAGAATAAGTTCAAGAAAAACTTTTGGTCTGGTTTTGGATGAACTAGCCTATGAACATCCGGAACTGATGGTACTTGTGGCCGATGTGGCGGATTCTGCTGGTCTGGGAGATTTTGAGAAACATCATCCGGAGCAATTTCTTAATGTAGGTATTGCGGAGCAGAATATGATTGCCATAGCAGCCGGACTGGCAAAATCAGGATATAAAGTGTTCGCGGTTTCCTTTGCGCCGTTTGCGTCCATGCGTTGTTTTGAAGTTCTTCGTACGTATCTGGGATATATGAATCTGGACGTCACAGTTGTGGGGATTGCCAGTGGCCTGAGTATGGGGACAGGCGGAAATACTCATTACGGTCTGGAAGATCTGGCCCTTCCGAGAACGATTCCCAATATGACAGTCGTATCCCCGGCAGACTGCACGGAGACAGTGAAAGCAACAGAGGCGCTGCTGGAGCATAAAGGACCTGCGTACCTGCGACTGACCGGTGTAAACGGTAATCAGCCTGTATATAAAGAAGATTATGATTTCCGGCTTGGCAAGGCAGCAAAAGTCAGAGAAGGCACGGACGTGGCGATTATCGCCACAGGCACTATGGTATACGAGTCGCTTCGCGCTACCAGAAAGCTGCAGAAAGAAGGAATTTCCTGCGCCATTCTGGATATGAGTACCGTGAAACCTCTGGATGAAGAGGCTTTGGAAGAAGCGTTTGATTCTTATAGGCTGGTTGTGACAGTAGAAGAACATACGCTTATTGGCGGTCTGGGTTCCGCGGCGGCAGAATATAAAGCACGGTATGGTAAGAAAACAAAACTGGAAATGATAGGTCTGCCGGACAGCTTTGAAAAGGCAGGGACTTACGCATGGATGCTGGATAATCAGCGGCTGTCTGCAAGACATCTCGCGGACAGGATTCTGGAAGTATATAAAACATTAGGTTAACATTTAGGAGGGAAAATAACATGACAAACAAGGAAAAATATGTGAACGCGTTTACAGAGACTTTTGACATTACAGAGGAAGAGACAAAGGGCCTTCAGTATTCCGGAATCTCCGCATGGGATTCTGTAGGACATATGTCCCTCGTGGCGGCTCTGGAAGATGCTTTTGATATTATGATGGACACGGATGATATTATTGATTTCAGCTCTTTTGAAAAGGGAATGGAAATACTGAGTGAGAAATATGATGTGGAATTTTAATAAATTTTCAGAAAATACTGCGCTGCAGTCCGATGACGGAACGCAGCTGACTTACAGAGAATTAGAGGAAGAGACAGGGCGGCTTGCGACAGCTATTGGAGAACGCTGCCTTGTTTTTTCCATGTGCAGCAATACGATAGGTTCTGTAATCGGTTACACAGCTTTCATACAGCACAGGATTGTTCCGGTTCTTCTGAATGCCCATCTGGATCCGGAACTACTTTCCGGTCTTCTTAAAACTTACTGCCCGGCATACCTGTGGATGCCGGATTTTATGACGGAGAAATATTCTGACTGGCAGAAGATATATACAAGCAAAGGATACACATTGCTGAAAACAGATTATGAAAAAGTTTATCCGCTATATGAGGAACTGGGGCTTCTTTTGACTACCTCTGGTTCTACAGGCAGTCCCAAATTTGTAAGACAAAGTTATAAGAATATAGAAGCGAATACCAGGCAGATAGCGGAATATCTGGAACTGAATCAGGAGGAAAGACCCATTACCACCCTTCCTATGAATTATACCTATGGTCTTTCCATCATCAACAGCCACCTTCTGGTGGGCGCCCGGATTCTTCTTACTGACAAAACCATGATGGAGAGGGGGTTCTGGTCATTTATGAAAGAACAGAAAGCAACCTCCTTTGGCGGAGTACCTTATACCTATGAGATGTTGGACAAACTACGGTTTTTCCGAATGGATCTTCCGGATTTGAAGACGATGACGCAGGCCGGCGGCAAACTGATTCCGGAGCTTCATAAGAAATTCGCGGAGTATGCGGCGGAAAAGGGAAAGAATTTTGTGGTGATGTACGGTCAGTGCGAGGCTACCGCCCGTATGGGATATCTTCCTGCAAAAAAAGCTGTGGAAAAATGTGGCTCCATGGGTATTGCAATTCCGGGGGGAATTTTCCATCTGATAGATGTAAATGGGGAAACAATTACAGAGCCACATGTGACCGGAGAGCTTGTGTACGAGGGAGAAAATGTGACCCTTGGATATGCTGAGTGCGGAGAAGACCTGATAAAAGGGGACGAAAGAAAGGGCATTCTCCAGACAGGCGATATGGCGCAGTTTGACGAGGACGGTTATTATTACATTGTAGGACGAAGAAAGCGATTTCTGAAAATATATGGAAACCGTGTGAACCTGGATGAAGTAGACCGGATGATTAAAGGAAAATTTGAAAATCTGGAATGCGCAAGTACCGGAGTGGACGATCATATGTATCTCTTTGTGACAGATGAAGCCTGCGCGGATCAGGTGAAAGAATTTGTGGTTGCGAAGACGGGGCTGAATCAGGCGGCGTTTCAGGTGATTGTGATAGACAGTATCCCGAAAAATGATTCCGGGAAAACACTTTACAGGGAACTGGAAAAGTATTACAAATAGTCAGTTATGTCTATGTATGGGAAATAAGGGAGCGAAACATGAATTTTGAGGAAATGCTTCAGAGAACCCCCTATTCTTTTTCGAAAGAGGAAAAAGAAGCGGTGTTAACGGAGAGACTATCAGAACTTACTGAAAAGCACAGGGTATCCTGCCCTCCGTATGGAAATATATTGAGAAGCGCCGGATATGAGCGGGGAAGAATCGGCAGTTATAAGGAACTGCCGTTCCTTCCTGTCCGTCTGTTTAAAGAACTGGAGCTGAAGAGCGTTCCGGATGACCAGATTGTAAAAACCATGACATCTTCCGGGACAACTGGACAGGCGGTTTCAAAAATCTATCTGGATCGCGTTACATCTGCAAATCAACAGAAGGTAATGGTGAAGATAGTCTCCGATTTTACCGGAAGCAGCAGGATGCCTATGATTATACTGGATTGTCCTTCTGTGGTGAAAAACCGTCTGATGTTTTCAGCCAGAGGAGCGGGAATTCTGGGATTCTCCATTTTCGGGGCAAAAAGAATATACGCTCTGGATGACGATATGAAGCTGAATGTGGAAGGACTGAAGGCATTTCTGGATAAATACCGGGGGCAGAGAATTTTCCTGTTCGGCTTTACCTTTATGATCTGGCAGCATTTTTACAAGGAACTTGTCCGGCTGAAACAGGAAGGCATCACATTTGACCTGTCTGACGGTGTCCTGATTCATGGAGGCGGCTGGAAAAAACTTATCAGTGAAGCGGTAAGCCCGGAAGAATTTAAACGCTGTCTTACAGATGTCTGCGGTCTGAGCCATGTACATGATTATTATGGTATGGTGGAGCAGACAGGATGTATTTATATGGAATGTGAGTGCGGTCATCTGCATGCCAGTATTTTTTCCGATGTGATCATGAGGCGTCCTCTGGACTTTTCGGAATGTGAAGTTGGAGAAAAAGGAATCATTCAGGTGGTTTCCACTTTGCCCGAATCCTATCCCGGACATTCGCTGCTTACAGAGGATGAAGGAATTGTGCTGGGAGAGGATGACTGTCCCTGCGGCAGAAAAGGGAAATATTTCAAGGTGATCGGCAGGCTGAAAAATGCGGAGATACGGGGGTGCAGCGATACCTATGCAGAAAAGTTTAGATAGAGAACAGTTACAGGGAATACAGTATCTGGTGGGCAGTGAAGAAATCCTCGCGCGGCTGCCGCAGGCAAAAGCCAGAGAACCTTTTGATGAAAAAATACAGGAATTTTTAAATGCTCTTTCCAGAGCGCTGCTTTCCATGCCAGAGGCAAAATTTTATCCGGATGTTGTGACATTCGCGTTCTGGATTCGCAAATCCTCCTTAAAAAAACTGGCAGAACGTTTTGCGTCCGGGAACAGTCTGATTCAGCTGGGAAGGGGAACAGCCTTTCACATTGCCCCTTCCAATGTGGCAGTAAATTATGCATACTCCTTTGCGGCAGGTTTTATGACTGGAAACGCAAATGTGGTGCGCGTTCCGTCAAAGGATTTCCCGCAGATCGCCGTGATCAACAGGGCGGTCAATGCGGTTCTTGAGCAGTATCCGGATCAGAAGCCTTATATTTGCTTTGTGCGCTATGGGAGAGAACAGCGGATTAACGACGTCCTTTCTGCAATCGCAGATGTCAGAATTGTCTGGGGCGGAGATAGGACCATTGCGGAGTTGAGAAAATCACCGTTAGGTCCCAGGGCATCGGAAATTACCTTTGCAGATCGGTATTCTCTGGCCGTGATTGACAGCGATATCTATATGGCTGCGGAGAATCCGGGACGAATTGCGGATGATTTCTATAACGATACGTACCTGACCGATCAGAATGCATGTACCAGTCCCAGAATCGTTGTATGGTATGGATCGCGGATTAGCGAGGCGAAGGAGCGTTTCTGGTCTCTTCTCCTGGAAAAGGTGCAGAAAAAATACGAATTTCAGCCAATTCAGGGAGTAAACAAACTGACAAATGTCTATCTGGCTTCAGCAGGTCACGAAGGGCTTCACGCCATTTACTGTGGAGACAATCGTCTGGTTCGGGTCTCTCTGGAGCGTCTTTTTGAAGACCTGATGGACTTTCGGGGAGATTCCGGCTATTTTTATGAATACGACTGTCAGGATCTTCTGCAACTGCAAAACATTTGCGACGATACCCGTTGTCAGACGGTCTCCTATATCGGAGACCCCAGTATGTTCCTGCCGCTTGTAAAATCCGGCATTGCCGGAATAGATCGGATTGTTCCCATAGGCAAAACCATGGATTTTGATATGATCTGGGATGGGTATAACCTGTATGAGAGACTGACCAGGACGATAAGCCTTATATAAAGCAGCAAGAGAAACGGAAGGTACTGTAGAATGAAACTGAAAAAATGCAGGCAGGATTTTACGTGATCTGGATTCTGATTCCCCTTTTATGGGTTTTATGTATTCTGTTTTGTAATGGGTATAAATTTGAATTATCGATTCTGATGCCTGTCTGGAACGATGAAATTGAATGGCATAAATTACAATAGGCTATTCTATGACGTCTATGTCGGAAGGATTATGGTATGAGCTGGCGATTATACTGACGGGCAGTCTGATATGGATGGAACGTCATACAGAAAAACAGATAAGTATTCAGGAAAGGAACTATGTGCCTATATAATTCTTGCATTTCTTCTCTTGTATGTAATTCAGGTTTATTCGATTCGACGATTACAACTATCTTTAGACAAATTGCCGAAAATGGATTCTATCATGGATTTTGTTTTTTTTCTGTAAAACTTTTTCGAAATCTGCGGACTGTAGATTTATTTTCCATATTCTTTGCAGCAACGGACACTTATGGTAAACTATCTGGTTATATTTTTTCTCCTCTTGTTTGATGTTGTTAAGAACAGGGAGCACCTTATGAACAACAGGAGTTATTATCACGAAGCGGCATATTTTATGACAGGTTTTCTGATTGGCTACTGTACTCTCTATACAGGACAGGAATTGACGCCGGGCAGGGGAATTGAGAAAGAAAAAAGAATTCTTCAGGAGGGTTTTGGCTGAATAGGGATGCAGAACGGCGGCAGAGTCCTGTAGCCACATAGGGCAATGTAGATTTCAGATATCTTGTTTTGCCGGTGGGCTATGGCTCAAATTATATGGTAGATATTCAAATCGGTGAAACAGCAGGTTATGCAGTGATAAACTAGGGAGAGGAATATACAGAAAATCTCACAGATGGCGGATCTAGAGTTCTTCTGGAAGATGAGTGGTTTGTGGTTTTACAGAATGAGAGGCGGAGTAATGGTGAAGAATGAAAAGAAAAATCTGGTTATAACAGTTTTTTTTGCCGTATTTCTGTTTGTGATTACCTATCAGGTTATCATGGGAGCGATTAGAAATCCATACAGCGATTATCTGGGGCATGCGGAAAACGCGGAGTTACTTCTGAATTCCGGACTTGGGGCAGTGCTACATGAAATAGGATATCCTTTATGGGCCTTACTTACTGCGGGGATCATGAAAATATCCAGAGCACCGGCTTATGAAGCTTCCGCGATTGCGGGCGGAATTCTGAATGTTCTGACCTATGCGCTGATCTACATGTATCTGATAAAAGACCATAAGGAAGAAAAATTTTGGATTGCTGCGTTAAGCTGGCTTCTGCTTTTGGCAGGGCCGTTTTATATTCCCTGGTATAATTCAGAGATATATGCGGGGCAGGTGACGCCAAATATCTGGCACAATCCCACGACTATCTGTGTCCGGCCCTTTGCTTTCGTGGCTTTTCTGACGATTCTGAAACTTTTGGAAGAATATGAGGAAGAGCAGAAAAAACTTACTGTCAGGGACTGGCTTCTGCTGGCTCTTGCCCTTGTATTTTGCAATCTGGCAAAGCCCAGTTTTGTACAGATAGCTGTTCCCGGGCTGGCGGTTTATTTAATTGTTTTGCTGATTCGCACCAGAGGAAAAGCTTTTAGCTTCTGTTTTCAGACTGCGTCAGCTTTTGTGCCCTGTGTCCTCGTGATGTTATGGCAGTTGCTGGTTTCTTTTGGAACATCCAGTTCTGCGGATGGGGGAATTGAAATAGCCTGGTTTGATGTGATGGGCGCGTCATCGCCAAGTATTCCGTTTTCCATGCTGCTGAGTTATCTTTTCCCTGTTTATGTTCTCCTGACTAATATCAGAATTGTCAGGGAGCGAGACATTCAGGTGACGTTTTTTATGTGGCTTGGCGGATTCCTGGAAGCAGCCATGCTGGCGGAGACAGGCTATCGGCGTTACCATGGAAACTTTGGATGGGGATATGTGCTGGCAACCTTTCTGGTCTATGTGGTGACTTTCCGGTATTTCCTGAAGCGCAATCAGGAATACGATTATGAAAATGTAAAAGATAGAATTCTTGTTATGGGGGGCTGGGTGATTTTTTTACTGCAGTTTGCTATAGGAATTTATTATATAAGCACGTTTTTTATTCCTGTGTAACATTCTGGTAAAGGAGAGAAGAAAATGGACATATCGTTTGTGATACCATGTTATGGTTCGGAACATACCATAGAGAAGGTTGTGACTGAACTGAGGAATACTATGGCCGGAAGGCCTGAATACAGCTATGAAATTATTCTGGTCAATGATAATTCTCCGGACCAGGTCTGGGGCGTGATTCAGAAGCTGGCGAAGACGTATGATAATATAAAAGGAATCTCACTTGCCCGTAATTTTGGTCAGCATGCGGCTCTGATGGCCGGTTACAGGAACTGTAAGGGTGAGATTGTGGTTTCCCTCGATGATGACGGACAGACTCCGGCGGACGAGGCATTCCTTCTGATTGATAAAATTAAGGAAGGGTATGATGTGGTTTACGGATATTATCCGGAAATCAGGCAGTCACATTTCCGGATATTCGGCAGCTGGGTAAATGAGAAAATGATAGAAATACTTCTGGGAAAACCGAAAAAGCTGAAGTGTACCAGCTATTATGCGGCCAGAAGATTTATTATTGAGGAGATGCTGCGGTATAAGAATTCCTATCCTTATGTAGGCGGACTGGTACTGCGCAGTACAAAAAATATTGGAAATGTTCCTGTACACCATCGTGCAAGAATGGAGGGAAATTCCGGATATTCCATGGGGAAACTGCTGGCGTTGTGGTTTAACGGATTTACAGCCTTTTCTGTGAAACCGCTTCGTCTGGCTACTGTGGTAGGCTTTTTGTGCGCTGTTGCAGGTTTTATTTATGGTCTGATTATGGTTGTGCGCAAACTGATGGGATTTACTACGGTTCTGGGTTATAGCTCTCTGATTACAGTGATTCTGTTTATTGGTGGTATTATCATGGTTTTGCTTGGAATTATAGGAGAGTATATCGGACGGATTTATATCAGTCTGAATAACGCTCCTCAGTATGTGATTCGGGAAACGATAGGAGGCAGTGATGAGAAAACTGACTAAATCGGAAAAGAAGACATTTTTGGGATTGCAGCTCCTGCTGTTGTTTTATTCACTGGGCGGTATCTGTTCCAAAATGGCGGCCGGGCAGCCGTTCCTGTCTCCAAAATATATTTTATATTATGGAATGGTGCTTTTTATCCTTGCTGTTTACGCAATCGGGTGGCAGCAGGTAATTAAGAGGCTGCCGCTGATTACCGCATATGCGTCCAAGGCAGTTACCGTCATCTGGGGAGTTGTCTGGGGAATGCTTGTTTTTAAAGAAAAAATTACCGTGACTAATGTGGCAGGCGCCGTTGTAATTATTGCGGGAATTCTTTTGGTTGTGTCGGAAGAGGAGAAATAACATGGGAATTGTAATCTTTCTGGGCTCTGTGCTGGTGGCTTCGATTTCCCAGATTATGCTGAAAAAGAGTGCTGATCGAAAATACGACAGATGGATAGATGAGTATCTGAATTTCAGAGTGATTTTTGCCTATGGACTGTTCTTTTTATCCAGTCTGATGACCGTTTACGCCTATAAATTTGTTCCGCTTTCTTTAGGACCCGTACTTGAGGCCAGTGGATATATTTTTGTTTCTGTTATGGGATATTTAATTCTGAAAGAGAAGATTGGAAGAAAAAAATTGCTGGGACTTATTGTGATCATAGCAGGAATTATACTTTTTAATGTGTAAAGTCTGAGGTCGCAATATATTAAGAAAACGGAGATTGAGATATTATGAAAAAACTATTCGCGCAGATCATCAAATTCGGAGCCGTAGGGTTCCTGTGTTTCTTTATCGATTATGCCATCATGGTAGGCCTGACAGAATTTGCAGGAATTCCATCCTTAGTATCCAGCGGCTGTTCCTATACCATTTCTACGGTTGTAAACTATATTCTGAGTGTCACTGTCGTGTTTGACGCGGATAAAGAAGCAAACAAGATGGTACAGTTTGTTGTGTTTGTGGTTCTGAGTCTCATTGGACTCGGTATTAATCAGCTCTGCATGTGGGGCGGCACGGCATGGCTGGAGCAGCTGATGGAGCAGAGCAGGCTTCTGGCAGGCTATTCACGTTATGCTTACATGGTAGTAAAAATCTTTGCGACTGCAGTGGTAATGGTATATAATTTCATTACAAGAAAGATTTTTATCGAGAAACACTGAAAAAGCGGAAAGGAGCGGAACATGCGGAATCGAAGGACAGCTCTTGGAATCGGACTGCTCCTGCTTATCTGCGGATGTCTGCGGTTTGTGCTTTTTCCACTGAAACTGCCTGATATGGGGACACAGACTTTGAGCGGGCAGGAGGCGGAGGCATTGATGGAAAGCCGGACTGTCACAGAGGATGAACTTCTTTCAGGACTTTTATTTGCCGGAGAGGAGCTTCCGTGGGACAGGCCTTCGGGTACCTTTTATCTGCCGGTGGACATGGATGAACCTTCCTGGGAAACAGGAACGTTCCAGGCGGCAGATTCCGGCGTGAAGATCTGGCTTCTGGATAACCCTGCCGAGGATGATAAACAGGAGGCCGTCCGGGAGGGAAAAAGCTACAGGATTCTGGCAGTGAGCAAAAACAGTTATCGGGAATATCGTATCGTATTTACCGGACTGCCTGTTCTGACCCTGGACACGGATTCAGGAGCAGAAATCCGTTATGAAGAAATCCATGGAACCATGCGTTTTTATAAAGCAGATTCCAAGACAGACTGGGTAACTGAAAGCGTTATGAGCGCGCATATCCGGGGAGGAAGCAGCCGCCTGAATCCGAAGAAATCCTATAAGATGACGCTGTATAAAGAGAATCAGACAGGAAGCGGGAGCCTGCGCCAGAATCAGATGTCTTTTCTTGGAATGCGGGAGGACGACGAATGGCTTCTCTATGCCATGTACAGTGAGGATACCAAGGTACGGGATAAGCTTTCACTGGATATCTGGAATGAGTCGGGAGCTTTACAGATTGACTCAGAAGGCTTTTACGGGTATCATATGGAATATATTGAGGTTTTCCAGAATGGCGAATACTATGGAATCTACGGACTGATGGAGCCTGTGGATTATAAGCAGCTGGAACTGACAAAGGAAAATGAGGCTCAGCCGGTGGAATATCTGTACAAGCAGAAAGATCCCGGAGTCTTTGAACTGAAAGGAAGCTGGACAGAGCAGACAGAAGAAGATTTTGATATGCTGAATACATATCTGGCGTATCTGGAGGCAGATGATGTGGAATTTGCAGAAATGATGCCCCAGCTTATTAATGTGGATAATGCGCTGGATGTCTGGCTGTATCTGCAGGCAGTTATCGGCATGGATAATATAGAGAGAAACATTTTTTATCCGACTGTCTGGGAAGAGGGAGAGTACCGGATACAGTTTATGCCCTGGGACATGGATTATACCTGGGGAAATGTACATGATTTTGACGCGGGCAACCGGACACGTTTTTCAGAAGAGATTCTGACCATGCGTATTGCCTGGAAGCTTGGAGATCGTCTGATCCTTCTGAATGTGGAAGGGGCCAGGGAAAAGATAAAGGCCCGGTGGAAGGAACTGCGTCAGACGGTGTATTCGGATGAGTGGCTGACGGAACATATAGATGCGTATGCGCACCAGGTGGTGGATTCAGGAGCCTTTGAGAGGGATGGGGTTCGCTGGGTTAACAGCGGACATAACGGTGATTATGAGAGTCTGAAGAAACTGGTCTGTGAGAGAATGGCGTTTCTGGATGAACAGTTTGAGAATCCACTGGCCTATCTGGATTTGAAGGAGTATGTAGAGTGAAGAGACGGACGGCTCTTTTTCTGAATTTAATTCTGGCAGCATGCTGCCTGACATTTCTGTTTTTGTGGCCTTTGATTTGCGGGCCGATTGGCTATCGTGCAGGCACAGAGGACGAGATTAAAGAGCTTCTTGCCACACATACGGAAGCAGAAGAACCCTTTTTTACCGGCCTGGCTTTTTCAGGCGAGCAGCTTCCTTATGACATTGAGACAGCGACCTTTTATCTTCCCCTGGATATGGACACAGATAAGTGGGAGACAGGGGAGCTGACAAGTACAGCTTCTGATGTGAGTTTGCTGTTTGAAGAGGAGTTTACCGCTTTTGAAAAACAGGAGGCTATCAAAAACGGCACACGATTTCTGTTTTATGCTGTGCGGGGACAGGAATATCAGAAATGCTGGCTGACAGCCACAGGTCTTCCGGTGATTTCGATTGAAACAGAGGCTTCGGCTGATATGGAGGTGTTTGGCGGAAGCGCGTATTTCTGGGATAGTCAGACAAAAAAAGACTGGACTTCTTCCAGCATTCTGGAAGCCAATATCCGGGGAAATACCAGCCGTACCTATGAGAAAAAAGGATATAAGCTGAATCTGAAAAAGCAGAACAAAAAAGGAGAGATAGTAGAGGATAAGAAGTCTCTTTTTGGACTCAGAAATGATGATGAATGGTTTCTGAATGCCATGTACAGTGATTCTTCCAAAATCCGGGATAAACTGAGCGCAGATCTGTGGTCTCAGATTGGAGCTGTACAGGAGGAATTTCCGGAAGCTTATTTTGGTACCCGGATGACATATGTAGAAGTATTTTTCAACCATGAATACTGGGGATTGTATGTCCTGATGGAGCCGGTAGATTCCAAACAGCTTGACCGGACGCAGGAGGGAGCAGGAGCCGAGGAGGAATACTCCTATAAGTCTGTAACTCCTCAGAGCGAGGCGACGGAAGAACTTCTGGATCAGGAAACTTATGGTGAAACTCTTTCAGGATTTGAACTGAAGGGGACTTATTCTGTAACAGACAGGAGTTCCTGGGAGCCGTTGCTGTCTTATCTGGAACTGAGAGATCTGACCAGTGATCAGGAATTTGCTGAAAAAGCACCTGAGCTTGTGGATCAGGAGGGGGCTCTGGATATCTGGATCTATCTCCAGGCGGTTTTGGGTATCGACAATCGCGGAAAAAACATGTATTATGTGGCTAAGAACCGAGGAAATTTCCGGAAAATTTATTTTGCGCCCTGGGACATGGATATTACATGGGGCGATGCTCTGAGTGAGGGTACAGACGGAAAGATTTGGGATATAAGTCTCTATACGCCGCTTTATTCTGAGCGAATCAACTGGAGCTTTGGTGATCGCCTGCTTGAACTTGATGTGAGCAATTCCCGGGCTTATGTAAGTGAAAGATGGAAAGAACTTCGCAGCGGAGTTCTTTCAGATGAAACTCTCACAGATACAATAGACAGTCTGCTTCATCAGGTGCGTGATTCAGGTGCGCTGACCCGGGATGGACAGCGCTGGCCCGACAGTAATTCCGGGCAGGATTACGAATTGTTTAAACGTATGGCGCTTTACCGGATGGGAATTCTGGATTATTATTTTGACGGAAATCTGGAAGAATACCTGGGACTGGGGTATGAGTAGAAAGAGCAGGAACAGGGGAAACCAGACAGGTTTCCTGCGCCGGAAGGGAGAGAGAGCGTGGAGTATCGGAACGAACTTAAATATGTAGTGTCGGAAACACAGCTTGTACTTCTGGAGAATCGGATTCGGAATCTGATCCGGCCAGACAGACATGCAGGCTCAGACGGCACATATCGAATCCGCAGCCTGTATTTTGATGACTGCGAAAATACCTGTTATCAGGAAAATGAAATGGGAACAGATCCACGGGAGAAATTCCGCATTCGTATTTATAACAGCGATGCGGGGAGAATCAGTCTGGAACTGAAGAAGAAGCAGCACAGCATGACGCAGAAAATTTCCTGCTTTCTGACGGAGGAGCAATGCAGAGAACTGATGGCAGGTCGGCCTCTTCCGGTAGATCCGTCTTATCCGCCGGTACTGCAGAAACTGAATCTGCTGATGCGGACCAGACTGATGAAGCCGCGGGTGATAGTGGAATATGACAGAACTCCTTTTGTGGAGAAGCTTGGAAATACAAGAGTGACTCTGGATCGGAATATCCGATCTTCAGACGCCGTGTTGTCATTTCTGGAAAAGGACATTCCGGGGCGGCCGGTGATGCCTGTGGGGAAACAGATTCTGGAGGTCAAGTACGATGAATTTCTGCCGGATCATCTGTACCGGAACCTGCAGCTTTCCAGCATGAGACAGACAGCTTTTTCAAAATATTATCTTTGCAGAAGGTTTTCGCTTACCGGAATTCGAGCCTGAATCGGAAAGCCGGGAGCTGAAATGTGGAATAACCACTGTAGAAAATACAGTGTATATTCATAGAGAGAAATGGGAGGAACAATGAATAATGGGATTTCAGGATGTATTTAAAAATTCATTTCTTGAGGGTTTTACAGGTATGGACATATCAGCCGGACGAATTATGGCTACCTTTACGGTAACCTGCATTCTCGCCTGCTATATTTTCCTTATTTACCGACTGATGACAAGAAGAGCCTTCTATTCCAAGAGCTTTAATGTATCAATGGCAGCTATCGCTGTGATTACGGCAGCAATTATTCTGGCTATGCAGTCTAATCTGGTGATTTCTCTTGGTATGGTCGGTGCATTGTCTATTGTCCGTTTCCGTACGGCAATTAAGGATCCTATGGACCTGGCATTCCTGTTCTGGTCTATCAGTGTGGGTATCATCTGCGGTGCAGGCCTTTATGAGGTAGCTCTTCTGACCTGTCTGGTTGTGACGGTTCTTGTACTTGTGCTGGAAAATATTCCTGCGTCCAGAGCTCCGATGATGCTGGTGGTAAATCTTTCAGATGCGGATCAGGAGTCCCGGGTACTGGATATAGCAAAAAAGTACAGCCGCTTTTATAAAGTGCGTTCCCGCAATATTTCCGGGGGAAGTATGGATATGATTGTAGAGGTACGGGTGAAGGAAGAAAGTGCGCTGATAAAAGAAGTCTGCGCCCTTCCTGTGGTACAGTCCGCATCCCTGATCGCTCATGACGGCGAAGTGACCTTCTAGGAGGCTTTTATGGGAAATCTGACCGGACTATGGGGACGCGGCTGGCGTTTCGTGAGGAAGTACGGAATTCTGAGCCTTTATCGAAAGATGAAGGAAAGGCAGGAGCGGAACCGGGCGGAGAAAGGGTATGAATCCTGGCTTTTTCAGAAACTTCCGGGAGAGGAAGAGACGCAGAGCCAGAGAAAAAGAGAATTTCCATTTGCGCCTGTGATCAGCGTGCTTGTGCCTGTTTATGAGACGCCGGAAAATTTTCTGCGCCAGATGCTGGAGTCTGTGCTGAAGCAGAGTTATGAAAAACTGGAACTGTGCATCACGGATGGCAGCCCCTCGGATCGTGTGAGACGGGTTGTGGAAGAATATGCTCTGCAGGATTCAAGGATACGGTATCAGAAGCTTGAAAAAAATCTGGGCATTGCCGGAAATACAAATGCAGCTCTGGAGCAGGCAGCAGGAGCTTATGTGGGTCTTCTGGATCATGACGATCTGCTGCTTCCGGGAGCTCTGTATGAAATTGTACAGGCTTTGAATGAGGGAGAACCGGCTGATGCAGTCTATACGGATGAGGATAAGCTTGATCCGGAAAATAACCGGCATTTTCAGCCGCACTTTAAACCTGATTTCAATCCGGAATATTTAAGAAGCAATAATTATATCTGCCACTTCTTTGTGGTGAAACGGGAGATAGCTCTCAGGACAGGCGGATTTCGTGAAGAGTTTGACGGGGCGCAGGATCATGATTTTATTTTCCGGTGTACAGAACAGTCGCGAAAAGTGATTCATATTCCGAAGGTTCTTTATTCCTGGCGATGTCATGCCGCATCTACGGCGTCCAATCCTGAGAGCAAACTTTATGCTTATGAGGCAGGAAGACGGGCAGTGGCAGCTCATCTGGACAGAACAGGACGTACCGGCAGAGTTCTGAATACGGAAAATTATGGATTTTTTCGGGCGCAGTATCCCGGGAGTTCCGAATTATTAATAAAATCTTTCGAAAATTTTGATGGACATGCAGATGTAAATGTTGTATATTATGATAAGGCATGTAATAATTCTGTAACAATTTCTGGGAAGAAGAATTATGTGCTTTTTACCTGTGTCCGCGACGCGAAAGTGAATGCAGGTTTCTTTTCTGAACTTATGGCCTGCTGTAACCGGCCGGAAACAGGACTGGCCTGTGCGAGGGTTTACGGAAAGAACAGACGGCTTTGCGGAGATATTCGTATGGCCGGTGTACAGGATCCGTTTTCAGAAGGAATGAGAGGAAAAAAAGCAGGATACTCTGGTTATTTTCACAGAATTCTTCTGCAGCAGGAACTGGAAAGACCTACGGACTGTTTCATGATTCGCAGGGAGCTTCTGGGAGAAAATAAAGAGGTGTCAGTTCCTGAGTTGTGGAAACAGCTGAAGAAGGAAGGATACTTCATCTATTACGAGCCCTGGGCGGTGATGTATGAGAGCAGATAGCAGTGTATCTATCGTGATACCTAATTATAATGGGATAAAGTTCATCCAGAAATGCCTGGAAGCATTGCTCGCAGATGCGCCCCAGGCTGAAATTCTGGTAGTGGATAATGGTTCTGCAGATGGAAGCCGTCAGCTGGTGGAAGAGAAGTTCCCCGGGGTACGGCTTATCGCTCTTGATCAGAATTATGGTTTTCCCCGTGCAGTGAATGAGGGAATTCAGGCATCATCCCGTCCCTATGTGATTCTGCTGAATAATGATACACAGGTTCTCCCGGGATTTACAGATGCGCTTACGGATGCGCTGACAACGGACAGACATGCATTTTCAGCTCAGGCAAAGCTTCTTTGCCTTTCTGATCCGGAGAAAATTGATGATGCAGGAAATTTTTACTGCGCTCTGGGCTGGGCTTATGCGAGAGGAAAAGACAAGCCGGCGGCATACTATGAAGAACCGGGAGAAGTGTTTGCGTCCTGTGCAGGAGCAGCAATTTACCGGAAAGAGCTTTTTGAAATAACAGGCTTTTTTGATGAAGCGCATTTTGCTTATCTGGAAGATATTGATGTGGGATGGAAAGCCAGAATTGCAGGGTACAGGAATCTGTACGTTCCGGCTGCAAAAGTTCTCCATGCAGGGAGCGGCACCAGCGGATCCCGGTATAATGAATTTAAGGTGCGTTTAAGTTCGCGAAATAATATTTATCTGATTTGGAAAAATATGCCGATTTTGCAGATAATACTGAATTTTCCTTTTCTTCTGGCGGGATTTGGAGTGAAGACTCTTTTCTTTTCAAGAAAGGGAATGGGAGGAATCTATGTCAGAGGACTGGGGGAAGGTTTTCGTCTGTGCAGGAGAGGGCGGAAAGTGAAGTTCCGCTGGAAAAACCTCCCCGCTTATGGAAAAATCCAGATGGAATTATGGTTCAATACAGGAAAGAGATTTGGGTGAGAAAGATTGATTAAGGACAACCAGCGTCATTTTAACAGGCTGCATGTGGTGCTGGACGCATTTGTTATCGCTGCGTCTTATATGCTGGCCTGGTGGGTGCGATTCCCTCTTCAGAATAATATATCGGGTATTGTATTCCGGCATTACATGAGCATGCTGCCCTTTTTGTTTGTGCTTTATATAGGACTGTACGCTTTGTTTGGTCTTTATACGACAAAGAGCGTGCGCCGTAAGAGGGTTGAAGCCGAGAAGATTGTACAGGCCAATACGATTGGTCTGGTTCTGTTCATGGCCGCGCTGTTCTTCTCCCGGGAAAATACAGAGTTTACGACAAACTATTCCCGAATGATGCTGGCATGGTTTTATGTTTTCAATATCGGTCTGGAATGCCTGTTTCGCAATTTTATCCGTCTGGCTCTCCGCCATATCCGGGAAAAGGGCTTCAATCAGAAACATATGATTCTGGTAGGATACAGTCGGGCGGCGGAAGAATATATTGACCGTATCAAGGCTAATCCGGAATGGGGCTATGATATTATGGGAATCCTGGACGATAATGTTCAGCCAGGCATGAAATATCGTGGCGTGGAGGTCTTTGGACGGACAGAAGGAATTGAAGAGACACTGGAGAATGCCAAACCGGATGAGATTGCCATTACTCTGGGATTGAGTGAATACTCGAAACTGGAGCATATTGTGGCAGTATGTGAGAAATCCGGCGTGCATACAAAGTTTATTCCGGATTACAATAACATTATACCGACACGTCCTTATACAGAGGATCTGATGGGACTGCCGGTCATTAACATCCGACACGTCCCGTTGACAAACACGTTTAACGCTTTTCTGAAGCGTTCCATGGATTTGGCTGGGAGTGTCTGTGCTATTATACTGTTTTCGCCCGTAATGCTTCTGACGGCCGTGGCTGTCAAAATGACTTCGCCAGGCCCGCTTATATATACCCAGGAGCGTGTAGGACTTCATAACAAGACATTCCGGATGTATAAATTCCGCTCTATGGATGTCCAGTCTCCCAAAAAGGAGAGAGGCGCCTGGACGGTACCGGACGATCCGAGAGTGACAAAAGTGGGAAAAATCATACGGAAGACGAGCATTGACGAGCTTCCGCAGCTGTTTAATATATTAAAAGGGGATATGAGCCTGGTAGGCCCGCGGCCGGAGCGTCCGTTTTTTGTGGAAAAGTTCCGGGAAGAGATCCCGCGTTACATGATTAAACACCAGGTGCGTCCGGGTATGACCGGCTGGGCACAAATCAATGGCTACAGAGGAAACACCTCAATTCGAAAGCGAATCGAGTATGATCTCTATTACATTGAAAACTGGACGCTGGGGTTTGATATAAAAATCTTATTTCTGACAATTTTCAAGGGCTTTATTAACAAAAATGCCTATTAAATGTTGGGAAACAGAAAGGGTTATATTATGGCAACCAATACGAAAGGCAGAAATGCAGGAAAAAGAAACTCGGGAAACGGAAGACATAAGGAACATAGAACGCACAGAGAGCGGGATGAGTATGGCGAGTATAAACTCAGCCGGAAAGAGCAGAAACGTCTTAAGAAGGCAAAACGCAGAAGAAAGCTGATTGCCATCCTGGCTGTGGAATTTGTATTGATTCTTTTTCTGGGTATGGGCGTGTTTGCTTTGAGCAAGCTGGGCAAACTTCAGGATCTTGGTGTAAACCCGGATGACATTGGTATGAATGAGGATATTGATGAGGATACTGCAGAGCTCCTGAGCGGATATACCAATATTGCTCTCTTTGGTCTTGGCTCGAGAACGCCGGGAAGCCTTGGAGCGGGCGAATTGAGCGATACGATTATTATCGCCAGTATCAACAATGAGACCAAGGAAGTAAGGATGATATCTGTCTACCGTGATACTTATCTGAACCGTGCAGACGATACTTATGGTAAATGTAATGCTGCCTATTCCAAAGGCGGTCCCAAACAGGCCATTGAGATGCTGAATACCAATCTTGATCTGAACATCAAGTATTATGTCAGCATAGACTTTACTGCACTGATAAAAACCGTCGACCTGCTTGGCGGTGTGGAGATAGATGTTAAACCGGAAGAAGTTGACGCAATCAACGGATATATGTACGAGACTACAGAGATTGCCGAGAAAGCAGACGATGACTCTATCAATCCTTACAACAGCTTTATCGAAGAACCGGGACTTCAGACACTGTATGGCGTTCAGGCTACAGCTTACTGCCGGATTCGTAAGGTCGGAAATAATGACTATGAAAGAACCGAGCGTCAGCGCCGCGTCATTGAGCAGATTGTAGAGAAGTCCAGAACAGCGGGACTTGGCAAGATTAATGCAATGATTGATGAGGTATTTCCGCTGGTGGCAACAAATATACCCAAGACGACTCTGATCGGTATGGCAGCCAGCATGATGTCTTATGAACTGGGCGAGACAAGCGGTTTCCCCACATACAGAGTGGATAATATGAAGATGGATGGCCAGGCTGTGGTTATCCCTGCAGATCTGGTGGCAAATGTAACCGAGCTTCATCGGTTCCTCTTTGATGAAGAGGATTATTATCCGTCACCGACCGTTCTGGATATCAATGAGAAAATCATTTCGGATACGGGTGTAAAAGCACAGGAAACAGCCGGTACAGAATAAGGCCGAATATAAATGGACGGGGAAGAGATCTGCCTCGTCCATTTTTTCTTGAAGGATGGGAGAATAGAATGAAAATAGATGTAATCATACCGGTTCACAGACCGGGACCGGAATTTGAAGAGCTTCTGAAGAGACTGGAAAACCAGACTCTTCCGGTTCACAGGATTCTGATTATGAATACCCGGTCAGAGGTGGATGTGGAAAAAATGACGGCAGACCACCCTAAGGTGGTGACAGTATCACTGGAAAAGAAAGAATTTGATCACGGAGGTACGCGGGACCGGGCAGCAAGATTATCGGATGCCGAGTATCTGCTGTTCCTGACGCAGGATGCTTTGCCGGCGGATGAGTTTCTGGTGGAACGTCTTTTTGCGCCTTTTGCGGATAAGAGAGTAAAGGCTGCTTATGGAAGGCAGCTTCCAAGGGAAAACTGCAGAGAACTGGAGCGATATACGAGGGACTTTAATTACCCCGAGAAAAGCCGGATTAAGACGGCAGAGGATCTTCCGGTTCTGGGAATTAAGACCTTTTTCTGCTCCAACGTCTGTGCCATGTATGAGAGAGAGACGTATCTGGCACAGGGCGGGTTCCCTGCCCGTACCATTTTTAATGAAGACATGATTTATGCAGGCGGTCTGATTCAGAATGGGTGGGCAATCGCCTATGCGGCCGATGCAAGGGTGATTCATTCTCACAACTACAGCGGCAGGCAGCAGTTCCATCGGAATTTTGATCTGGCAGTTTCTCAGGCGGAGCATCCGGAAATTTTCGGCGGTATCGCTTCGGAGAGTGAAGGAATCCGGCTGGTAAAAAAAACGGCGAAGCACTGTCTGAGCATCGGAAAGCTCTGGCTCATCCCTGTTCTTATCTGGCAGAGCGTATGCAAATATCTGGGCTACCGACTGGGAAAATTCTATCGGAAGCTTCCGGAGAGCATAATACTGGCATGTACTATGAACCGGGGTTACTGGAAGAAGAAAAATTCGGAGAATAACAGAAACTAGAAGGAGAACGTTTTGACAGATTTATATGAAAATCAGGACGCAAAGGAAAAGGTCATTTTAATCGGGGTGAGTACCAGGGAAGATGAGGATGTGGAAGCTTCCCTGGATGAGCTGGAAGAACTGGCAGATACGGCAGGAGCCGAAGTCCTGGGACGTGTGATTCAAAACCGGGAGTCTGTGCATCCCGGTACTTATATCGGAAAGGGAAAGATAGAAGAAGTACGCTGCCTCGCGCAGGAAACAGGGGCTGACGGAGTCATCTGCGACGATGAACTGACGCCGGCTCAGCTTCGGGGGCTGGAAGAAAGACTGGAACTGAAGATTATGGATCGGACTCTGGTGATTCTTGACATTTTTGCCAGGCACGCCTCTACCAGCGAAGGAAAACTGCAGGTGGAGATGGCTCAGCTCAGTTACCGTCTTGCAAGGCTTTCCGGAATGGGAAAGAGTCTTTCCCGTCTTGGAGGAGGAATCGGAACGAGAGGACCGGGAGAGAAAAAGCTGGAAACAGACCGGAGACTTATCCGAAGCCGCATGGCAAGGCTGCGCCGGGAACTTGGGGAGATGCAGCTTCACCGGGATACAGCGCGGAAACAGAGAATGGAGCATTCTGTGCCTGTGGCAGCTATTGTAGGGTATACGAATGCAGGAAAATCCACACTGCTGAACTCCCTGACAGGAGCAGGAATCCTGGCACAGGATCAGCTTTTCGCCACACTGGATCCCACCACCCGGCGTATGACTCTGCCTGGAGGACAGGAACTTCTTCTCACAGATACGGTAGGCTTTATCCGTAAGCTCCCGCACCATCTGGTAGAAGCTTTTAAAAGCACACTGGAAGAAGCTCGCTATGCAGATTTTATTCTTCATGTGGCAGACAGTTCCAATCCTCAGATGGAGGTGCAGATGGAAACTGTTTATGAGACCCTTTCGGAACTTGGTGTTACGGGAAAGACGGTAATCACTCTGTTTAACAAGAAGGATTTGACAGAGGGAGAGGAGATGCCGAAAGATCTGATAGCCAGCAGGACGCTGGCTATCTCTGCAGTTACCGGCGAGGGGCTTGAGGAACTGAAGAATCTTCTGGAAAAGGTTTTACAGGAAAGCCGCGTGCTGATGGAGAAAGTATATCCGTATGCGCAGGCAGGAGATATCGCCCGCATACGAAAATACGGTCAGGTTGTGGAGGAAGAATATCGGGAAGACGGGATTTATATCAAAGCATTTCTTCCCCGAACAGAAAAGGATTTGTGATCTTTTGGTAGCATGAAGCGGGTTCCCGTGTTACAATGAAAGGAAATTAAGAAAATATTCCAAGGAGGATATCATCATGATAAACAAACTGGTTGCAAAAATTCAGAAGACAAAAGCTCCCATCGTGGTGGGATTGGATCCTATGCTTTCCTATATTCCGGAGCATATCCAGAAGAAAGCATTTGAGGAATACGGCGAAACACTGGAAGGAGCTGCAGAGGCTATCTGGCAGTTTAATAAGGAAATCGTAGACAAGACCTACGATCTGATTCCGGCTGTTAAGCCGCAGATTGCCATGTATGAGCAGTTTGGAATTGAAGGCCTGAAGGCATATAAAAAGACCATAGATTACTGCAAGTCCAAGGATCTGGTGGTAATCGGTGATATCAAGCGCGGAGATATCGGATCTACCTCTGCGGCTTACGCGGTAGGCCATCTGGGAAAGGTTCAGGTGGGAAGCAAGTGTTTTGTACCATTTGACGAGGATTTTGCCACAGTAAATCCGTATCTGGGAAGCGACGGCGTGAAACCGTTTATGGAGGTATGTCAGGAGGAAGGAAAAGGTATCTTTGTACTCGTAAAAACCTCCAATCCGTCCAGCGGAGAGTTTCAGGATCGTCTGGTAGACGGTCGGCCGCTCTACGAGCTGGTGGGCGAAAAGGTTGCCCAGTGGGGTGAGGAGCATATGGGAGACAGCTACAGCTATGTGGGCGCTGTAGTCGGCGCCACCTATCCTGAAATGGGAGCGGTATTGAGAAAACTGATGCCGAAGACCTTTATTCTGGTTCCGGGCTATGGAGCGCAGGGAGGAAAAGGAAAGGATCTCGTAAACTTCTTTAATGAAGATGGACTGGGGGCTATCGTAAACTCTTCCAGAGGAATTATCGCTGCTTATAAGCAGGAAAAATATGCTTCCTTCGGCGCAGAGAATTTCGGAGATGCATCCAGAGCGGCTGTGGAAGACATGGCAGAGGATATCCGTCAGGCGCTGGAAACACGTTAGATTCTGTACCGTGGCTATACCAGGGTGAATAAAAAGGCGCATTCTCTTCCGGGAACAGGTTCCCGGGAAGACAGAAAATACGGCTAAAGGAGAGCTTTATGAAATACAGAGAAACAGCTGTGATTCTGGAACAGCGGGAAATTTCAGAAAATATATACAGCCTGTGGCTGCATGCAGATGATATTGTAAGGGAAGCAAGACCCGGACAGTTTGTGTCCGTTTACTGTCAGGATGAGAGCCGTCTGCTGCCCCGTCCTATCAGTATCTGCGAACTGGATAAGGAGAGCGGAAGACTGCGTCTGGTGTACCGGGCAGCAGGAGCGGGAACACAGGAATTTTCGGGCTATGGTCCCGGAGATACCCTGGAACTGGTGGGCCCTCTGGGAAATGGCTTCCCTCTGGATAAAGGGTATGAAAAGCCGCTTCTTGTTGGCGGCGGCATTGGAGTGCCTCCCATGGTAGAGCTTGCAAAATGGCTGCCGGGAGAGAAAACAGTAGTATCCGGTTATCGGAACAGCGATCTGTTCCTGAAGGAGGAACTGTCCAGGAATGCGGTCCTGTATGTTTCCACCGAGGATGGCAGCGCAGGAACAAAAGGAAACGTGCTGGATGCAATTCGGGAAAATCATCTGGAGACGGACGCTATTTTTGCATGCGGACCATCTCCCATGCTGAGGGCTCTTAAGGCTTATGCTGCAGAGCAGGGAATTGACTGCTATCTTTCTCTGGAAGAACGGATGGCCTGCGGAATCGGAGCCTGTCTGGCCTGTGTCTGCACTTCCAAAGATATAGATGCGCATACCAATGTAAAGAATAAGCGGATCTGCAAGGACGGTCCTGTCTTTGCGGCAGAGGAGATAGAGTTATGATGAATATGAGTGTGAATCTGGCCGGGGTGGAGTTCAAAAACCCGGTGATGACTGCGTCCGGAACCTTTGGGTCCAGCGCGGAGTATGGAGAATTCTATGATCTGGGATGCCTGGGAGCTGTTGTAACGAAAGGCGTGGCGAATGTTCCCTGGCCGGGCAATCCGGTGCCCCGCATTGCAGAGACAAAGAGCGGTATGCTGAATGCCATCGGTCTGCAGAATCCGGGAATTGATGTGTTTATTAAACGGGATCTGCCTCTTCTGAAAAAATATGATACAAAAATCATTGTGAACGTCTGCGGAAAGACTGTGGAAGATTACTGTGAAGTAGTGGAGCGGCTTTCTGATCAGCCGGTGGATATGCTGGAGATTAATGTTTCCTGCCCTAATGTAAAGGAAGGAGGCATTGCCTTTGGTCAGAAGCCGGATGCTCTGGAAGCAATCACGAAAGAAGTGAAGCGTCACGCAAAGCAGCCTGTTATTATGAAGCTGAGCCCCAATGTTACTGATATTACGGAGATGGCCCGGGCTGCCGAGGCCGGCGGTGCAGATGTACTTTCTCTGATCAATACGATCACAGGCATGAAAATCGATATTCACAGAAGAACCTTTGCGATTGCCAACAAAACGGGGGGTATGTCAGGACCTGCAGTAAAGCCGGTGGCTGTGCGTATGGTTTATCAGGTGGCGCACGCCGTATCTCTCCCCATTATTGGAATGGGCGGAATCATGAACGGTGACGATGCCATGGAATTTATCCTGGCAGGAGCTTCTGCCGTATCTGTGGGAACGGCGAATTTTGCCAATCCTTTTGCTGCAAAAGAAACGGCAGAGGGAATCCGTGCTTATATGGAAAAGTATCAGGTGGAAGATATCCGGGATCTGATCGGGGCTGTAGAGTGAGACGAGGCTTCAGCCACAGGCTGGCGCTGTCTCCTTACATTGAAAAAACAGGAAACCTGTGTTAGAATTGGAAAGAAGAACGAAAAGCAGGAGGACAGACAGAGATGGAACAGTATAAGCAGGAATTTATTGAATTTATGATAGACTGTCAGGCACTGAAATTTGGTGAATTTACATTAAAAAGCGGAAGAAAATCTCCGTTTTTCATGAATGCCGGAGCGTATGTGACCGGGTCTCAGCTGAAAAAGCTGGGAGAGTACTATGCAAAAGCTATACATAACACATATGGTGATGATTTTGATGTGCTGTTTGGACCGGCTTACAAAGGAATTCCTATCAGTGTGGTAACTGCAGTGGCTTACAGCGAGCTGTACGGAAAAGAAGTCCGCTACTGCTCTGACAGGAAGGAAGAGAAGGATCACGGTGCAGACAAGGGCAGCTTTCTCGGAAGCAGCTTAAAGGACGGAGATCGTGTCATCATGATTGAGGATGTAACCACGTCCGGAAAATCCATGGAAGAGACAGTGCCCAAGGTAAAGGGCGCTGCTGATGTGGAGATTAAAGGTCTGATGGTATCCCTGAATCGCATGGAAGTAGGAAAGGGCGGAGTCAAAAGCGCTCTGGAGGAAATCAAGGAATTCTATGGCTTTGATGCAAACGCCATTGTGACTATGGCAGATGTGGTGGAATATCTTCACAAGCGCCCCTATCAGGGAAAAGTTATCATTGATGACGCATTAAAGGCTGCGATTGACGCATACTACGAACAATACGGAGTGAAATAATTTTGTTCCCGGGAAAGGCACCGCCCTCCCGGGAATAAAAGAAAAGAGAGCAGGAGGTATGCAGATGAGCGAGAGGGCATACAAGACGATGACAAGTACAGGAGCCGGCAGGCTGGTGCTGGGAATTATTCTTCTGGTGACAGGTTTTGCAGCGGGACTTCTGATGGTGATTAATGGAGCCAGGCTTCTGAAGTCCAGATCTGATCTGATATTTTAGGGCAAAGGCAGGGCAGAATGAGCAGAAATTCCATAAAGAAACTGAAGGCGGGGGGACGAGTGCTTCTGGTCCTTTATCTGGCGTGCCTGATTTACTTCATGTTTTTCTCGGAAAGCTATGGAAGAACCGAAGTTCATGCAGAATACAGATATAATCTGGTGCTTTTTCAGGAGATACGCCGTTTTCTGAAGTATCGGGATATTCTTGGCATGCCGTCAGTCTTGATCAACGTAGCAGGCAATGTGATAGTTTTTATTCCTTATGGCTGTGGATTGCCGCTGCTGTTTGAACGTCTCCAGAATTTTTTCAGGGTTGCGGTTTTGTCTTTCGGGGCCAGTCTGCTGGCTGAGACCATGCAGCTGATTCTCAAAGTGGGCTGCTTTGATGTAGACGATCTGCTGCTGAACACTGTCGGCGGATGCATCGGGTATTTTATGTTCCTGTGGATTCGGCGATACTGGAGGAATCGATATGGCAAGAAGAAATTATAAATTTACAGATAAAAAGCATACCAGACAGGGGATTATGTCCCTGGCGCTTGGTGCGGCAGCCCTGATCCTGACTGCGGTATCCCTGTCTATGGCTTACCGTCTTTCCGGCGGAGCGGGAAGCGCTGTAGGATTGATGGGGATTCTGGCACTGCTGTGCAGTATCACAGGTTTTGTTCTGGCAGTCAGAGGATTTCAGGAAGATGATGTTTATTATATTTCGTCCCAGACAGGTGCACTTCTGAATGGCGTTCTGTTTATCGGCTGGGCGATAGTAGGTATCATAGGAATGTAGGAGGCATAAGGATGGGGGTTGAGACAGACTGCATGGAAGAGACAGAAGAAATTCAGGAGCGGTACGGACTCGCATCGGAGCGAATACGGGCGATGAAGGAGGAGACGGCGGTGTCGGCTCCTTTTTATGAATATTTTCAGAGAACAGCAGACTTTATTCTGGAAGCCCAGCGTCTGGCGGAGGATGTGCGTCAGGGACGGCAGAAGGAGATGACGCTTGCAGAGCTTCAGGCACAGAACCAGAGGCTTTATGCGGATGTTGCGGGAGATGCTTATGAAGAAAGCTTTGCAAATCCAGCATTTGCAGTCCGAATGCTGGGAAATGAATACGGACAGATGCTTAGCTTCCTTTATACAGAGATCAGAGGAATGACAGCCTGGGCCGCAGAACAGCGGTACGAGGATATGACAATAGCATCTGAACTGTTTCTTGAGGTATATAATGCCTTTGAAGTAGAGGAGATTCCCTCGGCAAAAAGTCTGCGACAGATTATTTACTGGTATATCAGTGATTACTGTGAAATATTTATTCCACAGAGAGTTCGGGAACAGCTGGATCCTTCTCTTACTTTCGCGAAAGACATTATCTGTGGGTCGGATCTTTCAGATCCCCGGTATCTGTACAGGTTCGGGGAATATATTACAGAAAACGAGCTTGGCACAAGCCGGTTTCTGGCAGAGCTTCCCCAGCGGGAAATTGAAGCGATGGCCTCTACTTTTACAGAGGGATATCGGATTGGATTTGTAAATGCGGGAATTGATCTCAGTAAAAAAAAGACGGTAAATATCCGTTGGTCTCTGGGATTTGAGAGGGTAGTCCGCGAAGCGATTGCCCAGTTTGAACGGATGGGGCTTCAGAGCATTCTTTATCGGGAAGCCCGCCATAGTCTGAACCGCAGACCTCAGGGGAATCCCGGATATGGAAGCACGCCGCCCAGCAAACAGTTTGTATTTGATCATAAGGAAGATTCCGCATTGTGGATGGATAAAAATCTGGTTGAGCGGCGTCTCTCAGTTCTTCATGGAGCCTATGAGCAGTATAAGGAGCTGGCGGCTGTTCATGCGGGGCCTGCCGTGATGGAGATATTCGGAGAGAAACCATTCCTTCCGGAGAACTGCAAAGAGGCTCTGAAACTGGATGAAAAGCAGAGAGAGCTGAGTGTCTTCTATAACAGCGAAGCAGGACAGCTGGTAAACCGCTATATTCCAGGGGACGAGCGGAGCTTTACGATTATAGCCTGGCCAATCCCGGAGATTGGCGAAAATTTCAGAGAGATTTTTGCTGAGACTGTAAAAATCAACAATCTGGATTATCATCTGTATCAGGGAATTCAGCAGAAACTGATTGATGCTCTGGATCAGGGAGAATATGTACAGATTCTGGGAGCAGGTTCCAATCGGACAGATATGCGGGTACAGCTCTGGCAGCCTGAAGATCCGGAAAAGGAGACAAGCTTCGAAAACTGCGTGGCAGATGTGAACATTCCTGTGGGCGAAGTGTTTACTTCTCCCCGGCTTACAGGTACGAATGGTACTCTGCATGTAAGCGAGGTATATCTGAATGATCTGAAGTACCTGGATCTGGAACTGACCTTCCGTGACGGAAAAATTGAAGATTTTTCCTGCAGGAATTTCGATGATCCTGAGGAAAACAGGAAATTCATCAAAAACAACGTGCTTTTCAACCATGATACGCTGCCGCTGGGAGAATTTGCTGTAGGAACAAATACTACGGCATATATGATGGCAAAAAAATATGATATCGGATCCAAGCTTCCTATTCTGATTGCAGAGAAGATGGGTCCCCATTTTGCTGTAGGGGATACCTGTTATTCCTGGTCAGAAGACAGTATCACTTATAATCCGGACGGAAAGAAAATCACTGCAAAGGATAATGAATGTTCTCTGCTCAGAAAGACTGATATTTCAAAAGCATATTTTAACTGCCATACGGATATTACGATTCCTTATGATGAACTGGACAGCATTACAGTGGTCCGGCCTGACGGAAGCAGGATTCCTCTGATTGAGAAAGGACGTTTTGTGCTTCCGGGAACAGAAGAACTGAATCGGCCTTTTGAGAAAGATGCCGATGTGGGCTGAAAAAGAAGAAATATGAATATCCATGCACTTTACGGGTTGACAGACAGAACTTTGGACTGTAAACTCATTTATAAGCACAGACATAAAAAATAAGGCTAGTTATAAGAAAAACTAATAAATATTAATCAATTACAAATGACAGGGAGGTACTCTATGGCTAAGGTAGGTATTGTAATGGGCAGCGATTCGGATATGCCTGTGATGAAGAAGGCAGCTGAGGTGCTGGAGCAGCTGGGAGTGGATTTTGAGATGACTATCATTTCTGCTCACAGAGAGCCGGATGTATTTTTCGAGTATGCGAAAAGTGCAGAGAGTAAAGGATTTAAGGTAATCATTGCCGGAGCAGGTATGGCGGCCCATCTGCCTGGTATGTGTGCAGCAATCTTTCCGATGCCGGTTATCGGTATTCCGATGCATACCACATCTCTGGGAGGAAGGGATTCCCTGTACTCCATTGTACAGATGCCTTCCGGTATTCCGGTAGCGACAGTAGCTATAAACGGCGGAGTGAATGCTGGACTGCTGGCTGCCAAGATTCTGGCAACTTCTGATCCGGAGCTTCTGGCACGGCTGAAATCCTATGCCGAGGGGCTGAAGGAGCAGGTGGAAAAGAAGGCAGAGCGTCTTGCAGAGGTAGGCTATCAGAACTACTAAAAGGATAATCAGGGAGGGAAATAACAGGATGGATTATAAGAATGCTGGTGTAGATATTGAGGCCGGTTACCGGTCAGTAGAACTGATGAAGGAACACGTAAAGAGAACCATGCGTCCGGAAGTACTTACAGGTCTGGGCGGATTTTCCGGAGCCTTTTCTATGGAAGCATACAAAAACATGGAGAAGCCGACGCTGGTATCCGGTACAGATGGCGTGGGAACAAAGCTGAAACTGGCGTTTCTGATGAATAAGCACGATACCGTAGGAATTGACTGTGTGGCTATGTGCGTCAATGACATTGCCTGCGCAGGAGGAGAGCCTCTGTTTTTCCTGGACTATATTGCCTGCGGAAGAAATATTCCGGAGCGGATTGCGACTATCGTAAGCGGTGTGGCAGAAGGCTGCCGTCAGGCAGGAGCAGCCCTGATTGGCGGTGAAACGGCAGAGATGCCAGGATTTTATCCGGTAGACGAATACGATCTGGCAGGTTTTGCAGTGGGAATTGTGGATCAGAAAAATCTGATCACGGGTGCAGACATTAAAGCAGGAGATGTACTGGTAGGTATGGCCTCCTCCGGTGTGCACAGTAACGGATTCTCTCTGGTGCGCAAAGTGTTTACCATGAAAGAGGAATACCTGAATACATATTTTGAAAGTCTGGGAAGAACTCTGGGAGAGGCCTTGATTGAGCCTACAAAGATTTATGTGAAGGCTCTTCAGACAGTGAAAAACGCCGGTGTAAATATTAAGGGCTGCAGCCATATCACAGGCGGAGGCTTCTATGAAAATATTCCGCGTATGCTGCCGGACGGCATGCGTGCGGTTATTAAGAAAGACAGCTATGAAGTGCCCATGATATTCCGGATGCTGAAGGAAGACGGACGTATCGAGGAGCAGATGATGTATAACACGTTTAACATGGGAATCGGTATGGTCCTGGCTGTGGATCCCTCTCAGGCAGATGCCTGCGTGGCAGCCATTCGGGAGTCCGGCGAAACACCGTATATTCTGGGAGAAGTCCAGGCCGGTGAAAAGGGAGTGACATTATGCTGAAAGTAGCAGTTCTCGTATCCGGCGGAGGAACAAATCTGCAGGCAATTCTGGATGCCGCGGAAACCGGACGCGTCCGAAATGCGGAGATTGTGGCAGTGATCAGCAATAATCCGTCAGCATTTGCTCTGGAAAGAGCGAAGAAGCATGGAATACCTGCTGTATGCGTATCCAGAAAGGAATGCGGCACAAAGGAGGCGTTTGACCAGGCTCTTCTGGAAGCTATCAGGGAGAGCGGAGCGGATCTTGTGGTTCTGGCAGGATGTCTGGTGGTAATTCCCGAGAGTATTATACAGGAGTACAGGGGACGAATTATCAATATTCATCCTTCCCTCATCCCTTCTTTCTGTGGAACCGGATACTATGGTCTGAAGGTTCACGAGGCTGCGCTGGCCCGGGGTGTGAAAGTTACAGGGGCTACAGTGCATTTTGTAGACGAAGGGACGGATACAGGACCGATACTGCTGCAGAAAGCTGTAGAGGTAAAGGAAGGCGATACGCCTGAGATTCTGCAGAGACGCGTGATGGAAGAAGCAGAGTGGATTCTGCTTCCCAAAGCTATCGATATGCTGGCAAATAAGGAAAATCAGTAAACATACAGAGAACAGGAAGAAACAGGAAACAGTACGGGGAGGTACGGCTATGAAGATTTTGATCGTGGGTTCCGGCGGACGCGAGCATGCTATTGCCTGGAAGATTGCCCAGAGTCCGAAAGCGGACAAAATATATTGCGCTCCGGGTAATGCAGGTATTGAAGAATATGCGGAATGCGTACCTATTGGTGCGATGGAATTCGAAAAGCTGGCGGCATTTGCCAAAGAAAAGGAAATCGATCTTACGGTAGTAGGTATGGATGATCCGCTGGTAGGCGGTATCGTAGACGTATTTGAAAAAGAGGGTCTGCGCGTTTTTGGGCCCCGTAAAAATGCTGCAATCCTGGAGGGCTCCAAAGCTTTTTCCAAAGATCTGATGAAGAAATACGGAATCCCGACAGCAGCTTATGAAAATTTTGATGATCCGGAAAAGGCGCTGGCCTACCTGGAAACAGCGGAGTTCCCGATTGTACTGAAGGCAGACGGACTTGCTCTGGGGAAAGGCGTACTGATTTGTAATACGCTGGAAGAGGCAAAAGATGGTGTACGTACGATTATGCTGGATAAACAGTTTGGCACAGCAGGAAACCGTATGGTAATTGAAGAGTTTATGACAGGCCGTGAAGTGTCTGTTCTGAGCTTTGTAGATGGAAGCACTATTAAATGTATGACTTCTGCCCAGGATCATAAGCGGGCATTGGATGGCGACCAGGGACTGAACACCGGCGGAATGGGAACCTTTTCCCCCAGTCCTTTCTATACGCAGGAAGTGGATGAGTTCTGCCGGAAACATATTTACCAGGCTACAGTGGATGCCATGGCAGCAGAGGGGCGTCCTTTCAAAGGCGTGATTTTCTTTGGACTGATGCTTACCCCCAAGGGACCAAAGGTTCTGGAATATAATGCACGTTTTGGAGATCCGGAAGCCCAGGTAGTGCTTCCACGTATGAAAAATGACATTGTAGATGTGTTTGAAGCCTGCATAGACGGTACGCTTGATCAGATCGATCTGCAGTTTGAAGATAATGCAGCTGTCTGTGTTGTGCTGGCTTCCGGCGGATATCCGGTATCTTACGGAAAGGGATATCCCATCGAAGGACTGGAAAGTCTTAAAGGCAAAGAGGGCGTTTACGTCTTTCATGCCGGCACGAAAAAGGAAAACGGACAGTTTGTCACCAATGGAGGCAGGGTGCTGGGTGTGACAGCCACAGGTCCTGATTTGAAGAAGGCCCGTGCCAACGCTTACGAGGCGGTAAAGCAGGTGACTTTCGAAAAAGCTTATTGCCGCAGCGACATTGGAAAGGCCATTGATGAGGCGTAGCAAAAGGCAGAGATGCGCCTGCGCGGCGCAGACGGTGCAAAGGCGACGCCGATAAATGAGCTGCAGGAATGTAAGGAACAGAATGACTTGTAGGAATACAGGTGATTCTGTTCTTTTTTTGCAGTTTCCTGCAACTTTTTGTTTTCTTTTTTTATCTATATAATAGAAAACGCAATAAGATACAGCGCTGTAATAATAAGGAAGGTGATTACCATGACACAGAATTTATATGACAGAGTAGTCAGATGCGTCATAGAAAATCAGAATAAATTTTATCGACTGGCTTTCAGCTATGTACAGAATCAGGAGGACGCTCTTGACGCCGTACAGAGCGCGGTATGTAAGGCTCTGGAACATTATGGGGATAAAGAACAGTGCGGCTGTAAAGACATGGATTTACCGGATTGTGGTAAATGAAAGTCTTTCCATTCTGCGGGAGCGGGGGAGAGAGGTATTGTCAGGAGAAGAATCACAGCCGGAAGAACCGTATGTGGAAAAGGGATTTGACCAGCCGGAAGAAGATTTGTACGGACATATAAACCGGCTGGAACCAGAGGTCCAGGAAATTATAAAATTGAGATTTTACGAGGAATTGTCCCTGCAGGAGATATCTCAGATTATGGAGATGAATCTGAATACAGTGAAATCAAAACTGTATCGGGGACTGAAGGCATTGAGAATATCGATTCAGGAGGTGGGAGCATGAACCGAATGGAGAATGCAAAAAAGAAATATGATGAGATTCCGATTCCGGAGGAATTATCGCAACGTATTATGTGGGAAGTAGAAAAGGCAAATCAGAAGAAAAAAATGTCCGGGGCCCGGAAGAGCAAACATCTGCGTTCATGGCAGAAGGGGCTTGTGGCGGCAGCGGCAGTTATGGCAGTTTTTGTGACGGCATTGAATACCAGCACAGCATTTGCACAGAATATGGGAGAACTTCCGGTCATTGGGGCCTTTGCCAGAGTTCTTACCTTCCGTTCCTATGAAACAGAGACAGAAGATGATCTGAAAATTTCTGTGGAGATTCCGACTATTGAGATGATAGCGGAGGGAACCGGTAACCTGGCAGATTCCGTGAATGAAGAGATTCTTGCTATGTGTGAACAGTTTGCAGATGAGGCAGTAGAGCGTGCGAAAGAATACAGGACCGCGTTTCTGGAGACAGGCGGTACCGAGGAAGAATGGGCAGCTCATAATATTGAAATTTACGTGGGTTATGAGGTTAAAGCCCAGACGGACAAATATCTGTCTGTAATAGTGACAGGCAGCGAAAACTGGTCAAACGCTTATGCCGAAACACGGTATTACAATTTTGATCTGGAAAAAGGACGACAGGTGACACTGGAAGATCTCCTGGGCGCTGACTATAAGGAAATCGCAGATGAGGCTATATTAAGCCAGATTCCCGAGAAAGAAGCTCAGAGTGGAATGGATTACTGGGAAGAAGATTTTACAGGTGTAACAGAAGATACGAATTTTTATGTAAATGAGGCCGGTAATCCGGTAATTGTGTTTGGACAATATGAGATTGCCCCTGGAGCAGCCGGAGAACCTGAGTTTGAAATCGTGAGGTGAGAAAAATGACGGGAGCAGGATATAAAAAGATAATTTTACTGTGCACAGCAGTGTTCCTGCTCTCGGGATGTACTCTTTCACCGGGCAGAAAAACTCTGGCTGATACAGTACTTACGGGAGTGCAGAAAGCAGAGGCGGCAGGAATAGAAGAAGACAGCAGAAGAGTTCTTGAAACCCTGTGGAAAATTCCCGGAATGAAGGATGAACAGACAGCGGAGCTGCTGGGAGGCGGCGAAGAGAACTGGACAGAAGACGGAACTCTGTATATCGGAAGAATCTATCAGACGGAGCTGTTTGGAGAAAAATGTAAGGTCCTCACTTCGTGCAGTAATGACAGAATTGTAAAAGCTGTAACCGTCTGGGTTGTTCATGGAGAGAGGGAAGTCAGCGAGGAAGAAGCCAGGCTGTGGACAGAACGGATTTCAGACATGATGAATGCAGATCCTGTCTGCCGGTATCAGCTTCTGGAGTATCGTTCTCTGGAATCAGGAGCCAGAAGCTGGAAATGGATTCAGGATGATCTTTCCGTCAGCATGTGTCAGATGAAAGATATATTGAGCATAAGCTTTCAGCCGGCAGACAGCACATGGAAGTGAGAAAACAAACAGGAGGATTTAAGAAAATGAGAATTACGAAACTGCTTGCTGCGGCAGGTTTGACTGCAGTGATGATAATGAGTGGCTGCGGACAAGAGAAAACAGAGGAAATGACTGTACAGGAGACCACTCAGACTACTGAACAGGGAACAGAATCAGTTCAAGAAGAAATTTCTGCGGGTGCAGAGGAAACAGAAGAGGAAGCTGACAATGAGCAGGAGATGAGCTCCGGTACAGAACCGGTTTATGAGGACAATTTTGCCGTTGGGCAGGAAGCGGCAGCGGCCTTTTGTGAAAAAGTAAAGGAGGCAGCAGCGGCAGAGGATCTTGAGGCTCTGGCAGAACTGACATCTTTCCCTGTCTATGTAGGACTGCCGGATACGGACGGAATTGTGGAGACAAAGGAAGATTTTATTAATCTGGGTGCGGAAAAAATCTTTACTGAAGAAATGCTTTCTGCTGTGTCAGAAGCGGACGTCAGTGGACAGGAACCCAGTATGGCAGGTTTTGTAATGGAAGGCGAAAGCGGAAGACCGAATATTATTTTTGGTGTCGTGGAAGGAAAACTGGCGATAACGGGAATGAATTACTGAT
This sequence comes from uncultured Merdimonas sp., assembly GCA_944378225.1. Taxonomy (GTDB): domain Bacteria; phylum Bacillota; class Clostridia; order Lachnospirales; family Lachnospiraceae; genus Laedolimicola. The sequence continues at coordinate 53,265 of CALWGE010000003.1, forward strand.
AAAGCAGATTTTGACTGAAAAACAGAAGCCCCTGAGCTGCGGATTTGTTTTGCCTGCAGCTCAGGGGCTTCTGTTTTCAGGTTATCCTGTCAGGATTCGCATGCTCTGTGCGATGAGAAAACACAGAATTAATCCTGTTCCAGTGGGAAGAGCCGCGGCGAGAAAAGACCATTTCCAGGAACCGGTCTCCCGGCGGATAGTCAGAAGCGTTGCGGCACAGGGCCAGTGAAAGAGCATGAAGATGAGAGTACATATGGCGGTAACGGCAGTCCACCCATTAGACATAAGGATGGATGCCAGATCCGGGAACGAATTCGTTTCCAGGAGTATTCCCTGCTGAAGATAAGCAGACAGCATAATAGGCACTACGATTTCGTTGGCAGGAAGACCAAGGATGAAAGCCATCAGGATTACGCCGTCAAGTCCGAAGGGTGTGGCCAGAGGATCCATTACTCCGGCACACAGGGACAGGAGACTGGTATCGTTTACATAAATGTTTGCCAGCAGCCATATCAGAACGCCGGCCGGAACTGCAGCTGTTACAGCTCTGCCCAGAACAAAAAAAGTTCTGTCCAGAAGAGAGCGGATGATAATCTTTCCAGGCTGAGGCCTCCGGTAAGGGGGAAGCTCCAGGGTAAAGGCGGAAGGAAGTCCCCGGAGAAGCGTTACCGACAAAAGGCGGGAAATCAGCAGAGCTGTACCTGCGGCCAGGATCATTACAGCAGTCAGAAGCAGTGCAGGAAACAGAAAAGCAGCCGCAGGATTCTTTCCCATATTGTTGCAGACAGTACCGGAAAGAAAGGTAAGGAACAGAAAAATCAGAGTAATCAGGGCAGGAAAACGACCGTTGCATGGGATAAAGCCGGCGGTCAGAATCGCAATCATCCGTTCCCGTGGTGATTCAATGATCCTGCATCCGGTAACCCCCACAGCGTTGCATCCGAAGCTCATGCAGAGAGTCAGGGCCTGTTTCCCGCAGGAACGGCAGCGCTGAAAAGCATGGTCCAGATTATAGGCAATTCGCGGAAGGTAACCGGTATCTTCCAGAAACGTAAACAGCGGAAAGAAAATTGCCATGGGCGGAAGCATGACAGAGACGACCCAGGCCAGGACACGATAGGCACCGTCTGTCAGCATGCTGCAAAGCCAGGCAGGAGTCCTGAGCTGCACAAGGACAGAGGACAAGATATCCTGGAAGCTGAACAGAATCCGCGACAGCAGTTCCGATGGATAGTTGGCTCCTGCAATAGTCAGCCAGAGAATAAAAGCCAATAAAAACAGCATAACAGGGTAGGCGGAAAAACGGCCGGTCAGAATACGGTCAAGAAAGCGTTCTTTTTTCTGTACGGCCAGACTGTCTGTCTGTACGGCTTTATGAGCGATTTCTCCGGCCCGGTTCAGAATGCTCTCGGCTACTGCGTCAGAAAGAGTTTCGTTTTCATCAGATTCAGCATGGCTTTTCAGCCCGGCTGCATACAGTACGGAATTGGCCTCTCCGAGGGCAGACTGAACAGAAAAATTATTTTTAAGATGGAATCCCAGGTGTTTTTCGAGACCGGCCTCCAGGGAACGGTCCTCTTCCAGAAGCCGCAGCGCAAGCCATCTGGCAGGCAGAAGACTGTCTGTAAGTTTATGAATCGGATTTTCAAGAATCTGTATGGCAGCCTCCAGAGGAGCCGGGTAGGGGACGGGAGAGGCCGGACGCATGCCGGGACCGTCAAGAAGCTTATCCAGAGCCTCTGTGAGTCTGCTGAGAGTGGTTTTATCCCGGGCAGTAATACCGACCACAGGAACTCCGAGATCGGCGGACAGTGTTTTCAGATTGATGTGAATACTGCGTTTTGCAGCTTCATCCATCATATTTATACAGACGACGGTTCTTGGACAAAGCTCAAGAATCTGAAGAACAAGATTGAGATTCCGTTCAAGGCAGCAGGCATCGCAGACGGCGATAACCGCTTCTGCGCCGCCAAAACACAGAAAATCCCTTGTGATTTCTTCTTCAGGGGAGCGGGGAGACAGAGAATAGGCGCCAGGTGTGTCGGTCAGGCGGTATCGGTGAAGAACAGTTTCAAAAGTTCCGGAAGCCTGTTCTATTGTTTTTCCGGGCCAGTTCCCAGTGTGCTGATGCAGACCGGTCAGACCGTTGAAAACGGTGCTCTTTCCTACATTGGGATTGCCGGCCAAAGCCACAGACCGGAAAGAACGCCCGGGTTCAGTCTGTTCCACAACAATCTGCCTGCTGTCACGGTCCCGAAGCGCAATAACGGTTCCGCGTATCAGAAAGGCGGCAGGGTCGCCTGCAGGACTGCGCCCTACGCAGGAAACAGGAGCGTGGGAACCAAGCCCCAGATCCAAAAATCTTCGTCTCAGGTTTCCACTGCATAGAATTCTCCGGACTCTGGCACTCTGTCCGGGTTTCAGTTCATTTAAGGTACTGTATTTGGAAAGCAATAGATTCACCCCGTGCAGAATTGCGTTTTCCCGGTTTCGGCAATGCACTGACCCGGGGAAGCGCAGTTTATAATCCACAATATGCAAGAATCTGTTATTTGACAACGCAGGCCTCAGCGATTATAATAAGGTAAGCATGATATGCATAAAAATCAATATCATGAGGTACAGTATTTCATTTAACCACAAGATATATGATGATGGAGGATAATAATGATGAAGAGACTTTGCCGGAAACGGGGAGTTTGGAAATACATGGGAGGATTGGCCTTATGTGGGGCCTGTGTACTGTTCCTGAGTATGGGACTTGGAGGAAAAGCTGCGCGTACAGGTACAGTATCTGTGGAGAGCGCGCGTGTGCGTGCCGAAGCATCCACAGGTGCGGATGTAGCAGGCTCCCTGGCATCGGGAGATACGGTTGATGTGATAGGTGAGACGGAAAGCGGCGGAAGTACCTGGTATCAGGTTCAGTATACACAGGACGGAGAACAGATAACGGGATGGCTTCGTTCCGATTTGCTTTCTGTCAGCGGAACTGAAGAAGAACCTCGGGAACCCGAAGAAACAGGTGAAACAGAGGAGACGGAATCTTCTTCAGCAGCCTTTACGATTCTGGAACCGACGATAGCGCCAACTGCCGAATATCTGACAGAGACCACAGTTCAGGTGGGTGAGACATCCTTTACCGCCTGGCAGGCAAATGCAGATTCAGCTGTTTATCTGGTATGGGCAGCGGCAGCAGACGGTACAGAGGGCTGGTACTGGTATGATCCGGCTCAGGGGACTTTTCAGCAGGATCTGGGACAGTTTGGCGCAGAGGGTCTGGTAGATGCTCTTCAGGACGAATTGACATCCCTGAAGGAATCCAGTGCAAAGGATCTGAGCATGCGTCTCTATATTATAATAGGGCTTGGGGTTCTGAGCGTAATTCTTCTTGTTCTTGTCATTATATTTGCTGTAAAGAGCAGAAATGTGGAATACGAATATGATGATGGCGATGAGGAAGACGAAGACGATACTGCAGAAGATGACGATGATTATGAGGATGAGAAACCCAGAAAAAGAGGCGGATTTTTCAGAAAACGGAAAGAGGAAGAAGACGACGAGGAAGACGACTTTGATGAGTTTGTCGAAGCTGTAAGAAGAAAAAAGGCAGCTGATGCAGCTGCGGAAAAAGACTTTGACGCAGACGAAGAAACAGAAGAAGAGGAAGAAGAAAAGATCGATCTGACTTTGACAGCAAATCTTCCTCAGATTGATATGACTGAGGTGGATGAGATAGAGAAAGAAGCGGGAAAGACATCTGAAAAATCGGAACAGGCTCGAAAAGTGAAGGATGAGGAAGAGGATTTCGATATTGAGATTTTTGATTTGGAAGATCTGAATCTGTAGAGCTGAGCAGTATATAAGCCGGAAATCTGATATACTTAAGAAAAGAGAAGGGCGGGGTGACGAACCTCGCCCCTTGTAACAGGAGGAAATGTATGTTTGAGAATTATACCGATAAGGCGGCAAGAGTTCTGAAGCAGGCTGTAAAGGCATCCAGAGAACTCGGCCAGAATTATACAGGTACAGAGCATATCCTGCTGGCCATTCTGCGGGAGAAGGACTGTGCTGCAGCACGGCTTCTGGCAGAACGGAAGGCAGATGAAAAGACAGTGACAGAGCTCATCCGGGATTTGATCTCTCCGGAAAATGGAGTAGTTCTGGCAGAGAGAGAGGGATTTACTCCGAGAGCAGAAAAGGTTCTGGAGGATGCCTGTCAGGAAGCGGTTCGTTTTCACGAGAAAAAGGCGGGAACTGAGCATATTCTGATTGCCATACTTAAAGATGTGGAATGTGCTGCCAGCCGTCTGCTGAATACCATGAATGTGAACGCGAAAGAATTGTATACGGCTATGCTGAATTCCATGGGGAAGACGGGGCAGGCATACCGTGAGGAGGCTGCGCGGAGCGGACGTGCTCAGGGACAGGGAAAGAGCACACAGACTCTGGAGCAGTACAGCCGGGATCTGACGGAGCTGGCCAGAGAGCGGAGACTGGAGCCCTGCATCGGAAGGGAAAAGGAGATTCGTCGTCTGATTCAGACCTTAAGCCGGAGGACAAAGAATAATCCCTGTCTGATAGGGGAACCCGGCGTAGGAAAAACAGCAATTGTGGAAGGGCTGGCAGAGCGTATTGTGGAAGGAGCAGTGCCTGATTCAGTAAAAGGAAAGAGGGTCCTGACTCTTGATTTGTCCGGTATGGTGGCAGGAACCAAGTATCGGGGTGAATTTGAAGAGCGGATAAAAAACGTCATGGAGGAGGTCATTCATGCCGGAGATGTGCTGCTTTTCATCGATGAACTGCATACACTGATAGGAGCCGGCGGAGCAGAAGGCGCCATGGATGCGGCAAATATTCTGAAGCCGGCTCTCTCAAGAGGCGAGCTTCAGGTAATTGGAGCCACTACTGTAGAGGAGTACCGGAAGCATATAGAAAAGGATGCAGCTCTGGAACGCCGGTTTCAGCCGATTATGGTGGAAGAACCTACAGAAGAAGAAACGGTGGAAATTTTAAAAGGTCTGCGTGAAAATTATGAAAAGCATCATCAGGTAGTAATCGCGGATGAAGCGCTGGAGGCAGCTGTCAAACTGTCAAAACGGTATATCAGCGATCGCTTTCTTCCGGATAAAGCGATAGATCTGGTAGATGAAGCCTGCGCCCGCGTACGGCTGGGCGGAACGCAGCTCCTGAATCTGTCATCAGGACTGGAACAGCAGAGCGCAGCACTGCTGGAAGAGATTGAAGAGGCAGTCCTGCAGCAGAATTTTGAGCGGGCAGCAGAGCTTCGGAAGGAACGGGTGCAGATAGAAGAAAAACTGGCGAAGGAAAAGCAGAAGACAGGACGCGGCCGGGGCAGAAAGGCGCTGTCTGTAGGAGAAAATGAAATTGCCCAGGTAGTGGCAGAGTGGACAAAGATTCCGGTCAGCAAGCTGGCAGAGACGGAGACCCAGAGACTGCAGAAACTGGAAAAAATTCTTCACAAACGTGTGATTGCGCAGAATGAGGCGGTGGAAGCGGTAGCCAGAGCTGTACGCCGGGGACGTGTGGGTCTGAAGGATCCGAAGCGGCCTATCGGTTCTTTCCTGTTTCTCGGTCCTACCGGTGTGGGCAAGACAGAGCTGTCCAAGGCTCTTGCAGAGGTTCTGTTTGGCCGTGAGGAGGCTATGATCCGTGTTGATATGTCGGAATATATGGAGAAACACAGTGTTTCCAGACTTATTGGAGCGCCTCCGGGATATGTGGGACATGATGATGGCGGACAGCTTTCCGAAAAAGTCCGGAGAAATCCTTATACCGTAATTCTTTTTGATGAGATTGAAAAGGCTCATCCGGATATTTTTAATATTCTTCTTCAGGTTCTGGATGACGGACGGATTACGGATTCTCAGGGAAGAACTGTGGATTTCAAAAATACTGTGATTATTATGACTTCAAATGCGGGAGCAGGCTCCATTATTTCTCCCAAAAAGCTTGGTTTTGCATCTTCTGATGATGAAAAACAGAATTATGAGGCTATGAAATCCAGTGTAATGGAAGAAGTGCGGCGGATGTTTAAACCGGAATTTCTGAACCGTATCGATGAGATTATTGTTTTCCATTCTCTGAACAAAGAGCAGATGAAGCATATTGTAACCATACTGTTCAAAGAACTGTCAGATCGCTGCAGAGAGCAGATGGGTATTACGCTGAAAATACGGGACAGTGTGAAAACTCATATTGTTGACAGCGCTTATGATGTAAAGTACGGAGCGCGTCCGTTAAAGCGGGCGATTCAGACACAGGTAGAGGATCCGCTTGCAGATGCCCTGCTTTCAGGGACTATTCACAAGGGCGGGGATGTAACGGTTACCATGCGGAAAGGGAAGGTTACGTTTATCTGACGGCGCTGGCGCGGTCAGCGCCCCGTGCCTTACGAATTACAAAAAAAGTCTGGAAATACAGAACCGGATCGTTTATAATCAAGGCATCACAAGATCCATTTGGGAGGACGAAAGAAATGGCAGCAGTAAAAGAATTAATCCGTGCGGAAGAAGACGGCAGTATCAGCTTTGGCGATTATGAGCTGGCATCCAAGACGAAGAAGCAGGATTTCGAATATCAGGGAGATATTTACAAAGTAAAGACCTTTCGTGAGATTACGAAACTGGAAAGGAACGAGATGTTCGTATATGAGTCTGTACCGGGGACGGCAGTGGAACACTTCCGGGCGGATGCGAACAGTGTGGAATTTCAGGTAGACGGACCGGAGGACGCACAGATTACGCTTGGTATGGAGGATGATACCGAATACCTGACGCTGGTGAACGGTGTGAGCACAGGCGCGATTAAAACGGGACTGGGAGGCAAGCTGGTACTGAGTGTAGAGCTTGGAAATACAGACGCAGTCACAGTAAAGATTCTGAAGGCATAGGAAGAGCGTATGGCAAAAAGCAGGACAACGGTATTTTTCTGTCAGAATTGCGGATACGAGTCTCCGAAATGGATGGGACAGTGTCCGGGATGCCGGGAGTGGAATACCTTTGTGGAAGAGACTGTTGACAAAAAAAGCACCGGTAAGGTGAAAGATGAGAGAAAGGCAGCCGCAGCGCCGGTCTGCCTTTCTTCTGTTAAGATGGAAGAGGAAGAGAGGATCAGCTCCGGTCTGGAAGAACTGGATCGGGTACTGGGAGGCGGAATTGTGCCGGGGTCGCTGGTTCTGGTGGGAGGAGATCCGGGGATTGGGAAATCCACGCTTCTGCTTCAGGTGTGCAGGAAGCTTGCCGGAGACAGCCGGGAGGTTCTGTACATATCGGGTGAGGAATCTTTAAAACAGATTAAAATGCGGGCGGCCCGGATTGGCAGCTTTTCAGATCAGTTCCGCCTGTTCTGTGAGACGAATCTGGATGTGATTCAGGATACAATTCGCGCTTCTGTGCCTCAGGCAGTTGTGATAGATTCCATTCAGACCATGTACAGTGAAAATGTCAGTTCTGCACCGGGCAGTGTCTCTCAGGTAAGAGAAGCCACAGCAGTATTTCTGCAGCTGGCCAAGGGATTGGGCACTTCTGTATTTATCGTTGGTCATGTGACCAAGGAAGGAACTGTGGCGGGGCCCAGAGTGCTGGAACATATGGTGGATACGGTGCTTTATTTTGAGGGGGATCGTCATGCATCTTATCGCATTTTAAGAGCTGTAAAAAATCGTTTTGGCTCAACGAACGAGATTGGTGTTTTCGAAATGCGTGAGAGTGGGCTGGAGGAGGTACAGAATCCTTCGGAATTTATGCTGAACGGAAGACCGGAAGATTCCTCCGGATCGATTGTGGCCTGTTCGGTGGAAGGAACCCGTCCGATTCTTCTGGAGATTCAGGCTCTCGTCACGAGAAGCCCTCTGGCTGTGCCCAGACGGACCGCGGCAGGCATGGATTACAACAGGGTAAATCTTCTGCTGGCAGTACTGGAAAAAAGGCTTCATCTGCAGCTTTCAGGCAGTGATGTTTATATTAATATTGCGGGCGGTCTGCGTATCAGTGAGCCGGCGATTGATCTGGCTGTCGTGCTTGCTGTGGTATCCAGCGCCCGTGACAGGGCGATTGATGAAAAAACGCTGGCGTTTGGCGAGGTAGGCTTAAGCGGCGAGGTAAGAGCAGTCAGTCAGGCTGCTCAGCGCGTGCAGGAGGCGAAGAAGCTGGGATTTACCACTGTAATTCTTCCCCAGGCCTGCCGGGAACAGATTGGCGATGTCAAAGGAATCCGGCTGTGCGGTGTCCGCACGGTGGCGGAGGCAGTAGGGGTGATTCTGTAATGCGTTTTCGGCCGTGTATTGATATTCACAATGGAAAAGTAAAACAAATTGTAGGAGGCAGTCTTGCGGATCGGGATGATTCTGCGGAGGAGAATTTTGTATCACAGCAGACGGCTGCCTGGTATGCTTCCCTGTATCGGAAAGACGGACTGACCGGCGGCCATGTAATTCTGCTGAACGGGGCGGATTCGCCCTATTTTGAGGAGACAAGGCAGCAGGCGCTGGAAGCTCTGCGGGCATATCCGGACGGACTTCAGCTGGGAGGCGGGGTGACGCCGGAGAATGCCTGTGAGTATCTGGATGCAGGAGCTTCCCATGTGATTGTTACCTCTTATGTATTCCGGAATGGACAGATTCAGTATGATAATCTGGAGAAAATGAGGAATACTGTAGGAAAAGAGAAACTGGTACTGGATCTCAGCTGCCGAAAGAAAAAGGGGGAGAACGGGGAAGCTTATTTTGTAGTGACAGACCGCTGGCAGAAATGGACGGATGTTGAGGTTTCTCCTGCCCTGCTGGAGGAGCTTTCGCGAAGCTGCAGTGAATTTCTGATTCATGCAGTGGATGTGGAAGGGAAGGCATCCGGTGTGGAACGTGAACTGGTTCAGATGCTGGGAAAATGGGAAGGGATTCCTGTTACATATGCCGGAGGAGTGGGCAGTACAGCGGATCTGGAGATTCTGCGGACACTGGGCCGGGGCCGGGTAGATGTGACGATTGGAAGCGCGCTTGACCTTTTTGGCGGTTGTATCCCCTACCGGAATGTGGTATACTTGAACTAGTAAAAAAAACGTAAAGGAGTTGAGTCTATGCGTTATATTATCAGCGGAAAGAACATCGATGTGACAGAAGGGCTTCGGACGGCGATTACAGACAAGCTTGGGAAGCTGGAGCGCTATTTTACTCCTGACACAGAGGTACAGGTAACCTTAAGTGTCGAAAAAGAGAGGCAGAAAATCGAAGTGACGATTCCTGTAAAGGGCACAGTGATTCGCTCTGAGCAGGTAAGCAATGATATGTATGTATCCATTGATCTGGTGGAAGAAGTCATTGAGCGTCAGCTGCGCAAGTATAAGAATAAGATCGTGCAGCGCGAGCAGGGCGGAGGCAGTTTCCGTCAGGAGTTTATCGATAGAGAGGCAGAGGATGAGGAGGTTCGCATCATCCGTACAAAACAGTATGACCTGAAGCCGCTGTATCCTGAAGATGCATGCGTGCAGATGGAGATGCTGGGACACAGCTTCTACGTATTTGTGAACGCAGAGACGGATCAGGTAAATGTGGTTTATAAGAGAAAGGGAAATACCTACGGACTTCTGGAGCCTGAGAAATAAGAGGAAATGCTTTGCGGCCGGCAGATTAGGGCAGGGCAGATTTTCCTGTAAATAAAGAGAAAAGAGCGGGGATGACGGACTGGTGAACAGCCGGCTGTCATCCCCGGTTTATTGCTGTTTTTACCTGTTTTTTCCGGCTGCATATTTCTTTTCTTGAATAATCCTCCGTATAGTGCTAAAATACAAAACGGAGTATTGTCTGAATTAAAAAAATGCAGGCTGCGGGGCGGAACAGCCGTTTTTAAATGCAGCAGCACAGAGATTGGAGTAATCAGATGGGTTTTTTGACAAAGGTTTTCGGCACGCATTCTGAGCGTGAATTAAAACTGATCTATCCCCTGGTGGATAAAATCGAAGCTCTCCGGCCGGAGATGATGAAGCTTTCGGACGAGGAGCTGAAAGGAAAGACGAGGGAGTTTAAGCAGCGCCTGGCAAATGGCGAGACACTGGATGATCTGCTGGTGGATGCTTTTGCGGCAGTCCGCGAGGCGGCAAGACGTGTTCTTGGTATGGAGCATTACCGGGTACAGCTGATTGGCGGAATTATCCTGCATCAGGGACGTATTGCCGAGATGAAGACGGGTGAAGGAAAGACGCTTGTGTCTACGCTGCCTGCATATCTGAACGCTCTGGAAGGCAAGGGAGTTCATATCGTGACAGTCAACGATTACCTGGCACATCGTGACTCAGAATGGATGGGAAAAGTACACGAAGCTCTGGGACTGACGGTAGGCGTGGTTCTGAATGGAAACACAAATGATGAGCGCCGGGCTGCCTATGCCTGCGATATTACCTATGTAACAAATAATGAGCTTGGTTTCGACTATCTGCGTGATAACATGGTTATCTATAAAGAGCAGCTGGTACAGAGAGAGCTCCATTATGCCATTATCGATGAGGTGGACTCGGTTCTGATCGACGAGGCCAGAACCCCCCTGATTATTTCCGGTCAGAGCGGAAAATCCACAAAGCTTTATGAGGTTTGTGACGCGCTGGCAAAGACCATGAAGCGTGGAGAAGCCAGCGGTGAATTTTCCAAAATGAATGCCATTATGGGCGAGGAGATTACAGAGACCGGTGAATTCATTGTTAATGAAAAGGATAAGATTGTAAATCTGACTGCCGACGGAGTAAAGCGGGTAGAGCAGTACTTCCATATTGAAAATCTGGCAGATCCGGAGAATCTGGAGATTCAGCATAATATGATTCTGGCTCTGCGGGCCAATTATCTGATGTTCCGGGATCAGGACTATGTGGTAAAGGATGATCAGGTTCTGATCGTAGATGAGTTTACAGGTCGTATCATGCCGGGACGCCGCTATTCCGATGGTCTCCATCAGGCTATTGAGGCGAAGGAACATGTAAAGGTGAAGCGGGAGAGCAAAACTCTGGCGAATATCACCTTCCAGAATTTCTTTAACAAATATGACAAGAAGGCCGGTATGACAGGTACGGCATTGACGGAAGAGAAGGAGTTCCGGGAGATCTACGGTATGGATGTTATCGAAATTCCCACGAACCGTCCTGTAATCCGTAAAGACCTGGACGACGCCGTATATAAAACGAAAAAAGAAAAATTCCACGCAGTGGTAGAGTCTATCAAGGAAGCTCACGCGAAAGGGCAGCCGGTTCTGGTAGGCACGATTACGATTGAGACTTCAGAGTATCTGAGCGGACTTCTGCGGAAGCAGGGAATCCCTCATGAAGTACTGAACGCAAAGTTCCATGAACGTGAGGCAGAAATCGTCGCTCTGGCCGGACAGCACGGTGCCGTAACGATTGCCACCAATATGGCTGGTCGTGGTACGGATATCAAGCTGGATGATGAGGCGAAAGCGGCAGGAGGTCTGAAAATCATCGGTACGGAACGTCATGAGGCGAGACGTATTGACAATCAGCTGCGCGGTCGTTCCGGACGCCAGGGAGATCCGGGTGAATCCCGTTTTTATATTTCTCTGGAGGACGATCTGATGCGTCTGTTCGGATCTGAACGTCTGATGAGTATTTTTAACGCACTGGGTGTACCTGAGAATGAGCAGATAGAACACAAGATGCTGTCTGATGCCATTGAAAAGGCTCAGAAGAAGATTGAGAGCAATAACTTTGGTATCCGTAAAAACCTGCTGGAATATGATCAGGTTATGAACGAGCAGCGTGAAATTATCTACGCGGAGCGTCGGCGTGTACTGAATGGTGAGAGTATGCGTGATGCTGTATACAAGATGATTACCGACACGGTGGAGAATGTTGTCGACAGTCTGATTGGAGATGACCAGGACAAGGCGGACTGGGATCTGTTAGGACTTAATGAGACTCTTCTGCGAACGATTCCTCTTGAGCCTGTTACACCGGAACGCATTGGAGATAAGAAGAATAAGAACGAGCTGAAACATATGCTGAAGGAAGAGGCTGTGAAGCTTTATGAGCTGAAAGAGTCTGAATTCCCGAATCCGGAAATGCTTCGTGAACTGGAGCGTGTATTCCTTCTGAAGGTTATTGACCGGAAGTGGATGGATCATATCGACGATATGGATCAGCTGCGTCAGGGTATCGGACTTCAGGCTTTTGCTCAGCGTGATCCGCTGGTAGAATATAAACTGAGCGGATATGAAATGTTCTCGGCCATGACAGCCAGCATTCAGGAAGAGACAGTACGGATCCTGATGCATGTGCGTGTGGAGGAAAAGGCAGAGCGTGAGCAGGTTGCCAAGGTAACCGGTACGAATAAGGATACTTCCCTGGCAAGTGCGCCGAAAAAGCGGGAAGCGGCAAAAGTATATCCAAACGATCCCTGTCCCTGTGGAAGCGGCAAAAAATATAAACAGTGCTGCGGAAGAAAGGCATAGAAGACAGAGGCGTAAGAGAGACTGAAGGAAAATTTGGAAAGCCCCCTTTCAGAAAGGCAAGCGGATCAGGAAAGCTTGTTATCTGAAAGGGGGTATGTTTTTACGAAAGAATACTTGATTCTGTTATAGCAGCGGGGAGATTGAAAAATGGAATTTATAAAGATTGACAGAAACGCCTGGATCCGGGAGGAATATTTTGAACATTATATTTCACGTGTTCCCTGTACTTACAGCATGACTGTAAAACTGGACATTACTGCTCTGAAAAGCAGGGGTCAGAAGCTGTATCCTGCCATGCTGTATTACCTTTCGACCATCGTAAATCGCCATCCGGAGTTCAGAACGGCATTTAACAAACAAGGCGAACTGGGGATTTACAGTGAAATGGTACCGTCTTATACCGTGTTTCATAAAGATACAGAAACATTTTCGGAACTCTGGACAGTTTATAAAGAAGACTATGAAAGCTTCTGCTCAGAATATGAAAAGGATATTCTTCAATATGGAAACTGTAAAGGTCTGACGGGAAAACCCGATGTTCCGGAAAATGTCTTTCCTGTGTCGATGATTCCATGGTTTTCATTTGAAGGATTTAATCTGAATCTGAAAAAAGACGGTGATTACCTGCTCCCCATCTTTACCATGGGAAAATATTACGAAGAAAATGGACGGATTAAACTTCCTCTTGCTATTCAGGTTCATCATGCTGCCGCAAAAGTATTTATATCCGCTTTCTTCAGATGCATCTGGGAGTGGAGCCGGAGGAGATTGGTTTTAATCAGCCCAAGGGAATGATGTATCCCACAGAGAATCCATTTGCGTAAAACACAGGCAAGTATTTGTTTGTATGTTCTGACACAGATGCTATAATGGACTCAGAGACAATTCAGGGACGCCCCGTCTGAGCGGGGCATCCCTGTCTGAATTTCAAAAACAGGGAAGATGTAGGAGAAAACATATGCTGTATGTAGGAATTGATTTGGGAACTTCTGCGGTAAAGCTGCTTCTGATGGACGGAGCCGGAAAGATACAGAAAATTGTGTCGAAAGAATATCCGCTGTATTTTCCCAACCCCGGATGGTCGGAGCAGAATCCGGAGGACTGGTATAACCAGAGCATGGAAGGTTTAAAGGAGCTTCTTTCAGACTGCGACAAATCTCAGGTGGCAGGAATCGGTTTCGGCGGTCAGATGCATGGCCTGGTAATTCTGGATAAAGAGGATCAGGTAATTCGTCCGGCGATCCTGTGGAACGACGGACGTACCGGAGAAGAGACAGACTATCTGAATGAAGTGGTTGGAAAGGAGAAACTGTCAGCCTGGACTGCAAATATTGCTTTTGCCGGATTTACGGCTCCGAAGATTCTCTGGGTAAAAAAGCATGAACCTGAAAACTTTGCAAAGATCGAGAAAATCATGCTGCCGAAGGACTATCTGGCGTACCGCCTGAGCGGAACCTTCTGCACAGATGTATCCGACGCTTCCGGCATGCTGCTTTTTGACGTGGAGCATAAATGCTGGTCAAAGGAAATGATGGAGATCTGCGGTGTGGAAGAAAGACAGATGCCGGAAATCTTTGAAAGCTATGAGGCGGTGGGAACCCTGAAACCGGAGCTTGCCCAGGAACTGGGACTTCCGCCGGAGGTGAAAATTGCGGCTGGTGCGGGGGATAACGCGGCAGCCGCCGTAGGAACGGGAACAGTCGGAGACGGAGCCTGCAACATTTCTCTGGGAACGTCAGGAACCATCTTTATTTCCAGCGAAAATTTTGGAGTGGATGAGCACAACGCCCTTCATTCTTTTGCCCACGCAGATGGACATTACCATCTGATGGGGTGTATGCTGAGCGCAGCTTCCTGCAATAAATGGTGGATGGATGAAATACTGCGCACCGGAGATTACTCCGGGGAGCAGAAGGATATACGGATGGATGAGCTTGGGAAGAATCCGGTATTTTTCCTGCCTTATCTGATGGGAGAGCGCAGTCCTCACAATGATCCCAATGTGCGCGGAACTTTTATCGGTATGAGTATGGATACCACCAGGGAGCAGATGACGCAGGCGGTGCTGGAAGGCGTTATCTTCGGTCTCCGGGACTCTTTTGAGGTGGCAAAATCGCTTGGAATCCGGATCAGCCGGACGAAAATATGCGGAGGCGGAGCAAAAAGTCCCCTGTGGCGTCAGATGACAGCTGATATCCTGAATATTAAGGTGGATATTCCCGAGAGCGAGGAAGGACCCGCCATGGGAGGGGCCATGCTGGCGGCTGTAGCCTGCGGGGAGTATTCCAGTGTTGAGGAGGCTGCCGCGCGGATTGTAAAAGTTGTGGATACGGTAGAGCCTGTTCCGGAAAACGCTGCCCGCTATGAGGAGAAGTATCGGAAGTTCCGGAAGATTTATCCGGCAGTAAAAGAACTGTTTCCGATGTAAGGGAAGCAAAGGCGTTTTGAATCGGGAAAGAACTGTATAATTTTGGATTTACAGGCCATACTCCTTTTAGCATGAGTTTCTCTGCCTGAGAGGCAGGGAGAATTGCGGAAAGGGGTATGGTTTTTTATGGCAAAAAAGAAGATGACAGATTTAGCAAAACTGGAGCCGGAGGAACAGCTTAAATATGAAATTGCAGAGGAACTGGGACTGCTGGATAAAGTGATGTCTGAAGGATGGAAAGCTCTGTCTGCAAAAGAAACAGGACGTATCGGGGGATTGATGACGAAGAAAAAGAAGGAAATGAAAGAAAAACTTCAAAAAGAAGCCGAGGAACAGGAGAAACTGATGGAAGAACTGTTGTAAATCTGACTGCGGAAATGAGAAAGCTTTGTGATTCGGAAATTGTGATTGTGTTCTTCGGAGCGGACTGTTATAATAATTATAACTAAATGATACCGGCAGAGGATGACCCTAGAGACTTTCATCTGTGCGCAGCATATATTGCAAAATATGGCGCTGCAGACAGAGGAGGCGCCGAAGAAGCAAATGAGAGAGCTCATCATTCTCTCGTGGAAACTGACAGGCAGAAGGAAGGTTATCCGACGGAACTCTGGAGAGAGCGGAACAATCAGGCAAGGCTGAGGGAAAATGCAGTTTCAGCCGGTTTACTCCGCCGCCTACGTGGCTATAACCAACTGGTAAAAGGACAGAGAGACAGATGCAGAAGGCGTCCGTCTCCCTGTCCTTTTTAGTTCAGAAAAGGAAAGGAGAGATTAAAATATGAGAATGATGCTGGTCGGCGCAGGAGCTGTGGGAGAATGTATTCTGAAAGTATTGAAAAAAAGGGACAGAGAGGGAGAATGGCTTTCTTTTGTGCTGATCTCCGATTATGACGGAGCACGGGCAGAAGAGGTGAGAAAGCATGTAACAGAAGAGGGAGCAGAAGGAATAAAGTTTGCTTCCGTACAGGCAGATGCTCATGACAGAGAAAAGCTGACAGAATTGATGAGGCAATATGAAATAGATTTTGTCATGGACGCAGCATCGCCATTTGTCAGCAATTATATTTTTGACGCTGCCTATGAAGCAGGGGCTGATTATGCAAGTATGGGCACCTGGTCTGTACCAAAGGAGAATCCCGCATTTGGCACAGGATTTGAAGGAAGCTATCTGGAACCTATGACAAAATATAATTTTGATCGGCATGAGGCATGGAAGGCCAGAGGGCAGATGGCATGTATCTGTCTTGGGATTGATCCAGGAGTGGTCAATGTTTTTGCAAAATATGCAGCGGAATATCTTTTTGACGAACTTCTGGAGGTTCATATCAAGGATGGCGGAAATCTTACGCCTCCGGAAAATAAAAAAGATGATATCCTGTTCGGTTTTAATCCATGGACAGTCCTGGATGAGGTCATGAATCCCAATGCAGAATGGGACAAAGAGAAGGGATTTCTGATTGAAGATGCGTTTGCAGGAGAGGAAGAGTTCCGGATGCCGGAGCCTTTTGGAATAAACCGTCTGGTGAAGGTGGAACACGAAGAAGTAGTTACCCTGCCGCGTTATCTGGAGAAGTATGGGCTCAGAAAGGCGAGTTTTAAAATTGCATTGGATGAAAATCTTCTGAATGCATTGAAGGTGATTGACAGAATGGGATTAAGAAGTCTGCACCCGGTGAAGGCAGGCGGAGTAACAGTAGTGCCGCGTGATGTGGTGGCGGCCTGTGCACCGAAGCCTCAGGATATCGGAGCAGATATGACCGGCGGTATGTGCGTGGGCGCAGACTGTATTGGAATCAGGGACGGGCAGCGTAAAGAATATTTTATCTATCAGCCGTTTGATAATCAGGAGGCAATGCGGGACTTTGGAATGCAGGCAGTGGTTGCTCAGACTGGTTTTGGCGCTGCCCTCGGAATTGAACTGATAGGAAGAAAAATATGGAGGGACTCAGGCGTGTTTTCACCGGAATATTTTCCGTCACGTCCTTTTATGGAACTGATGCAGGAATCAGGACTTGCTTATGGAATAGAAGAGAGGTAAAATAAGGCTGGAATTTTATTTTCCGTTTTGCATGTGAAAATTTCATATAAATTTTACAGAGTTTTCACAGGGAAAACATACTGGTTTGTTTAAATCAAAAGTGCAGTATGTAACGAAAGGGAAAAGGGATGAACGGGAAAAAGAAGAGAAAAAAACTGATAGCTGTACTGGTGGTGATTGTACTTCTGGTGATGGCCGTTCCTGCGGTGGTCATGTATATCGGTAAGTCTTTTACGGCAAAAGAGACAGAAGTGCGTACGGACTGGACAATGGATGTGGGAGATGTCATTGACCGGAACGAAGAAATGCAGGTGGAGTATGCCGAGGCAGAGCTGGGAGATGGTATCCGGGCTCTTCAGCTGGTTCCGATGGATATGGAAGAGGAAGGTTTTACTTACTATGACATCTCTGTACAGGACAGGCTGGAGGGAGCACTGGAAGCGCTGAAATATAACGGCATGGAATGGACGGCTGAGAGACCTCTTGCGGTTCTTAATCCTTATGGAACAGGAAGCAATGGTCTGTATCTTTATTTTGAAACAGAGGGAAACCGTGAGGTAAGTTATACGATCCATGTAGAGGACGAGACAATTCCGGATTTCACAAGAACAGCTGCAGAGGACGGAGAAAGCAGCTACTCCAAATCCCATGAGATTCAGATTATTGGACTGGTGCCGGGCATGAAGAATGAGGTAACTCTGACATTGTCCGGATCCTGGGGAAATGTGCGTCAGACTGTACATTTTACGGTAGATATGCCTGAGACACAGTCCGGCTATCCGGTGCAGCTGGAATACACAGATGGAGATTCAGATGCTGAGCCTGCAGAGGGTCTGTATACGATGATGCGAATCAATGGTCATCTGGGATACAGTTTTTTCTTTGATGACGAAGGAGTGCTGCGCTATGAGATGGTTCTCGAGGGCTATGGACCGGATCGTATTCTGTTTGACGGAGATGATATCATTACCTGTGTATCCAGTGGAAAACTGGCCCGGATTAATGGAATCGGGCAGGTAGAGCAGATTTACAAACTGGGCGGCTATGTGCTTCATCATGATATTGGTTTTGGCAGGGAAGGAGAAATTCTGGCTCTGGCAGAGGTGGAAGGCGCAGAAAATGTAGAGGATCAGCTGATCTCCATTGATATGGAGAGCGGAAAAGTGACCTGCCTGATCGATTTTACAGAAACTATGTCAGGGTATTATGAAATGACCCGTCCCATTCGTGCTACGGACACCTTTTTCTGGCAGGCAGGTGAGTGGGATTGGATTCATCTGAACAGTCTGGAGTATCTGGAGGAGGAGGACAGCCTGATCGTGTCTTCCAGAGAGACATCCGCCATTATCAAGCTGGAACATATCCATGAGGATCCGGAGGTGTCCTGGATTGCAGGAGATTCCCGGTTCTGGGAAGATACGCCCTACGCGGAATACTGTCTGGAGCAGGAAGGAGATTTTGTTCCGCAGTACGGACAGCACTGTGTAGAGTATTTGCGGGCAGGAGAGGAAGAAGGCGTCTACTACCTGTCGCTGTACAATAATAATTACTGGTGCCTGAACAGCCGCGATGATTTTGAAATGGATGTGGCAGAGACGGTAGGAACGGATCTGTATGGACTGGGCGGTGAGACAAGCCAGGTCTATGTTTACAGAATCGATGAGAATGCAGGAACTTTTTCTCTGGAAGAGTCTTTTGATGTACCTTATTCCAGCATTGTTTCCAACGGTTCTCCGTGTGGAACAGAAGGCAACTGGATTGTAAACAGCGGTGTGTCAAAAGTGTTCGGAGAGTACGATGCTGACGGAGTGCTCATCAGGGAGTTTGCATATGAGTGCGATATGCAGAATTACCGGACTTTCAAATATGATTATACAGGTTTTTGGTTCGGATAGAGAATCATTTCGGGCAGAAAGGTAAAATACAGAGATATGGAAAAGACAGATATCAGATATCAGACTTATCTTAAAATACTGCAGGAGGAGCTGGTACCGGCCATGGGCTGTACGGAGCCCATTGCTCTGGCCTATGCGGCTGCAGAAGCCAGAAAAGTACTTGGCGCCTTTCCTGAAAATGTAAAAATCGAGGTCAGCGGAAGTATTATCAAAAATGTGAAAAGCGTCATTGTACCGAATACTAATCATATGAAAGGAATCCCCGCCGCCGCTGCTGCAGGAATTATAGCCGGCCGTCCGGAAAGGGAGCTGGAGGTAATCTCTGAAGTCACAGACGGCGAGCGGGAAGAGATTCGAAGATTTCTGGAAAATGTTAAAATCAGTGTGGAACATGTGGAGACCGGACATGTATTTGACATTACTGTTACAGAAGCCTGCGGCGAAGAGTATGCGAAGGTCCGTATAGTCGACAGACATACCAACATTGTTTTGATTGAAAAAAACGGACAGATACTTTTCCGGAAGGAACTGGAGGAGGCACCTGCGGAAAACCATGCAGACAGAAGTCTGCTGAATATGCAGGATATCTGGGAGTTTGTTCAGACAGCAGATACAGAAGATGTAAAGGAACTTCTGGAAAGACAGATTCGATATAATTCCGCCATCGCGGAAGAAGGCCTTCTGGGAGACTATGGGGCAAATATCGGCAGTGTTCTGCTGCGCACGTATGGAAGCGATATCCGGACAAGGGCAAAAGCCAAGGCTGCCGCAGGTTCTGATGCGCGTATGAATGGCTGTGAGATGCCCGTTATTATAAATTCAGGAAGCGGTAATCAGGGAATTACCTGCTCTGTACCGGTTATTGAATATGCGAAAGATCTGGGATCAGGGAAAGAAAAGCTTTACAGAGCGCTGCTTCTTTCAAATCTGACAGCAATTCATCAGAAATCGGAAATCGGAACACTGTCCGCCTACTGCGGAGCAGTAAGCGCAGGAGCCGGTGCGGGAGCAGGCATCGCTTATCTGTGCGGAGGCGGGTATCAGGAAATCATCCACACGATTGTAAATGCTCTGGCTATAGTTTCGGGCATTGTGTGCGACGGGGCAAAGGCATCCTGCGCAGCTAAAATTTCCGCTTCAGTGGATGCAGGAATTCTGGGGTATCAGATGTATCTGAATGGTCAGGAATTCAAAGGCGGAGACGGAATTGTAATGAACGATATAGAGGCAACGATTCGGGGTATCGGTCATCTCGGAAAAGAGGGAATGAAAGGTACCAATGAAGAGATCATAAAGCTGATGATTCAGGGGAGTTCAGAAAAAAAATATTGACGTTGTTCAGATTATTGTATATAATCGAGAATGCGGAGGAACACAGGAGAACTGTGGGATGAAAAAGAACTCCGCCTAATATGGTGGTTTCGCCTGTGGATGGGCGGAGGTCATTGGTTAGTAGAAGCACATAGGACGGGAAAGTCAGTAAAGCTTTCTCCCGTCCTATTTTTTGTGCAGGTAAAACCATCTATGAAAACGAAGAGGAGAATGAATGGATGAAAAAGAAAGGTGTTGTTTTAGGGCTGATTGCCGCTTTGTGTATGGCAGTGATGTCCGGCTGTGGAGGGAAAGATGACAGCGGAGAGAAACTGTACATTTATAACTGGACAGAATATATTCCTCAGGAAGTCTATGATGCCTTTGAGGAAGAGACAGGTATTGAAGTAATCGAGACCACTTTTTCTTCCAATGAAGAGATGCTTGCGAAGCTGACAGCAGGCGGTACAGAACAGTACGATATGGTAGTTGCCAGCAATTATGTTATCAAGGCAATGCAGGAGCAGGGGCTGATACAGGAGCTTGACAAGACGCAGCTTGAAAACCTTGGAAATATCAGCGATACGGCGCTGGGCATGGACTTTGATCCGGAAAATCAGTATTCCATTCCGTTTATGGGCGGAATCACTGTCATTGCTTATAATACAAAGTTATGTCAGGAACTGGGTGTGACCATTGAAAAGTTTGATGATCTTCTGAATCCGGCTCTGGAGAATAATATTGTAGTTGTGGACGATGTGCGTGAAATCGTGGGAATTGCCCTGAAGGCACAGGGACAGGATTCCAATACGACGGACCAGGCGGTAATTGAAGGAACACTTCCCTGGCTGGAGCAGCTCGTACCAAACATTAAGGCGTATGACAGTGACAGCCCGAAGACTTTGCTGGCTTCCAATGAAGTAGCGGTAGGCGTGGTGTATAATATTGATGCAGGAATGGCTATCAATGAGAATCCTGACGTGGATGTGCTTTTTACAGAAGAGCCCTGCGAGATGTCCATGGACAATTTTGTACTGACTTCCAAGGCAAAGAATGTTGATAATGCCATGAAGTTCATTGATTTTGTGCATCGTCCTGAAATTTATAAAATGATTCTGGATGTATTTCCGGGAGTATGTGTGAATGACGCAGCCCTGGAGATTATGGATGCGCGTTATCTGGAAAATCCGGGAAGCAACGTGGATCAGTCTGAGATCGCCCGTGCAAATCTGATTGAAGAAGTAGGCGATGCAGTTACTTATTACGACGATGTATTTACAAAGATGAAAACCAACTAGAGCTTTTCTCTGCAGGATGGAGGCCTCATATGAAAAAGATAGAAATTATAACAAGACCTGATAAACTGGATATCATCAAAAAGATACTGGCTCAGAATGAGTATTCGGGTATGACGGTGACTGCGGCTATGGGCTGCGGCCGTCAGAAGGCGGACGCCAAGGATTTTGAAGAACTGAATCTGGAAATGAATCTTCTGCCGAAGATTCACGTCATGACGGTAGTGTGGGATGAGGATCTGGAAGAAATTCTGCTGGAACTTCAGCAGAAACTGACTACGGGAAGCGTAGGAGACGGAAAGATCTTTATTTCAACCATTGATGATGTGGTCAGAATCAGAACAGGGGAGCGCGGATACAAGACCCTGTAATACAGGAGGAACGGCAGATGAACAAGACGCAGGGAAACGATGTAATTGTCCGGATTTCGGATGTGGATAAAAGTTTTGACGGTGAGCGTGTTGTTAAAAAACTGAATCTGGATGTGGAAAGAGGAGAGTTTCTGACCATGCTGGGGCCATCCGGCTGTGGAAAAACCACGACGCTTCGGATGATTGCCGGCTTTGAGGTGCCCACGTCAGGACAGATTTTTCTGGAAGGAGAAGATGTGGATGACAAGAAGCCATATGAGCGCAATGTCAACACTGTATTTCAGAATTATGCTCTGTTTCCTCATATGAATGTATTTGATAATATTGCGTTCGGACTGGTGGAGAAAAAGGTAAAAAAAGATGAAATCCGCCGCAGGGTTGAGGAGATGATCCGTCTGGTACAGCTGGATGGTATGGAGAAAAGAATGCCGGCACAGATGTCAGGCGGACAGAAACAGAGAGTGGCTATTGCCCGCGCGCTGGTGAATCGTCCGAAAGTATTGCTTCTTGATGAACCGCTGGGGGCTCTTGACCTGAAACTGCGTAAACAGATGCAGGGAGAGCTGAAGGCTCTTCAGCGCCGTCTGGGAATTACATTTATCTATGTTACCCATGATCAGGAAGAAGCACTGACCATGAGCGATCGGATTGCTGTTATGAACCGGGGACGTCTGGAGCAGGTAGGTACGCCTGAGCAGGTATATAATCATCCGGAAACTAAATTTGTGGCAGATTTTATCGGAGAGTCCAATATTATTGAAGGATATGTGGAAAATATGACGGAGGACAGTATTGAAGTTACCATGGAGTCCGGAAAAGCAGTAATTCCGGAGACTGGATACCGCATGGAAGAGATGGTATATCTCTGTATCCGTCCGGAGAATCTGAAAATTTCCACAGAAGAGAAGGAAGGTTTCCGTTTCCGCGGACAGGTACGGGAGCATATATTTATCGGTTCTACGAATAAAACCATGATTGAGATGCCGAACGGACAGATGCTGAAATCAGTGACTCCCGCAGAAGATGAACTGATTCCGACAGGTACAACGGTCAATGTATACTGGAACCCGGGAAAAGCCGTAGTCATGCGGACGAAGGAAGAGCAGATTTACAATGTGATCGAGCAGTCTGTAGAGATAGAGGGAATGAGAAATGATCAGATCTTTTAAGAAGCGTATCGGCGCTCTGGTTACAGTGGGTCCGACTATGCTCTGGCTCGGACTTTTTCTGATGATACCGCTGGTTTATGTGATAGGGATGAGTTTCCTGACGAAAAATGCTTACGGAGGCGTGGATTTTAAATTTACACTTTCCAATTACAGCGCTCTTTTCAGCAAAGAATATGTGAAAGTTTTTGCGGATTCTCTGTGGCTGTCTCTGGAGACTACGATTATTTGTCTGATAGTCGGATACCCGTTTGCCTATATCATTGCCAATGCTCCCAAAAAGTGGAAGCCTGCGCTGGTTCTGCTGCTGATGCTGCCCTTCTGGACCAATTCATTGATTCGAACCTATGGGTGGAATACTCTGCTGCGTACAGAAGGAATTATCAATCATTTTCTGCAGGGAATCGGTCTGATTGACAAGCCTCTGAATATGCTGTATACAGACGGAGCCGTTCTGCTTGGTATGGTTTACGCGCTGCTGCCATTTACGGTGCTGCCGCTTCATACCTCAATTGAAAAGCTGGACAAATCGCTTCTGGAAGCTTCCAGTGATTTGGGCGCATCCAGAGTTCACACATTTATAAGAGTTATTCTTCCCCTGACGATGCCCGGTATTTTTGCCGGTTCGATTCAGACTTTTATTCCGTCTCTGGGATTCTTTTTCATTTCGGATATGATGGGCGGAGCAAAGACCATGTATATTGGTAATCTGATCAAGAATCAGTTTCTGTCGGCCAGAAACTGGCCTTTGGGAGCAGTGCTTTCGATAGTGCTGATTGTGATTACACTGGTTCTGATGAAGCTGTATACACGGGTGGGAAGTCTGGAAGATATGGCGTAAGGAAAAGAATGTTGCAGGAGCTGAGGACGGGTCCCTCATGGGGATATGCCGGCCTCAGTTCAGTATTTATTAAGGAGAGAGTACAGTGGAGAAACGCAGGAAAATCAGAGAATTTAAGCCGGGCAGCGTGTTTTATGCCTGTCTGGTTTACCTGTTTTTGTATCTGCCCATCTTTGTGGTAATTGCATTTTCATTTAACACTTCAGAGATGAATATTACCTTTCAGGGCTTTACGTTCGAATGGTACGGGCGGATGTTTGAAAACCGGCAGCTGATGCAGTCTTTTGTCAACACGATCATTGTGGCCGCATCCAGCACGGTGCTTTCCGTTATTATCGGAACGCTGTGTGCTTTGGGCCTTTATAAATTTGAATTTAAACTGAAAAATATGATCAGCAGTTCTCTTTATATTCCGATTGTGATTCCGGAACTGGTATTTGCCATTGCTCTGCTGATTTTCTTTTCGTCAATTCATGTGAGCATGAGCATGATTACGCTGATCATTGCCCATGTAACGTTTTCGATGCCCTTTGTGGTTATTACTGTGCGTGCCAGACTGGCAGGCTTTGACAAATCAATTGAGGAGGCTGCCAGAGATCTGGGCGCCAATGAGATTCGGACCTTTTTCCGGGTAACTCTTCCTATGATTTCTCCTGGCGTCATTTCCGGAGGCATGCTGGCTCTGACCATGTCTCTTGACGATGTGGTAGTCAGCTTTTTCACGGCAGGTCCGGAGAGCCAGACTCTGCCTCTGAAAATTCTGGGTATGGTACGAAAAGGAGTCTCACCGGATGTCAATGCCCTGTCTACGCTGATGATTCTGGGAACGGTTGTGATCCTGTTGACGGCTACGGTGATTCAGGGTAAACTGGAGAAAAAGATGTAAGGAGACTTCTATGTTTACAATTGAGAAGATGACGGAAGACATGCGCTCAGAAGTAATGGCCATGGTAGAGTCTTTTTATCACAGCAATGCCGTAAGTCATGTGGTGGAGCGAGAAAAACTGGAGATTACTTTTTCAGATGCCGTAAGTCCGGATCCGGTTCTGGAAGGCCATGTACTGAAGGAAGACGATAAAATTGTCGGATTCGGGTATGTGACAGTTTTTTATGCCTGCGAAGTAGGAGGCCGCTGTCTGATGTTTGAAGAGATATACCTGAAAGAAGAAGCCAGAGGGAAGGGATATGGACGGCGTTATCTGGAGACGGTGATGAGGTCACGTCCGGATGTGAAAAGATTCCGTCTGGAAGTCACGAAAAGCAATGAGGATGCAGTACGTCTCTATAAGAAACTGGGATTTGAGTTTCTTGAATACAATCAGATGGTGCTGGATCGATAGGAGGGATACAGATGAATGGCATAGAGAAAAGACTGATGGACAGCTATGAAAGTATCCGCACAAAGATTCCTTTTAAGCCGCAGACTGCCCTGGTTCTCGGGTCGGGACTGGGAGGTTATGCGGAATCCGGAGATATCCGGATAGAAGGAGTGCTGAATTATCAGGATATAGAAGGCTTTCCCCAGTCGACCGTGGAAGGACATAAGGGAAGGTTTGTATTTGGATATGTCGGAGAAGTTCCTGTAGTCTGCATGCAGGGGCGTGTTCATTATTACGAAGGGTACTCCATGAATGAGGTGGTACTTCCGATTCGCCTCATGCGTCTGATGGGAGCAAAGAATCTGTTCCTGACAAATGCTGCGGGGGGAATTAATACTTCCTATGCTCCGGGAGATCTGATGCTTATTCAGGATCATATTTCTTCCCTGGTTCCCTCTCCTCTGATAGGACCTAATCTGGAAAAACTGGGGCCCAGGTTCTGTGATATGACAGATACGTATGACGCGGAGTACCGGACACTGCTGAAGAAGACGGCAGAAAAAATCGGAGTGTCTCTGCAGGAAGGCGTTTATATACAGTTTTCCGGACCTCAGTATGAGACGCCGGCGGAAATCAGAATGGCGCGGGCCCTGGGTGCGGATGCGGCAGGCATGAGTACCGCCTGCGAGGCAGTGGCAGCTCATCATGCAGGCATGCGGGTATGCGGTATTTCCTGCATCAGCAATATGGCGGCAGGTGTAACAGGAGAGAAACTGTCTCATGAAGAGGTTCAGGAAACGGCAGACAGAACAGCTGATCTTTTCCGGAAACTGGTAACAGCAGGTATTCTGGCAATAGGTCTGCAGAATTGAAAAAACGGAGGCGGTAAGGAATGGATGACAGAACATTGATGAAGACCGCGATGCAGGCAAGAGAATATTCTTACAGCCCCTATTCGAACTTTCGGGTAGGGGCCGCTTTGCTTTGCGAAGACGGCAGCGTTTATACAGGCTGCAATATGGAGAATGCGGCATATACGCCGGGAATCTGTGCTGAGCGTACGGCTGTCTATAAAGCGGTCAGCGAAGGGAAACGGAAATTTGTCGCCATAGCAGTTGCAGGCGGTCCGGCGCAGGAGAATGATGCAGGAGAAAATACAGAGGAGCAGAAACTTCCACTGACGGCTCCCTGCGGAGTCTGCCGTCAGGTTATGAGAGAATTCTGCGACCCGGAGAGCTTTCGGATTATACTGGGTACAGGCCCGGAGGAGCTGCAGACATATCTTTTAAAGGAACTGCTTCCGCTGGGATTTGGTCCGGAGAATCTCGCATCTGTCCGGAAGTTAAAAGAAAAAAGAGAGGAGCCGGACGTATGAAAGCATGGAACAGACTTTCACCGGTGAAGAAAGAGACTGCGCTGCTTATATTTATGGCGGCAGCAGGTCTTATAAAGCAGTTTCTTGTCTGGAATCTGCCTATCATGGCAGTTCCCCGGGGGATTCATGATGACTGGATTATGGTCCATCTGGCAGATACTTTAAGAAATGGACAATGGCTGGGAGAGTACAGCAGTCTGACGCTGACGAAAGGGATGTTTTTTCCTCTGTATCTGGCTGTGATTAACTTCTTTCATCTGTCTTATCTGAACGTGACGGCTATTCTTTATACGGTAAGCTGTATGGCATTTGTGTATGCCCTGCGTCCGCTGCTTCCCGGTCAGCTGCAGCGTTTTCTGCTGTATCTGGCCCTTTTGTGGAATCCTGTTTCTTACTCGCTTCAGGCGTTTCAGCGGGTGTATCGAAACAGTATTTCCTATATACAGGTACTTCTGATTTTCGGGGGTTTTCTGGCTGTTTATCTGCGAAGAAGAGAGCCGGTGAAAAAGCAGATCGTATGGATACTGACAGCGACAGCCGGTATGGTCAGTTTTTTCCATACCAGAGAAGACGCGCTTTGGGTGGAACCGTTTCTGGCTGTGTTTGTTCTGGTATATCTGGCCAGTCTGTTTGGGATCTGGAGAAAAGAACAGGGGAATAGGGAAAAGAATACACAAAGAGAAATATGGCGTACAGTCAGACCCTATGTTTTGAAGGCTGTACTGGTTGCAGTTCCGTTTCTGTGTACCCTGGGGGCCGGAAAGTGGATTGCGCACCAGAATCTGAAACATTATGGCGTTGAAGTCACAAACGAACTGCAGGAGGGCGGATTTGCCCAGATGTATAAAAGTATGATGTCTGTGAAACCGGAGGAAGAGATTCCCGGCGTCACGATGACCAGAGAAAAGATAGCCCGCATGTGCCAGGTATGCCCTACGCTGAAAGAACTGGAACCTTATATTCAGAGCAGTAAGGAATTCTGGGCCGGTGAGGAGGGAGATGCGGAAAACTGGGAAGTCCGGGACGGCTGGGTATTTTGGATTTTCCGGACAGCACTGGAACAGGCAGGTTATTATACAGACGGCGCTGAGGCAGAAAAAATCTGTCTGCAGATTCGGGATGAAATCGAAGAGGCATTGGACAAAGGTCTTCTGGAACGGCAGGCAACGATGCCGTCAGCGTATATGTCTCCCTGGAGAAAGGGATATCTGGCAGATTTGTTCGGAGCTCTGGGAAAGGCCATAGCCTACACGACAACCTATGATGAGGTGGAGACCATGGTTTATCTGTACAGCGAGCCGGATGAAAACGGAGGCATTCCCTTGTTTGAGCGTATAACAGGGGACAAGGCTGTATGGTATGAATCAGATCTGGTAGAAATGGCAGGATGGTATGCTTCCTATGATGGCATGGAAGGAGTTACGCTGCAGGCAGAGCTTTCTGATGGTACAGTGCTGGGAACAGCTGAATTTACAGAAAGTACAGATGTGGCTTCCTATCTGGAACAGTTGGGTACTCCGGTGTCCGGAAGCGAGAACTGTCGTTTTTACCTGAAACTTTCCGTGGAGGACAAGCCTCAGGATATTTATCTGCGTGCTTACAGGGACGGAGAGCTTCTGGATGAGCATAAAATGTCAGAAGATATTACATCAGTAGAACGGGAAAATTCCCGTCTCAATGTGGACTGGTACTGGGATGTGCCGGAGCGGCACGGATTTCTGGCTGAGATTAATTACAAGGGCGAGATTCTGAATACTGTTTGTAAGATATATCGAATCACAGGTCCGATTGCGGCTATTCTGGGATTTCTGGCATGGGTGATTCTCTGCGTGCGTCGGATTCGCTGTATACAAAAGAAACAGAAGGATGAGACAGGACTTGCTCAGTGGCTGGTGGTCACAGCGCTTCTGGCCAGCTATCTGGTGCTTCTGGGCGGAATATCTTATTCTGAGATTTCAGGATGGAATGCTATTCTGTACTGGTACCTGTCGGGTGGCTATCCGATTATGATAGCTTTTGAGGTGCTGGCAGTGATATTCGCCTGGAAGGGAAGGCATTTGCAGTTGTAATCTGTAAAAATTATATTTATAATAAGAAAAAACATGTGCTTCGGGCGGATACGGCGCAGGCATAAGTCGGTGTTCAGGAAGAGAACAGGAGGATAGAGATGAAACTGATAATTGATAATGCAAATATTGATGAGATACGCTCCATGTATGAATATTTCCCCATGGATGGTGTTACGTGTAATCCGACGATTTTGTCGAAAGAAAAAAGACCTCCTTATGAGGTTTTGAAGGAAATTCGTGATTTCATTGAGGAAGGGGAACTGCATGTCCAGGTAGTCAGCGATCTGGCTGACAGTATGGTAGAGGAAGCGTATAAGATACGCAAGGAGCTGGGTGACGATACCTATATAAAAATTCCGGCCACGAAGGAAGGATTAAAAGCGATACGTATTCTGGCAGCTGCCGGAATCAACGTGACGGCCACTGCGATTTATACACAGATGCAGGCGTTTCTGGCTGCAAAATCGGGTGCTCTTTATGTGGCTCCTTATATCAACCGGATTGATAATCTGGGTTCCGATGGTGTGCGGACGGCGAAAGAGATTCACGATATGTTCCGGAACTACAGATTTAATACAGAAGTACTGGCTGCCAGCTTCAAGAATTCCAGACAGGTAATTTCTCTGTGTGAATACGGAATCGGGGCGACTACAATTTCTCCGGACGTACTTGAACTGTTGATCAAAAATGATTCTGTGACAGCGGCTCTGAATGTATTCCGCAAAGATTTTGAAAAACTGTGCGGTAAAGGAAAAACGATGCTGGACTGTGAGTAATCTACAGGCCGCCGCGGGCAGAGAGGTCCGCGGCGTTTTTGCAGTTATAGAAAAGAGGAGGAACACTATGATAGATTTACATCTGCATTTTGACGGCTCTTTACTGCCGCGTACTGTACTGGAGCTGGCAGACGAACAGGGAATTGCGTTGCCGTCCAGGGAACCTGACGAGCTGAAACTTTTTCTGTCAGCTCCGGCAGACTGTGCGAGTCTGAACGAATATCTGGAAAAATTTGATCTGCCTCTTCTGGTATTGCAGACGAAAGAAGCGATTCGAAAAGGAATGTTTACTCTGGCCAGCTCCCTGAAGGAACAGGGAATGCTGTATGCGGAGATTCGGTTTGCACCGCAGCTGCATACCAGGAAAGGACTTACACAGGAACAGATTGTGAAGGCTGCTCTTCAGGGTCTTGGGGAAGCGATGGCAGGCTCCTTTTTCAAAGCGAAGCTAATTCTGTGCTGTATGCGCGGTGCAGAAAACCGGGAGGAAAATCTGCAGACAGTACGGACAGCGGCTGCCTTTCTGGGCAGAGGAGTTGCAGCTGTTGATCTGGCAGGAGCGGAAGCTCTGTACCCTACAGGGGATTTTGCTGAAAACTTTAGCCTTGCTAAAGAACTGGGCGTCCCCTTTACCATTCATGCCGGAGAAGCGGATGGACCGGAGAGCGTGCGCGCGGCTCTTCGGATGGGAGCCAGCCGTATTGGGCATGGCGTGCGTGCAGGTGAGGATGCGGATTTGCTGAGAGAACTTCAGGAGCTTCAGATTCCGCTGGAAATGTGTCCCAGCAGCAATGTGCAGACGAAGGCAGTGCCATGTCTGGAGAAGCATCCTGTTCTGGAATATCTGAGAAAGGGATTGCTTGTTACTGTAAATACGGATAATATGACGGTTTCTGATACAACAATGACGAAAGAATTCCGACTTCTTGAAGAAAGGCTTGGGATGACGGCTGAGGAACATCGCCGGCTTTTGCTGAATGCTGCAGACGCAGCCTTTTTGACAGAGGAAGAGCGCTGGAGACTCAAAGATGTGATTCAGAACGTATGCTGAAAAAAGTATAAGGGAGCGGAAGAAAATTAGAAAAAGACGCAGAGAGCCTTTGGAAATGCATTCCAAAGCTCACTGCGTCTTTCTGATTTCAGAGTACAGAAAACTGCGGTTCGGACAGTTTCCGGCAGATTATAATCTTTAATTCAGCTTCAGATTTTTGAACAGTTCTCCCAGATTTGTAGTAAGTTCTTCAGCCTTGGGGATTTCCACTTTCTCTTCGCGAACTTCCTCTGCCGCTACATCTTTCAGAGCTTTCATGCTTAAAGAAAGCTTTCCGTCTTTGATTGCGATGACTTTAACTTTTACAGTATCTCCTACCTTCAGAACAGCATCCGGAGTTTTGATGCGTTTATCAGAAATCTGAGATACATGGACAAGACCGGAAAGACCCTCTCCCAGATCTACAAAAGCTCCGTAAGGCTGAATGCTTTCTACGGTACCTTCTGTTACGAGTCCTACTTTTACATTGGAAATCTTTGCACGGCGTTCTTCCTCTGCTTTTTCCTTTAACAGCTCACGGGCAGAGAGAACCAGCCTTTTCTTTTCGGGTTCTACTGTAATAACCTGTACCTGAAGTTCCTGATTCAGCCAGTCTTCCAGGTTTTCCACGTAACTTAATGACAGCCTGGATGCAGGAATGAAGCCCCGGATGCCCTCCACATAAGCTACCACGCCGCCTTTTACTACGCCGCCCACTTTGATATCAAGCACAGTTTTCTCGTTCATGTATTCCTGCAGCTTTTTCCATGCCAGTTCGTTGGCGGCAGCCTTTCTGGAGAGGAGGATATGTCCTTGTCCGTCATCTGTACGCAGAACCGTGGCAGTTACTTCGTCGCCTGCCTGTACATCGGCTGTGATAGAGAAGGAAGGATCGTCTGAATAATCCTCTGCCCGGATAATACCGTCGGTATAGGATTTCAGATCCACGGTTACTTCCGTATCCGATACGCCGATGACAGTGCCGGTCAGCACGTCTCCTTCCTGAACTTTACGAAGGGAGGCCTCCAGTTCGGTTGCATAATCGTCCATGGTCAGTTTCTCATCCATTTTATAAGTACCTCTTTTCATTATATTTTTCGGTGTCCAATATCTGTATTATATGGTAAAATGGGACAAAAAGCAAATATAATCAGGAGAAAAATCTATGAATAGAGTGAAAATACGGGATGTGATTCTGGGAGAAGGAATACCGAAAATATGCGTTCCGGTTACAGGGTATACAGAAGAAGAAATCCGGTTACGGCTGCGGGAGGCTGCCGACACAGACGCAGATGTGGTTGAATGGAGAGCAGACTGGTATGACGGGGTGTTTGAGAAGGGAAAACTGTCGGGTATGCTGAAACTGCTTCGGGAGTTTCTGGGAGAAACCCCTCTTCTGGTAACCTTCCGGACCAGGGAAGAAGGAGGGGAGCAGGAAATTTCACAGAAAGCATACGAAGATTTCCTGTCTGAGGTTCTGTATTCCGGTCAGGCAGATATGATAGATGCGGAACTGTTCCGAGGGGAAAACCTGCTTACCCGAATCTGCAGGGAAGCCCATCAGTCAGGTACGGCGGTAGTGGCTTCCAGCCATGATTTTGAAAAAACACCTGAAAAGGATGAGATTCTCCGCAGGCTCTGCCGGATGCAGGAATGTGGGGCTGATGTGCTGAAACTGGCTGTTATGCCGCAGAATCCCCAGGATGTGCTGACACTGCTTTCGGCTACCTGGGAAATGAAAGAGAAGTATGCGAAGCAGCCGCTGATTACCATGTCCATGGGAAGAACAGGAGTGGTGAGCCGCATGTGCGGAGAAATTTTCGGATCTGCTCTGACCTTCGGTTCTGCGGGGACAGCCTCTGCTCCGGGACAGATTCCGGTCTCTGAATTAAGAAACATTCTGAAGATTTTTCACGAGGAGCACAGAGCGGAAAAGACGTCAGGAAAATAAGACAGAAACTCACGAAACGAGTCCTGCAAGCATACATTGTTTTTGAATGAAATACATGGTGGAAAACTGTGGAAAATCCAAAACTGGAAAACATGCTGAATCTTGCGCTGGATGCGACGCCGGAGGAACGTGCCCGTTCCATGAACCTGGATGTGGGATTTGACAGGGCGGAAAATACATGGGAGTTAATCGTAAAATATACGGGCTCCCTTGGTTCCCTGGAAGAAATGGGAATTACGGTAACAGAGCTTTTGAATGAATACGCTGTGCTGCTTGTACCGGAATCTCTGATAGAAAAGCTGGCCGGAGTGCCGCAGATCGAATATATAGAAAAACCCAAGAAGCTGTTTTTCGCTGTGGAGCAGGGAAGAACGGCTTCCTGCATTACCGGCGTGCAGAATGCCAGTTATAATCTGTACGGAGATGGCGTTCTTGTGGCGGTTCTGGATTCAGGTGTAGATTATACGCATCCTGATTTTTGCAATGAAGACGGGACGACGCGAATCGTGGCTCTGTGGGATCAGACAATTCCCGGGACGCCTCCGGAGGGGTATCGTATTGGAACAGAATATACGAAAGAACAGATTGACAGGGCACTGTCAGAAAGCGATCCTTTACGGAGAAGAGAACTGGTTCCCAGTATGGATACGAGCGGACACGGTACACGTGTATTAGGAATTGCAGCCGGAAACGGGAGAGCCGGAGGAGGCCGGTTTCGGGGCGTGGCACCGAGAAGCCAGATTCTTGCAGTAAAGCTGGGGACGCCCAGGACAGATTCCTTTCCGCGCACAACGGAACTGATGCAGGGGCTGGATTACTGTATCCGGAAGGCAGTGGCACTGGGGCTGCCTGTGGCAGTCAATATCAGTTTCGGCAATACTTATGGGGCGCATGACGGCACTTCGCTTCTGGAAACTTATATTACCGATATGGCAAATATCTGGAAGTCTGTTATCTGTATCGGGACCGGCAATGAGGGGTATGTTGCAGGGCATGCGGCCGGAAAGCTGAGAGAAGGGGAGAAAAGAGAGATTCAGCTGGCAGTGGGAGAATATGAGCCGGGGCTGAATATTCAGATTTGGAAATCTTACCTGGATGAACTGACAGTAACACTTACAAGTCCGGTCGGTCAGCAGGCAGGAATTATCCGGAATTTTCCGGGAACTCAGCGTTTTACGCTGGAGGAAACCGAGATTCTGCTGTATTACGGAGAACCGGCCCCCTACAGTCAGTCCCAGGAAATTTATCTGGAATTTCTGCCAGGCGAAATGTATGTAAATACAGGCGTGTGGACTCTGACTCTGGAGGCCAGAGAGATTCGTGACGGTCGTTTTCAGCTGTGGCTTCCCAGTGCTGCTGCTTTGAATGGAAATACGCGTTTTCTGGAACCTAAAGCAGAAACTACACTGACAATTCCATCCACTGCCCGGCGGATTGTGGCTGTAGGGGCTTATGACAGCCGCAGGCGTATCTATGCAGATTTTTCAGGCAGAGGTGATACGGCAGACGGCCGGGAGCGCCCGTTGCTGGCAGCGCCCGGAGTGGATGTGGTGACAACGGTGCCTGGTGGCGGGTATGCCCCTGCTACAGGCACGTCTTTTGCCACTCCCTTTGTGACCGGAGCGGCTGCTCTTCTGATGCAGTGGGGAATTACGGATGGAAATGATCCGTTTCTGTACGGAGAAAAGGCAGCGGCATATCTGAAAAAAGGTGCCCGAGCGCTGCCGGCTTTTGACGAATATCCCAATTCTCAGATTGGCTGGGGGACGCTGTGCGTGCGGGATAGTCTGCCAATTTAAAAACAATATTGATACGTGCAATCTCCCGCCGGTCCTTGTTTGTGTAATTAAATTTTAATTCTTTCCTCACAATTTGAACACATTTCCCTGTTACACTAAGAAAAATGAGTGGAGGAAGGAGCAATCTTTATGTACGATTACGAAAATAATACACAGAATTCAGATACTTCCGTATCTGGTTCCGGTTCCAATACAGATGCAGGAGAGAAAGCCGGCGGAGAATACCGCTACAGTGGTCCGTTTTATCAGGATTACATTTCCGGCTCGTCTTCAGACAGTAGAGGAGGCAGTTCGTCGTCCGGAAGCAGTTTTCATGACGGAACATATAGGAATATCGGAGAGGTGCCGCCGAAGAAGAAAAAAGGTTTTGGAAAGACATTTGTAAAAACTGTCTGCATTGCGCTGGTGTTTGGCATTGTGGCCGGAGCTGCTTTTCAGGGAACGAATTATCTGGGCAGACAGTTTTTCGGAGACAAGGTCACGGTTTCCGGAAACGGAGATGAGGGTGCTGCGCCGGAAATCGGCACGGTAACACCTCAGCCCTATGACGGAACGGATACAGTTTCCAGTCAGTCGGTGGCTTCTATTGTGGAGCAGTGCATGCCTTCCCTGGTTGCAATTACAAACGTGAGTGTACGTGAGGTACAGAACTACTGGGGCTGGGGCTGGTACAGCATGCCGCAGGAGCAGGAAGAGGTGTCCACAGGAACGGGAATTATCATTGGTCAGAATGATACAGAACTTCTGATCGTAACGAATAATCATGTAATTTCCGGTGCTTCAGAGCTTACAGTTCTGTTCAGCGTGGATGAAGGAAATGACGAGGCCAGCGCAGTGCAGGCTCAGATAAAAGGGACGGATGCCACGAAAGACGTGGGAGTCATTGCAGTCCCGCTGGATGAGATTCCGGAGGAAACCATGTCTCAGATTAAAGCTGCAAGTATCGGAGATTCTTCTTCCCTTAAGGTAGGAGAACAGGTAGTTGCGATTGGAAATGCCCTGGGATACGGTCAGTCAGTAACTACGGGAATTGTCAGTGCTCTGGACAGGGAAGTGTCCCTTCAGAATGACGACGGTACGGTAATCAGCAATAAGCTGATTCAGACAGATGCTGCTATTAATCCTGGAAACAGTGGCGGAGCTCTGCTGAATATGCAGGGACAGGTGATTGGCATCAATGAGGCCAAGCTTTCTTCCAGTTATGTGGAAGGTATGGGCTATGCAATTCCCATTTCAGATGTAGAAGGAGTTATCGGAGATCTGCAGAGTCTGGAAACACGTTCCGAGGTGGCAGAGGAAAACAGAGGATACCTGGGAGTCACCTGTCAGGATGTGACGCAGGATGTATCACAGATGTATGATATGCCGGCAGGAGTTTATCTGAAGTCTGTAGTTCCAGGCTGCGCGGCAGATCAGGCCGGTCTGCATAAGGGTGATATTATTACGAAATTTGGCGGAGTGAGCGTAGGCAGCTATGAGGCGCTTCAGGGACGTCTGCAGTATTATGAGGCAGGAGAAACCGTAGAGGTTACGGTTCAGTCGCCGGGTGACGGAGGATATACGGAGAAGACAGTAGAGGTTACGCTGAGCTCCAGGGAAACAGTGGAGAAAAATCAGTAAAGCATAAGCGGAAAAGACCGGGTGCAGGTGGAAAGGAGGCAGGATCCTTTCCCTTGCGCCCGGTCATGTTTTTATGCTATACTCGGGGAAAGGAGTATACAATTTATATGGAAGACAAAGAATATTTGAAAGATACAGAAACAGAAAATTCCGGCTCAGAACTGACGCAGGAAACGGAAAATCAGAAGGCTCAGGGAACGGAAGAGAAAAAAGAAGATGAATATGATCGCTTCTGTTTTCTCTGTCATCGTCCGGAGAGTCAGACAGGAAAGCTGATTACACTGGCTCAGGGTATGGCGATTTGTCCGGACTGTATGCAGAGAACCATGGATACGATCCAGAATGGGAATATTGATTTTTCGAAGCTTCAGGGAGTCAATATGATCAATTTTTCAGATCTTCAGAATATGTTCCCGCGTCAGCAGCAGGTGAAGAAGAAAAAGCCGAAAGAGGAGAAAAAGGCAGAACCGGTTTTTGATATTCGGAAGATTCCTGCGCCCCATAAAATCAAGGGACAGCTGGATGAATATGTAATCGGACAGGATTACGCCAAAAAAGTAATTTCGGTAGCTGTCTATAATCACTACAAACGTGTGGCGACGGGGACTCAGGATGACATTGAAATCGAAAAGTCCAATATTCTGATGATTGGTCCTACCGGAAGCGGAAAGACTTATCTGGTAAAAACACTGGCCCGTCTTCTGGATGTTCCGCTGGCTATTGCTGATGCCACCTCACTGACTGAGGCAGGTTATATCGGAGATGATATTGAAAGTGTGATTTCCAAACTTCTGGCATCAGCTGACAATGATGTGGAAAAAGCGGAACGAGGTATCGTCTTTATTGATGAGATAGATAAGATTGCAAAGAAAAAAGATACACATCACAGGGACGTAAGCGGCGAGTCCGTGCAGCAGGGGCTCTTAAAGCTTCTGGAAGGTGCGGAGGTGGAGGTCCCCGTGGGAGCCAGCAGCAAAAATGCCATGGTTCCTCTGACTACAGTGAACACCCGCAATATTCTTTTTATTTGCGGAGGTGCTTTTCCGGAACTTGAAAATGTAATCAAAGAGCGGCTTAACCAGAAATCTTCCATGGGCTTTCAGGCAGATTTGAAGGATAAGTATGATAACGAGCCCAATCTGCTGGCAAAGGTTACTCTGGAGGATCTGCGCAGCTTTGGGATGATACCGGAATTTCTGGGACGTCTGCCGGTTATCTGTACTCTGGATCGTCTTACAAAGGATATGCTGGTACGCATTTTAAAGGAGCCGAAGAATGCCATTCTGAAGCAGTATCAGAAGCTTCTGGCATTGGACGAAGTCCAGCTGGAATTTGACGATGGAGCTTTGGAAGCCATTGCAGAAAAAGCGCTGGAACGTGATACAGGTGCCAGGGCTCTGCGGGCGATTATTGAGGAATTTATGCTGGATATCATGTATGAAATTCCAAAAGACGATAATATTGGCCGCGTGACAATTACCAGAGAATATATCGAGCACACAGGAGGCCCGCTGATTGCTATGCGCGGGGTTCTGAAGCTGGAGGAGCAGACCGCTCCTGTTCAGAACTGAGAAACTATGAAAAATGACTGCCTGAATGTATGGAAGGGAATCGGAGCTTTTTTTGTAGTGTTTATTCACTGCAGCTTTCCCAGTCCGATCGGAGGTATGATGAACGGGCTTGCCCGGTTTGCCGTGCCGCTGTTTTTTATGGTGAGCGGATACTTCGCTTTCGGACAAAAACCGATTGTAATCCGGCGCAGATTGAAAAAAACAGTTCGGGTTTTTGTGGAAGCCAACCTGATTTATCTTCTCTGGACATTGTTTATGATGTACTGGCGGGGAGAACTTACAATGACAGCTGCAGCTGAACTTTTGTCTCCTGTGTCATTATGGAATTTCATTTTATGGAATCAGTCCCCGTTTATGTATCATCTGTGGTTTCTGGGAGCACTCTTGTATTGTTATTTGTTTTACAGTCTGCTTGCACATTTTGGAAAAGAGGAACGGGTTTATGTTCTTATTCCGCTTTGCCTGGGAGCAAATCTGATTTTAGGAGAGGGATTTGGCATTCTGGGAATTAATCTTCCTGTTTTTTATGCAAGAAATTTTTGGGTTACAGGACTGCCGTTTTTTCTCTGGGGACATTGGTTTGCAGGGAAGCGGGGAAAGATTTCTGCGAAGACATGGATTTGGCTGTCTGCGGCAGCTGCAGGAGCCTGTCTTTCTATGGGTGAGATGATGATTTCCGGTGGGGCAGAGCTTTATCTGGGAACGATTCTTGTAACAGGGAGCCTGTTTGCTTTTGCTTTGCAGAACCCATCCGTGGGCAGAGGCAGTCTTCTGGCGCACATCGGGGAAAAGGATTCTCAGCATATTTATTTATGGCAGGTGATTATAAATTCTCTGATTTCTTTCCTGGCAGATTTCCTGGGAATAAGTACGTATATATGGTATGCATGGATGATGCCGTTGGCTGTCTGCGCAGTGTCGTGGATGGTGGCGGAAGTGTTGGTGAAAATTTCAGAAAGGAGTATATGAAATGAGTAAAGATGTATGGGATGATATTGGAAGGGCGGTAACCGGGGCAGCTGATACAGTGAGCCGGAAAGCTTCTGAAATTGTAGAGACCACAAGGCTGAAAAATCAGATCTACAGTCTGGAACGCGGTATCAGGAGAGATTACGAGGCTCTGGGAAAAATCGTGTACGATCGATATACCGAGGAAGGTTTTACAGAGAAACGCTTTGAAGAGCTGTGTGAAGAGATTGCCCGCAAGGAAATTCTGATTGATCAGTATGAAGGAGAAATTGAGGAGAGAAGAAAAGAGGGCTGACAGAGAAGGCGGCTGTCCGATATTTTCGGGCGCCGCCTGTATTTTTATTCGCAGCAGGGAGAAGACGGTTTGTTCTGCAGAGCGTTTTCCAGCAGAATAGCCTGGTAACGCCGCTCTGCCTCATACCAGTTTATTACCTGAAACCAGGCTTTTATATAGGGCGCGCGCATGTTTTTGTGTTTCAGATAGTAGGCATGTTCCCACAGATCCAGGTTGAGAATAGGAGAGAGCTCTATAGGAAGAGGGGTATCCTGATTCGGCAGAGTGAGCAGAACCAGCTTTCCGCGTCTGTCAGCAGCAAGCCAGAGCCAGCCGG
This sequence comes from uncultured Merdimonas sp., assembly GCA_944378225.1. Lineage (GTDB taxonomy): Bacteria > Bacillota > Clostridia > Lachnospirales > Lachnospiraceae > Laedolimicola. The sequence goes on from CALWGE010000003.1 coordinate 92,166, forward strand.
ATCCGAAGAGCTTCAGTGACATTTCAAATACAACTTCGTAAAATGCTTCCCAGGTATCGAAATCCAGGAGAAGTGCATTTTTCAGTTTCCCGGATAATTTTGTGGAATTCGGAGTCATTCCGGAAAAAAAGAATTGATGACTGTAGACACCTCCTGCATTGTTTCGCACGTCCTGCCGGATTTCTTCCGGCAGGCTTTTGTTTTCTGTGAGAAGACGTTCCAGAGTCCAGTCATGGAAAGCCGGATAAGGTTTCAGCAGCCGGTTAAGGTTGTCTACATAGGTCTTCAGATGCCTCGAATGATGAAAAAACATGGTTTCCGTATCCATATGAGGCTCCAGAGCATCGTAAAGCCAGGGCAGAGGCAGGAGTTCGAAAGGGTAACACTGAATCATAGTAATCACCTCATAATTCATAATTTCATAATGTTAAAAGTATATGCAGACATGCGGGAAATATGTGGGTGTTCCTGCAGACTGTTCTGATGTCTGTTCATTGACATACAGACGTTAAGGGGTTAAAATATTTTCTAATAAAAGTTTCTAGTGGAAAGTTTATGAAGACGAAGACCGGACTTTAGCCGGGGAAGGATGAACAGAAAATGGGCTATGAAGAACTTGCAAGAGAATTTTGTGAGATAGAGTTTCTCCAGTCCAGAAAGCGTCTGAGTATGATGAAGACATTGTCAGCTGGCGGAGAGGACGGAGCCATGCTGTGCGTTTATCATTTTGGAGGAAGAATCCTGGCCGGTGAGATAGCAAAGATGCTGGAGCTGTCTCCCGGGCGAACAACGAATATTATTAATATGCTGGAAAAAAGAAGGTATATTTTCAGAGAGCCTGACAGAGAAGACAGAAGGAAGGTCTACATTGTCCTCACGCAGGAAGGCAGCGCTTATATTACAGAACGGTATGAAAATTCCCTGAGGATGTATTGTGACCTGTTCGAAAAACTGGGAGAACACGATTCGGCAGAGTATTTCAGAATATTGAAAAGGCTGCATGAAATAGCAGATGAGATATGGGAGGAGCAGAATTTATGATGACGGTACCCGTTTACGGTCTTTTGATGGCACCGGAGGTTCATTACTATTTTCAGAAAGATTATCTGGAAAGATTAACGGCAGAAAAACCTGAAAAGGAGGAAGAGGTGCTCTTTCTGATTATGAAGGAGGATAAAAAGCCGGAGGAAATGGAACCGGAAGATTTCTATCCGATAGGACTGCTGGGCGTGGTTACGGAAGTGGAAGAGGATGGCAGCATAAGTGTCCAGGCAAAGTGCCGGACAGATACGGAGATATTGGGACGCGAGGGAAGCAGGTGGGATGCAGTCTGTTCTCTGCGCCCTGATATTGAAGATATGGATGCAGAAAGCCGGGAGGAGTCTTTTAAGCAGGTGCAGGGAGCGCTCCTTCAATTTGTAGATGGCTTTCAGTGGGGACTTATGGCCAGAAGTTATGTGCAGAAATGGAAGAATCTGGAGGAAATATGCGTTGCTCTGTCATATCAGCTGGGAATGACAGATGAGGAAAAGTACGCAATTCTGGCAGCGGATCGGCTTACTGAGCGGTACGAATTGATGGAGAAGGCAGTGTATGAATTTATTGAAGTCTCTAAAGTCAGCGCAGACGCTCAGCGCGCTCAGACGGAGTCCAATGAAAAAATATACAGAGAAGATGCTCTGAAAAAACAAATTTCTATTCTGCAGAAAGAACTTGATGCCATGCATCCGGAGAGCGTGACGGATATCCGGAAATTCGAAATGAAGATTCAGGATTCCGGTATGAACGAAACAGCCCGGAAAGAGGCAGAAAAGGTATTGAACCGCATGAAGCAGGAAGGAGAAAACAGCCATGAATACGGAATGCTGTATGATTATCTGGATTTTGTGACAGGAATTTCCTGGAAGAAAGAAAGTTTCCGTTCCATTGCTCTGGACAGGGCGGAGCAGATCCTGGAGGAAGATCATTACGGATTGAAGAAGATTAAGGAACGTGTAATTCAGCAGATTGCAGGTATGGAGCTGAAAAAGAAGCAGTCAGGCTCGATTCTTCTGTTTGTGGGACCGCCGGGAACGGGAAAGACCAGTATCGGTCAGAGTATAGCAAGAGCTCTGGAACGGAAATATGTGAGAATCAGTCTGGGCGGCATCCGGGATGAGGCGGAGATACGGGGGCATCGGAGAACGTATATTGGCGCTATGCCGGGACGGATTATGGAAGGAATACGAAGAAGCGGGGTATCTAATCCGGTAATGGTACTGGATGAGGTAGATAAGCTGACAAAAGCATTTGACGGGGATCCTTCCAGCGCTTTGCTTGAAGTGCTGGATCCCGAACAGAACAGCAGTTTTACGGATCATTATATGAACGTCCCCTATGATTTGTCAGACGTGCTTTTTATCTGTACGGCAAACAGTGCGGATACTATTCCCGAGCCTTTGCTGAACAGGATGGAACTGCTGAATTTTCAGGGATATACAGAGACAGAGAAGATGCAGATTGCCAGAAAATATTTATTCCCGAAAGCCGCGGAGAGCGCCGGATTATCCGAAGGACAGCTGGAAGTGTCAGATGAGCTTCTGCACAGAATCATTGCGGATTATACTATGGAAGCAGGGGTAAGAGGATTAAAGAAATGTCTGGATTCCTTATGCAGAACGGCTGCAGTGCGCCTTGTACGCGGGGAAGGTTCTCCTGTTTCTATATGCGAAGAGGAACTGACGAAAATTTTTGATATGCAGCCCATTTATCATGAAAGACTTCAGCAGTCAGGAAATCCCGGTGTAGTCACAGGACTTGCATGGACTCAGGCAGGGGGAGATATTCTGTTTGTAGAGACCCTGTTTACAAAAGGAAAGGGAGAAATTCTCATTACAGGTCAGCTAGGGGATGTGATGAAGGAATCTGCCCAGATAGCTGTCAGTCTTGTTAAGTTTCTGTTCCCTGAGACGGAAGAACTTTTTGAGAAAAATGATTTGCACATTCATGTGCCGGAAGGCGCGGTACCCAAGGATGGACCATCAGCGGGAATTACGCTGACGACGGCGCTTGCATCTCTGGTTACCGGTCAATGCGTAGATCCGCAATATGCAATGACAGGCGAAGTATCACTTCGGGGCCTGGTTATGCCTATTGGCGGTCTGCCCGAGAAATTGATGGCAGCGGTGAGAGCCGGAGTGAAAAAAGTATTTATTCCGGAAGATAATGTGAGGGATTTGTCTGACGTTGCAGATGAGATAAAAGAAAAACTGGAGATTATTCCGGTACGAAAAGTGTCAGATGTACTGGAGGCTGTGGGAATTCCCAAGACGCAGCAGGGCACAGGAAAGAGACGAAGCGCAGCAGGAATATCGGCAGATCAGAAACAGAAAACCCGAAAGAAATAAAAAGAAGAAAGAAATAAAACCGGGACTGAAACAGTCCCGGTTTTAAAGAAAATCGGAGTAACAGGATTTGAACCTGCGACCTCTCGGCCCCCAGCCGAGCGCGCTACCAAGCTACGCCATACTCCGATAACTCAAGTGCAGATATTATTTTATTCGATTACTGTGATTTTGTCAAGCAGAAGTTTTTCTTTTTGGTTGACAAATTTTCATTCAACTGCTATATTTTGTATCAGGACAACGGCGTTCTTTTTTGCAGGAAAAGAACGCCCATTTTTATATTCTGAAGTTCTGGATTGACTGTCTGAAAAAAGGCAGGAATTAAAGGAGAATGCTATGAGCCGTTATACGAAACGAGACATTCTGAGAATGGTGGAAGAGGAAGATGTGGAATTTATCCGTCTGCAGTTTGTGGATTTGTTCGGGAATCTGAAAAATGTGGCAGTAACTGCAGGACAGCTGGAGAGAGTGCTGGATCAGGGATATGTGTTTGACGGATCCTGTGTGGAAGGATTTCTGCATGATAACGATATGGATATGTTTCTGCGCCCGGATCTGAATACATTAGCCGTGTTTCCGTGGAGACCTCAGCAGGGAAGAGTGGCCCGGCTGATTTGTGATATTCAGAGGCCGGACGGAACAGTCTACAGCGGAGATCCCCGGGGAATTCTGAAGCGGGCAGTAAAGCATGCGGAAGAAATGGGATACCAGTTTGATGTGGGACCGGAATGTGAATTTTTCCTGTTCCATACGAATGATGAAGGAAATCCTACAACATTCACACATGAAAAAGCAGGATTTCTGGATATGAGTCCGATTGATTTGGGAGAAAATACCCGCAGGGATATTATTCTCACACTGGAAGATATGGGATTTGACGTGGAGTCCTCTTATCATGAGGTGGCGCCTGGCCAGCACCAGATAGATTTTCGTTATGATGAGGCACTGACAACGGCAGATAATATTATGACATTTAAGCTGGCAGTAAAGGCCATTGCCAAACGTGTGGGTCTTCATGCCACGTTTATGCCTAAGCCGAGAACGGGAATGAATGGTTCCAGCATGCATACCAACATGTCCCTGTCAAGAGAGGGAAAAAATATTTTCCAGGATGCTTCTGATCCGAACGGACTGAGCCAGGAAGCGTACTGGTTTATCGGAGGTCTTCTGAAACATGCAAGGGGAATGACGGCAGTAACGAATCCTCTGGTAAATTCCTACAAACGCTTTTTCCCGGCACAGATTAACGGAGAGAGCACTGCTCCGTCATATGTGTCCTGGTCGGCTGTGAACCGCAGTCAGCTCATTCGTATTCCGGCTCTCAGAGGAGATAATACACGAATTGAACTTCGCAGCCCGGATCCTTCCTGTAATCCGTACCTTACCCTGGCTGTCTGCCTGGAAGCGGGACTGGATGGTATAAAAAACAGGATTGAGCCGCCGGCTGCTTCAGACTGTGATGTGCGCAGAATTTCGGAAAGTGAAAGGCAGGCCCTGGGTATAGTGCCTCTTCCCAGAAATCTGGAAGAAGCGCTGGCCGCCATGGAAGAGGATGAACTTGTCAGCAGTACTCTGGGTGAGAGTATCAGCCGCAGCTATATTCAGGCAAAACGAAGAGAATGGGAAGAGTATTGTTCGCATGTGTCTGAGTGGGAGACAGAACATTATCTGTATCGTGTCTAAGCCTTTCCGGGGATAGCGTACCGTCCCAGAACATGACGCTGAATCCGGAGGAGGTGAGAGTGTGACGAATATTATTGTGCTGTTTCCTAAAAATGAAGATGCGAAGAATGTCCGCAATTTGCTTGTCCGTCATGGATTCCGGGTTCCTGCTGTCTGCACTACAGGAGCTCAGGCGCTGGCTTCAGCAAATGGTCTTGGAGACGGCATTGTTGTCTGCGGATATAAATACCCTGATATGATGTATTCTGAACTGAAAAACCTGCTGCCGTCACACTTTGAGATGCTTCTTCTGGCTTCCCAGAGAGTATGGGGAGAATATGGACAGGATGGGGTTGTCTGTGTGGCCATGCCGCTGAAGGTTCATGAATTGATCAGTACGCTGGAGATGATGACAGCCAGTCTCGAACGGCGAAGAAAGAAGAGAAAAGAAAAACCGGCTGTACGGTCGGAGGCAGACAGAAAGGTTCTGGATGAAGCAAAAATGATTCTGATGGAGCGTAATGGGATGTCAGAGGATGAGGCTCACAGATATCTTCAGAAATGCAGTATGGACAGCGGCACTAATCTGGTAGAAACAGCGCAGATGGTGCTGAGCATGATGAGATTTTAAATGCCGGGTACTGCGGAAAAGGACCTGGCCTGAAAAAGGAGAGAAGAATACAGTGAAATTCACAAAAATGCACGGGATTGGAAATGACTACGTTTATATGGACTGTACAAAGGAAAAACCCGAAAATCCGGGGGAGCTTGCGCGGCTGGTCAGCGATCGTCACAAGGGAATCGGAGCTGACGGTCTGATTCTGATTCAGTCCTGTGACGAAGCAGATTTCGAGATGGCTATGTATAATGCAGATGGTTCTTACGGAAAAATGTGTGGAAACGGAATCCGCTGCGTAGCGAAATTTGTATATGATAACGGACTGACGAAAAAGACAGATCTGGATATTCTGTCCGGAGGAGCTGTAAAACATCTGAAGCTTACAGTGAAGGATGGAAAAGTAGAAAAGGTTCGTGTCAATATGGGAGAACCGGTACTGGAGCCTGCCCGCATTCCTGTTGTGGGAAAGGGGGAAATGCTGGTAGGAGAACCGGTTGTAGTAGACAATCAGGTGTGGGAGATGACCTGTGTTTCTATGGGAAATCCTCATGCAGTGGTTTTTGTTGATGAGGTAGAGAATCTGAAGCTGGAAGAAATCGGTCCTAAATTTGAAAATCATGAGCGTTTTCCGGATCGGATTAATACAGAATTTGTCCGCAGGATAGACAGAAAGCATCTGAAAATGCGCGTCTGGGAGAGAGGATCAGGAGAAACCATGGCCTGCGGAACAGGGGCCTGCGCTGTAGCTGTGGCAGCTGTTCTCAATGGGCTGGCAGAACGCGAGGTAACTGTTCATCTGCTGGGAGGCAGTCTGGAAATCTGCTGGGATGAAAAGGATAACTGTGTCTATATGACAGGACCGGCAGCGACCGTATTTACCGGAGAATTTGATCCGGAAGAACTCAAAGTAAGCATAAATCAGAAATAGAATAAATATCAGGACCGTCAGAATACGGTACGGAGAGGAGAAAATCATGTATAAGATTAACGACAATTATCTGAAACTTCCGGGAAGTTACCTGTTTTCCACAATCGGTAAAAAAGTGGCGGCTTATTCAGCAGAACATCCGGAAAAGCAGATTATCCGCCTTGGTATTGGCGATGTAACCCAGCCTCTGGCTCCGGCTATTATTGAAGCGCTTCATAAGGCTGTGGATGAGATGGCGCATGCAGAGACTTTTCATGGATATGCTCCGGATCTGGGGTATGAATTTCTTAGAAATGCCATTGCAAAGCACGATTTTCAGTCCAGAGGAGCGGATATTTCCGCAGATGAAATTTTTGTGAGCGACGGAGCCAAATGTGACTCCGGAAATATTCAGGAAATTTTCAGTACAGATAATAAAATCGCTGTCTGCGATCCGGTATATCCGGTTTATGTGGACAGCAATGTCATGGCCGGCCGTACCGGAAGTTATGATCCGAAGACAGAAACCTGGAGCGATGTGATTTATATGCCCTGTACAGCAGAGAATGGTTTTGCTCCTGAACTTCCAAAGGAGACGCCTGATCTGATTTATCTGTGTTTCCCCAATAACCCTACCGGTTCTACCATTACAAAAGCACAGCTTCAGGAATGGGTGGATTATGCAAATAAAGTAGGAGCAGTCATCATTTATGATGCTGCCTATGAAGCTTATATTTCTGAAGAAGGCGTACCGCATACGATCTATGAGTGTGAAGGTGCAAGAACCTGCGCGATTGAACTGCGCAGCTTTTCAAAAAATGCCGGCTTTACAGGTGTTCGCCTGGGCTGTACGGTGGTACCGAGGGATTTGAAATGCAAAGAGGTGTCTCTGCATGCACTCTGGGCAAGAAGGCATGGAACCAAATATAACGGAGCGCCTTACATTGTGCAGAAAGCAGGCGAAGCAGTTTATTCACCGGCAGGAAGGGCACAGCTTAAAGAGCAGGTAGCTTATTATATGAATAACGCGAAAACCATTTTAAATGGACTCAAAGACGCTGGATATACAGTATCCGGAGGAGTCAATGCACCTTACATCTGGCTGAAGACTCCAGAGAATATGAATTCCTGGGAGTTCTTTGATTATCTTCTGGAGCACGCAGGCGTAGTAGGAACACCTGGTTCAGGCTTTGGTCCCAGTGGAGAGGGCTATTTCCGCCTGACTGCTTTCGGATCTTATGAGAATACGGTGGCGGCTCTCGATAGAATCAGACAGCTGTAGGAAACGACTGTACTAAAAACAATAGCAATAATTATGATTTTGCAGCAGGATTTTCTGTATCGTGATGTACATATAAAAACACCACGGAATGGAAAATCCTGTTTTTTATTTCCAAAACCTATTGACTTGATTTCATATATCTGGTATCCTTCGGATATCAGACAGATCTGTTGTTTCAAAGAGGAGAGTCTCCTCATAAATTCCAGACAAATTATTCTATAAAAACTATAAAGTAAGCGGAGAAGGTGGTGCCGGAAAGATTATTTTTGTATGTGTATGGCACAATCGGTTTTAGCGTGAAAAAAACGTAATTCAGAGAGCGATGTCTGCTCTTGGAAAGGGAAAAATTTGAAAAAAGGAAAGAGGAAAATAAGAATAAAAGTCCTGGCAGTCCTGCTTGCGGCTGCGCTTGGCATGGCTTCTTATACAGATGCCAAATCGGTGTCTGCGGCTGGGACTTCAGTCTGTACAGAGGAATTACAGACTGATTTTCAGTCTGAGACGCAGGTACAAGTGAAGGAAAACTATGAGCAGAAAACAGAAACGGATGAAACAGACGAATCAGACGAACCTAATGGTACAGAAGAACAAATTCCGGAGACTTCGGTTTTGTCCGAAGAGATTTCAGTGACAGGACAGGGAGAAAAAGTATCTGTCATAGTTCCTCAGGATACCTATTCGCCCGGGGATACCATAGAGGTTGTTCTTACACCGGATGAGGACTGTGTTCTTGTACAGGACAGCATTTGTGTCAGGAATGAAGAAGGAACGGAGGCTGTTTATGAGTTGAACGGGCCGGATGAGCAGGGTTCTTTCACACTGACATTCCAGGCGGCAGAGACGGATATGCTCATAACGGCAGAAGCAGTTCCCCGGGAGCAGTATGCGGTGACAGTAACGACAGAAAGTCTGGAAGAAGGGGCTTCTGTGTTTGAGACCTCTGTGGAGCCTATGGAGTTTTACGAGGGTACGGAAGTCACGGTTCATGTGGAATACTCCGGAGATCAGATCTGGACAGCCACGGTGACTTCTGGAGAAGAAAACACAGACCTTGATTTTCAGGTGTCTTCTTCTGCGGTTACGTTTACCATGCCTGCGGCAGACGTAGAAGTAGTGTTATCCGAAAGGGAAGGACAGAACCTGGGGGATTTGTCAGCGGCAGACGACAGTATCGCCGGGGACTGGCAGGGAAACACTTCTTCTACAAAAAAAGAGCATGAACCGGATGTGGAGCTTTCCAAGTCTGCCCGCTGGACAGACATTGAGGACGGGTATGCGGAGTTGACGATTACGGAAAAGGATACTTCTGATTACTCCAACATCCCGGTGGATTACATTATCATCCTGGATCGGACCCGGACCATGTCTTTGAGCGGCATGACCTGGGAGCAGGGAGGCTATCCCGATATTGTAAATGAAAATTCTCCCTGTATTAATCCGGACCACTATTATCATAAGGGAGGAATTTCCCTCAGCCTGGTGGATTACTATACCGGATTTGACCATTCCAGCGGGTACTGGTTCAATGATCTGTCAGGAGGAGCCTCAAGCTGGACGAAGCGCCACTATAACGGGGCGGGGCAGAACATCGGCGTCAGCTATGGGAACGGCTGTCAGGATCGCCTTACTATGGCGAGACAGGCCATTTACGAACTGATGGATCAGATTGAGAAAGACAATGCATCTGTTCCGGATGGGAAAATCAAATCCCGTGTGGCCTTCTGGTCCTTTGCGGATGGTACTTATTACGGAGCGGCAGATTCTTACCGGCTCCGGGGACTTTTCAACTATACCCCCTGGACAGAAGATTATGGGGCGGTAAAGACAGCAGTCAGTCAGGTAAAAACCTTTTCCGGGACCTATTATACGGAATCCCTGAAAGAAGCCTATCGTATGATTACAGAACGGAACCGGACAGACAGCGCGCATGCGGATGTCTATACAAAAGTGATCTTTATATCAGACGGAGTCTGCGGAGATCCGGACTGGAATACGGTGCGCAGCTATGCCAATCAGATAAAATCTCTGCCTAACACGGATCTCTTTACCCTGGCCATCGGCATGCCCTCCGGCTCGGAGGGAGCAGCGTTTCTGGCAGAACTGGCCACCCAGAAGCCGGACGGAACCTATACGGCGAATTTCTGGCAGAACCTTTCCTTTTCCGGAGGAACAGGCTCCGCGCTTGCAGAGACTCTGTTCAGCATCAACGGGAAAGCCGGGGAGATCAGCGCCGGGGACAAGGTGCTGACAGATCAGATTGAGACGAAATACTGGGAGCCCGTGGAGATCGTGAGCGCAGACGGCGGCTCCGGGGCGGCTGTCCTGGACAAAGCGACAGGAAAGCTCACCTGGCGGGTGCCGGAGGGAGCGGGGCAGACCTACCGCTGTACTGTCCGGCTGAAGCTGAAAGACGAGTACCGGTATCTTTTGTCGGATACTTCTTATCCCACCAACCGGGACGGGGAAGGAGCGGCGTCGGACCTTACAAAGGCCGGAGCCGTGATGAGATATACGATTCAGGGAGGTATTTACAATCAGGAAAGGCGTAAGACAGGAGTTGTGACGCCGAAACTGAAGTACGGAACGGCAGCCTTTTCCGGAGAAAAACACTGGACGGTCAGCGGATCCCGGGCAGACAGCATTATGGTGAAGCTGATGCGGACGCTGCCCTCCCAGAGTACGGCAGTGCAGGTCAACAATGCCGTTACCAATGCAGGACGGGGCTGGGCTTACTCTTTTTCGGCGCGTCTGATGCCGGATGGAAGTACAAAGCCCCTGATCAAATACGATGAAAACGGGCGGACGGTGCAGTATGAGGTGACAGAAACAGTACCGGAGTATTATACGAAGCTGGATAACGTGGTGTCGTCGGGAAAGCCGGATGAGAACGGAGGCAGCGTGACGGACGTTCAGCTGTATAACGAGCCGTTCAAGGTAAAGGCACAGCTGAAAAAGGTGGATGAGGAAACCGGAAATCCCTTAAGCGGAGCAGTGTTTGGGGTCTGTGCCTGGAGTGAGCGGGCTGAGAAATACGTACCCTACCGGGGAACCACAGACACGTCGTCAAAGCCTTATGAGACGGGAACCATGGCCGGAGCGGCAGAAGGGATGACTTTGACCGAGACAGAAAAAGGCGTTTATCTTACCCCATCCTGGCTCTGGTATTCCCAGGATAACCAGGGAAAATTCCGTATCATAGAGACTTCTGCGCCGGAAGGATACTTTGGAGACTGGAAGGAAGAGCTTTACGTAACGGAGAACTCTAC